>CAZVRZ010000165.1:0-10973 GCA_964629965.1 uncultured Anaerolineaceae bacterium
GTGGCCCCCCTGAGAGATGCAGCCGGAAGCGTTTATGCTACCGTCAGCATCGCCATGGATATTTCCGAACGCAAGCAAGCGGAAGCAGAGATCCGCCGTCTGAACGAAGACCTGGAACAACGGGTGGTAGAGCGCACCGCGCAATTGGAGGCTGCCAACAAGGAGCTTGAAGCCTTTTCTTATTCCGTCTCGCATGACTTGCGGGCACCGCTGCGTGCCATTGATGGTTACACCCGCATCCTGCAAGAAGAGTACGGGGAGGCCTTGGATGCGGAAGGTCTGCGCTTAGGTGCTATCGTGCGGGCGGAAACCCGGCACATGAGTAAGTTGATTGATGATCTGTTGACTTTCTCGCGTTTCAGCCGGACTGCCTTGCAGCACGAGCTGATTGATATGCTTGCGCTGGCCCGAGAAGTCTGCGAAGAATTGATCCCTGCCGAAGGCGGAAAGCGTTTTGAGTTTCGCTTCGAACCCATGCCTCCTGCGCAGGGCGATCTGAGGCTGATCCGCCAGGTGTGGGCGAACCTGCTGAGCAATGCCTGCAAGTTTTCGGCCCGGCGTGAGAAGGCTATCATTGTGGTGGGCGGGCGCCAGGAGTCGGCCGCCGGGTACAGCGCCCACAGCGCGGCTGGGAACACTCCGCTGGGTACAGCGCCCACAGCGGGGCCGGGTACGGCGGCTCCGCCGGGTACGGCGGGGGAGAATCTTTACTATGTGCGTGACAATGGCGCGGGTTTCGATATGCGTTATGTGGACAAGCTCTTTGGCGTGTTTCAGCGCTTGCACAGCGAGCATGAATTTGAAGGCACAGGGGTTGGCCTGGCGATCGTCCAACGCATCATTTACCGCCACGGGGGGCGCGTTTGGGCCGAAAGCGAGGTCGACCAGGGAGCTACCTTCTACTTTACCCTGCCAAGAAAGGAAGCGGCGCCTCCGCTGGGTGCAGCGGGGCTGGGTACAGCGGACACGAATTCGGCTTGATCTCGTTGTCACATGGATACACTATCTTCGGTCATACGAGAAACGGAAGTCACCTTCGCGGCCTGCGACCATCACCATCACTTTGCCTGTCTCGCGGCGCATCGGTAGTAAAGAGCACTACTTGTGGGGTGAGATAGTCAAAGATATTTTTTATTTTGTTGGCGATCATTGGATTGGTTTGTGGTACCTCTAGTCTCCAATGATTCGTCTGCTATCTTGGGAGCGGTGGTTGGCGCTGTGGCTATTTACCAAATCCTTTATCTGCTGGTGGGTAAGGAAACGATCGAGATCAGCCAGAACGAGATAACGATGTGGAACGGCATTGGGCTGTGTGCGCCGAGTACGGTGCGGGCCGAGTCGGTACAAGATTTGCGTTGTGATTCAACCACCTACCAGCGGCGGACAGCGCCATTTGGATCTCCAATGAAGTTTGCTTCACACTGCATTGGGGTGACAAGAGCTGCCCTTGCGGCGTACGAGCGTCATCCCAATTAGCCGAGAGACGACGACGGCGATATAGGCGATGCCGACGAACTGCTCCAGCATCACCAGTGCCCGCGCCGGGGGGGGGTGACCGGCAGGATGTCGCCGAAGCCGGTTGCAGATGCCGTTTCACGGAAGCCTTCGTATATGTCGCAGCATACGGTATAATTGCCATATGCTGGGGAAGCCTCCCCGGCGCCGCCGAATCAGCCTGCGCTTTGGGCGCCTGCTGAGCGGGGGATCTTGATGAATCGCGCGATTGCCGTACAGGTTACGGCGCCGTAGAGAACACGGTTTGATCTGCGCAAACATCCTGGGGCGAATCGGCCCGGCTGAGCCAGTTGAGACGCTGCCGGTACAGAGCACCGGGGCGGTACAGAACACCGCTCTTCCGTCTCTACCACAGCCTTGCCGTAGGGCCAATCTTCGGTTCCGAGCCCGTCAGCTAACCTCGCAGGCGTGGAAGATCCTGTTCGACCGTTTGTTCCGGTTGAGCGGGTGAGACCATGCTTGAGCGAGGTTTTTGTTTAATGGAGATTGTTTGCAAACGATGAACCAGGATATCCTTATTGGCGGTTCGACCACACCCGCGAAGGCTTCGTCAAAGAGCGCCGCTTCGTCAAAGGGCGCCACTTCCGTCGGGTACGGCGGGGCTGCGTTGGCAGCCACCGTTCCTATCTTTATCCTTGATGCCTTCCGTGCCCAGGGCGGCAACAGCGCGGCACTGCAGATTGCTCTCAGGTCCGATCTTTCACTACAAGGTGAGTTCGGCGAGCAGGGGCTGCTGGTCGATGATCTGCTGCTGGGGGTGATTTCGCGCCAGCCGGTGGAGGTGCGTTTCCTGGCGCACCTGGACGAGATCGAAGATGCCCAGATAGAGCCTTGTGTGGGCAATGCCCTCCTGCGGGTGACGCTCTCGAATCCGGCGCAGGCCTCGTCCTCTGGCTCCAGGGTGCTGCTGCACTTCTCTAATGAGCAAATCGAGCACTTTGCCCTGGCGGCGCATTACCTGCGCCAGCGCAAAGACCTGGGCCTGGCTGCGCCCGCGCCAGATTTTGCCGCCGAAGGGCAGCGCTGCCTGTCTTGCGGCAAGCGCTTGCTGGATCCCTCCCTAAAGGTTTGCCCGAACTGTATCCAGCGTTCGCAGGTCTTCCGCCGCTTATTGCTCCTGGCGCGCAATTTCTGGGGCCTGGGCGGGCTGCACATTGCGCTGATGTTGGCGGGCGTGGTGGTTGACCTGGCACCTCCCTACTTGACCCGCATCCTGATCGACCAGGTGCTCACCACCCAGGTGCACGTACAGTGGCTGCTGTGGCTGGTGCTTGGGCTGTTGGGCTTGCAGATCGTGCGCGTCACCATTACCATCTCCGATGCTTTGCTGACCAACCGCATTTCCAGCCGCTTCGCTGCTGGGGTGCGCGAGAAGATGTTTGCCCATCTCAAGACCCTTTCACAGGATTTCTTCGACCGCAACGAAACAGGCCGCCTGATGACGCGCATCAACCAGGATACTGAGGAACTGCAAGGCCTGATCAACCAGATGGCGGGCTTTTTGCTCAACGCGGTGATGGTGATTGGCATCGGCGTGGTGCTGTTTTCGATGGCGCCCAGCTTGGGCTTCTTCGTGCTGATCCCAGCGCCCTTCGTGCTGGTCGCTACACTGCTTTACCACCGCCGGATGAACCCGCACTTCCGCCGCTACTGGATTACCCGCTGGCGGATGAACTCGATGTTGAACACTTTCCTGGCTGGCATCCAGGTGGTCAAGGCCTTTGCCCAAGAGGGCCAGGAAGAGCAGCGTTATCATGAGCGCAACCAGAATGCCTTGCAAGCGCGCTTGCGCGTCGATCAGGCCTGGGGGCGTTTCTTCCCGCTGATCTCCTTCGCTTTCGGAGCGGGCGGCCTGCTCATCTGGTATGCCGGCGGCAAGGCCGTGTTAGCCGACAAGATCACCCTGGGTACGCTGATGGCCTTTTTGAGCTACCTGGGCATGTTCTACGGCCCTCTTTCCAACATGGCGCAGATCTCACAGGCCATGAACCGTTTCGTCACCATCTCGCAGCGCACTTTTGAATTCCTGGACGAAACACCCAAGGTTAGCGAGAAACCGCAGGCCCTGCGGCGGCGGGCTGCCGATGGGCGCATTGAGTTCGATCACGTCACCTTCGGTTACAACCCTTACTTCCCGGTCATCAAAGATATCAGCTTCGAGATCAAGCCGGGTGAGCTGATTGGTATTGTCGGTCCCAGTGGAGCCGGCAAGACCACGCTGGTTAACTTGATCTGCCGCTTCTACGACGCCACTGGCGGCGCGGTGCGCATAGACTGCGAAGATATCCGCGATTTGTCGATTGAGGAACTGCGCCGCAGCATCGGCATCGTTCTGCAACAACCTTTCTTGTTTACCGGCACGATTGCCCAGAATATTGCCTATGCCAAGCCAGAAGCCACCTGCCAGGAGATCATTCGCTCTGCCAAGGCTGCCAACGCGCACGATTTCATTGTCAACCTGCCGGAAGGCTACGACACTATCGTTGGCGAGGGCGGCACGGGCCTCTCAGGCGGCGAGCGCCAGCGCATTTCCATCGCCCGCGCCATCCTGCTCGATCCCAAGATCCTGATCCTGGACGAGGCCACTTCTTCGGTGGATACCGAGACCGAGCGACAGATCCAGAAGGCGCTGGACACGCTGGTGCAGGGGCGCACCACCATCGCCATCGCCCACCGTCTTTCCACGCTGTACAATGCCAACCGCATCATCGCGTTGGAGCATGGCCGGGTGGCGGAAATGGGGAGCCCGAACGAGTTGATGGAGCAAAAGGGCCTGTTCTACAACCTGGTGCAGATCCAATCGCAGTTTGCCCGCCTGGACGGCGTGCCAACGGTGTAAGCTTGATGAGGTGACCTGAAATATGAGCAAGAATATTACCTATGCAGATTGTTCGCAGTGCCAAGCCGAACCGGTGGCGGTACAGAACCCCTCGGGGAAGGACCTCGGGGCAGGCCCCGCGGCCGAGCCTTTCGAGACGGTCTACCTTGATACCCCGGCGCTGTGCTTCAGCTACCAGGGTGAGAACCTGACTTTCACCGATGCAGCCGGAAACTTTTATCCGCGCGTCACGCTGCGGCGCTGTTTCCCGCTTTCCGCTGAGAACACCTTCATCCTGGTGCGCGTTCCCGAAGGCGATGATCGCTCGCATGAGTTGGGCGTGCTGGCCGACTGCCGCGAGCTGGAGCCGGAGTCGCTCCAGGCGGTGCTGCGCGAGCTGCGCCAGTATTACCTGACGCCGGTGATCTGCAAGGTGAACAGTATCCGCGAAGAGTTCGGCTTCCTGTACTGGTCGGTCGAGACCGACCGCGGCGTCAAGGAGTTTATCATGCGCGACAGCATCATCGGCTCCACCCGCCAGGTGGCTTCGCAGCGCTGGCTGGTGATCGACATCAACCAGACGCGTTACGAGATCCACGACCTGGCCACACTGGACGAAACCAGCCGTGCCTTGATCGAGCGTTATTTACTTCTCTGAACAGGTGAATTTCTCTCAGAATTCGATCTGCGCGCTCGGCTTGACTTCCACGCCCTGTTCTGCCAGCGCTGCGTTCCATTTCTCGATCAACTGGGCGGCATCCTTGCTGTATGAACTGTGTCCGTCGGAGGCCAGCGTCACCTGGTAGCCCAACTCCAGGGCTGCCAGGCAGCCGGCCCGGATGCAGCCGTGCGTTACCAGTCCACCGATCACCACCCGCTTTACCCCGCGGGCATCCAATTCCTCTTGCAGGTTTGTCTCTTCGAAGGCACTGCCGTGATGTTTCTGCATCACCAGCTCGCCCGGCAGCGGCTGCAGGCGCGGGTGCAATTGCCATTCCTGGCTGCCATTGGGCATGAAAGATGCATTGTGCTGCACATAGATGATCGGCGCTCTGGCCTGGTGAGCGCGCTCGATCAGCAGCAGCAGGTTGTCTAATAGCTGGTCAGCCTGGTAAAGGCGCGTGCTCTTTTTGAACAGCCCTTGCTGCACATCGATGATCAATAATGCGCTTATCGTTGTCATAATGCATCCTCCTTATCCAGGCGCAATTGTATCATTTCGCCGCCTTTCCTCTGTCTCTCCTTTGCAACCTCAAAGCAGCCCTTCCTCCTCCAGCCACTGCTGGACAGTGGCTGCGCGGGGATCTTCGCTAGCCTGGTAAACCGCCAGCGCCTGCCGCCACAGTTCGCCGGTGCGTTGGCGGTCGCCCAGTTCGCAGTATGCCAGGCCCATATTAGCCAGGGCGTTGCCTTCGCCGCGCCGGTCGCCGGCCTGGCGGGCAATTTCCAACCGCTGCTGGTAGAGCTCGATTGCCTGCGGGTAATTGCCTTGCGAAGAGTAGAGCATGCCCAGGTTATTTAAAACGGAGCCTTCGCCGCGCCGGTTGCCCACCTGGCGATCGATGAGCAGCGCCTGCCGGTAGAGCTCGATCGCCCGCGGGGTGTCCCCCAGGTTCGCATAGGCGAGACCCAGGTTGCCCAGGCTGAGGCCTTCGTTTTTCCGGTCGCCGAGCTGGCGGTTGATCACCAGCGCCTGCTCGTAAAGCTCGATGGCCTGCTGCACATCGCCCAGGGTGTGGATGGCGCCGCCCAGGCAGCCCAGCGCCACGCTTTCACCGCGCCGGTCGCCCACCTGGCGGTCGATTGCCAGCGCTTGCTGGAAATGCTCGATTGCCTGTGTGGTTTCGCCCAGGTAGAAGCAGGCATTGCCCAGATTGATCAGGTCGGCGGCTTCACGACTTCGATCGCCGCCGCTGGCGACCAATTCGCGATCGATGAGCAGCGCCTGCCGGTAAAATTCGATTGCCTGGTGATACTCGCCCAGGGCAGTGCAGGCCAGGCCCAGGTTGCCCAGGGCGTTGCCTTCGCCGGTCCGGTCGCCGGTCTGGATGGCGATCTCCAGGTGCTGCCGGTAGAATTCGCTCGCCCGTTGCGTCTCGCCCAGGCTGGCGTGCGCCAGGCCCAGGTTGCCCAGGTGAACGCCTTCGGCCTGCCGGTCTCCCAGTGTGCGAGCGGCAGCCAGGGCGCGCTCGATGAACGGCATGTGCTGGAGCGGTGTCAGGGTCAGGTCGAGCACCTCCCACATGCGCCCGGGTAAATCGCATAGCCATCGCTCGGCGAAGTTTATCTCTCCCGCCTGGCTTGTTTCATCTGTGCCGGATCGCACTGGCCAACCTGATCTTTCATCTGCCAATCTTTGCCACAGCGTTTCCAGGTGAGGCCACAGGCTGCGGAAGCGCTGCAGGGCCTTGATCATATTTTCGCCGCCTTTTTTGTACAGATCGTTGGCTGCTGCGCCTTCGGCCAGGAAATATGCCGCGGCGCGTTCCAGTGTTGCCGCGGCTTCTTTTTCCTGCCTCAGCAGGCGAGATTGGGCGAACAGGAGCGCTAGATCGTGCATGCTGTAATCCCCGCTCTCGACGCGGTATTCCAGCAGACCGTGCTTGCGCAGGGAGTTCAGGGCTTCTCTTCCAGACCCCTCCCCTGACCCCTCTCCATTGGTATACCAATGGGGAGGGGTCAGGATGGCCTGCGCCGCTGCCAGGTCGAAGGGTGCGCCGAAGACACCCAGGCCGCGGAAGGCGGCTTGCAGATCTTGGGGCAGCAGGCGGTAGGATAGTTCTAGCGAGGCTTCCACATCCAGATCGGGATCATCCGGGTCTTTGAGTGCTGCTAAACGCCGGCACTCGTCTTTTAGGCTCTCCAGCAGGTCTTCGATCTGCCAATCGGGGTTGGCCTGCAGTAGGGCGGCGGCGATGCGCAGCGCCAGCGGCAGGTAACCGCACTGCTTGGCCAACGCTTCGATCGATGCGGGCGCTGTACTCGGCGCGAGCAGTGTTATCAGCAGGGCGGCTGCCTCTCCGGCCTCCAGCACATCCAGGCGCAGCATGTGCAAGCCCTGGGCGGGCAGGCTGAAATCCCAGCGCGATGTAATCACCGCTGCAGACGGTACCGGTGGCAGCAGCGGTTTGACTTGCTGGGCGCTGCGGGCGTTATCCAGCAGCAGCAGGCAGGCATTTTCCTCAAGCGCCCCGCGGTATACCTCGCTCAAGGCGGCCGGCTCATCGGGCAGGCGCGTGCCTGGGTAAAAGCGTTCCAGCAAGCGGCGCATGGCAGCGTAGGGATCGAGCGGAGAGCTTGTTCCTTGCAGGTCGATCTCGAGCTGGGCAGCGGGGTAGCTTTCGGCTAGCTCGCGGCACAGGGCGCGCGCCAGGGCGGTCTTGCCCACCCCGCCCGCGCCGCACAGGCCGGCGATGTGCGCCTCACGAATGTGCGCCTCGCCAGAGTCTAGAAATTTCTTACGCAGGTAGGCCAGCTCTTTCTCGCGGCCGGTAAAATCTGGCGGCGGGCTTTGCAGGGTGTGCAGCAGAGCGGGCAGGGAGGGTTGGGAAACGTAAATGTGCTTGCCGCCGGTGAACACGTCCCCCTCGACGCGGGCATGATCGCCGATATGAATATCGCCTGCGCTTGCGCTGAGTACAGCGCCCACAGCGCCTGCGCCCACGACTTCGTGGGCAGGAGGCAACTGCGGGCTGGGCTGGCTTACCCTGGCAGGCTGGCCTTTGTGCAGGACGCGCCACCAGGGAACGGCGAAGCGAGCATCTTTTTCCAGGGCTTCCTCGTAAGCGTACGCCAGCCATTTCCAGTACTTGAGGGTGGCTGCCGGGCAGGCGGTTTCGGCATTGCCCATCTGTGCCAGAACGCGGCGCAGGTCGGCAATGGTTTTCGTCTCCCCTTCGGGAATTGCGGCGATCACCCCGGCCACATCCGCGGGGGAAGGGATGAACATCGATTGGGCGTGCAGCCGCCTGGCCTTGGCAGGGTCGAGCAGGTGAAACGATGAAGGTGGGGCGTGTTGCAACTTTTTCAGGTAAGACTTGGCGCGGTCGCTACCAGACGGCGGCTGCCGGTGCTTAGACTGATCGATCATGGTTGAGGGGGCCGGCGGCTGCGGGCATTTTGACTGATCGATCATGGTGCTTGAGGCCGGCGGGGCACGGCGAGGCATGGATTCCTTTCAGGCTTTCTCCGCTCACGAATTCTGTGCTGGCTGCACGAAGTAGATAAAATCCAGGTCGCCGGGCGAGTGACCAAAGGTCGTCAACGCCATGGCAACTTCGCTGCGATGCTGCATGGAGTGCAGTGCCAGGTGCAGCAGCATTTGCCAGCGCACGAACGAGCGCTCTTGCCCGTGCCGGTCGCTCACCAGCACTTTTTCGGCCAGGGCAGCTTCGTCCAGGCAGGTGACGAACTGGCGCAGCGTTTCGGCTTCTGCAGCCCAGGCGGAGCGCAAGACGGGCAGGGTGGGGTAGTCTTCGCTGGCAGGCAGGGTGGCGGTCAGTGCGCCGAACTGCGCCAGGCTGCGCCACACCCATTCGTACCGCAGCATGTGGAATAGCATTTCTTTGATGCTGGATTGGTTGCACCGCCCGGGAGTGGTATATTCTTCTTCGCTCAGCTTGGCGGCACTATTTAACAGGCGCGTGGTAGCCCAGGCATTATAAGCGCACAGGGTGGTCAGAAGCGATGGGGTGATCCCGTTCAAATGCGTCTTCTCCTTTTCAAACCGATGAACGCCGCGCCAACCAGCACGAGCGGTGCGGCGACGGATGGACACAAACGCCGCCCTCCGGCTTTCTCGGCCTGGGTAGCAGCAGGCTGGGCGGTGGGGGCAGCTTTCACCGGTTGAACGGGGGTGGCTGCCTCGGTGACAGCTTCCTGCACTTCGGCCCCGTTCTGATTGGCTGCCCCGCCATCCACCGCATCGGCGACGATCAGCGTGAGATCATCGATCCATATCTCGCCGGTGTTAGGCGTGTCGGGATAGGTGGAAAAGCCAAACCCAATCCCGACGATCTGTTCCGGATTGGCAAAGGGGGCGCCGGCGTTCTCTTCCCATTCCACGCGCCGCAGCTCATCCCAGTGCAAGGAATATTGGATCCAGCCCTTGGCGCTGTCGGGCGGCGCCTCGATGGTAAAGCTGTAGGACTCGGTCTGGTCATGGCTGCCGCCGAATAGGTCCAGGTTAAAGATCAAGCCGGGCTGGCTGGCGCGCAGGTAAAAGACGATCCCTGCCGCCTTGCTCCAATTCTGTAACGGATCGTAGAACAGGCTGCAGGTGGCCCAACTGTTGGCCTTGACATCGAAATTGATATGCAGCGCCTGGCTGCCCCAGTGTACCACCTCCGCCTGCGGTGTGCAGTCGATGGTGGTCTGGCTGCCATCTTCGAAGTACGTTATCCAGCCGTTGGTATGGGCCGGCGCGCCGCTCTCGAAAAGATCGATGATATCGCCGCCGTAAGGCTGCGAGACTCCATCGTCACCCGGCCCAGGCAGGATGACCGGCGCTTCGGTCGCAACCGATTCGACTGGCGTCTCGCCGGCAGCCTCGGTCGCTGGCAGCACCGGTTCCGGCGGCAGGTTGGCCTTCCAGCGCTGGTAGAAATAGTTCAGCATGGGCAGGAACTCGGTGGTGGCTTTGCGGTTGCCTTCGCGGTTGGGGTGATCGTCGCCGCTGGGGTAATAGGCGTTGTTACCGCCCTGGTTGTTGGTGTATTCTAACAGCCCGCCCTGGATGCGATGGTGGTTATCGGGATCGGTCAGCACGTTGTAGAAATCGAACACGGCCACGTTGCTGTAGGGATAATTGTTTTCCGCCAGCCAGTCCCGCACCAGCCAGGTATTGAAGGCCCGGGCATTCGCGCCGTAGGTATCGTCCATCAGCGGCGGGGCCGTGATCACCACGAAGAGCTTATCCGGGCGGGTGATGAAGTAAGTCAGCAGTTGGTTGTAGATGTATCGAGCATTCCCCACCGTCAGTTCATCGCCCGCTTGGGGCGGGTCACCGGGGCTGCCTTCCAGGGCCGAATTTGGAAAGCAGGATTTGAACATAATGATCTCGTTCTCACCGCCGGGGTTATCGAAGGTGCGGGTGTAATCCGAATGCTGGTCGGCCTCCTCAAAAAGCGCCTGCAGGTAACGGCTGCTTTGGTCTGCCAGGAACCATTCCGGCCAGTTGACGATATCGGTGCGGTCGCCAATGGAATCCGGCCCCCAGCCGTAGTTGGTATCGCTGACAAAGTAATTATTCTCTGCCAGCGCCCGGCCCATCCCACCGTCGTCGTCGCGCAGCCAGTTCTCGCCGGTCGAATGATGGACAAAGACCAGGCGCACTGCTTCGGCAGGTGGCGAAGCATCGATGGCCTGGGAACGAGCAGGCTGCAGGCCCAGCCGTGCGCCGAACAATGCCGTAAAGAGCACGATTGCCAGGATGCTGATTGCCGGCAACTGAGTTGGGTACAACTGAGTCGGGTACAACTTGCGGAAGATCAAAGCGTGGAGTAGGGATCGAAACATACAAGCCTCCTTCTCTCAATGATTCCATTATATATAAGAAAGCAGCGCGAAGCAAATCAGTCTGCGCGGGGGATTTCGTAGCAGTAGAAAAGATTAAAATCAACCCACACAACCAGCGGGAAAT
>CAZVRZ010000166.1:0-10923 GCA_964629965.1 uncultured Anaerolineaceae bacterium
TGGCTGCTGGTCACCCGCAGCCGTCAGTCGGAGGAAGTACGCTGGCCGCAGAAGGTCATTGCCTGGGCCTCTGCTATACTCCCACTGGCGCTGCGTATAGACAACGAGACTCTGCCAGGGCAGGCGATTACCGTCCTGGGCTTGCTGCTCGCGCTGTGGGCGCAGAGCACGCTGGGATGCTCGTTCGGCATCGCTCCGGCGGATCGTGGCCTGGTGGCAGGCGGCCCATATCGTTTCGTTCGCCACCCGATGTACCTGGGCGAGCTGGTCTCCCTGGTTGGGGCGGTGATGGGCGACCCTTCGGCGTTGAACCTCGCAGTATTCTTTATTCTCCTGCTCACTCTACTGCTGCGCATGCGCTGGGAGGAGCAGGTTGTTTCCAACTACGCCGCCTACGCCGGAGGCGTGCGCTGGCGTTTGATCCCCCACATCTGGTAATCCCACCAGGAAGGAGCTTGTATGAACCGAAAAATCACCTTGAGAAGTATCCCATGGAAACGCAGCCTGCTGTTGCTGGGCTTGCTGCTGGTGCTGCTGGCGCTGCTCGCCAGTATGCTGGCAGACCCGGCCCAGGCGCAGTCCGGAGATGGCTCTACCGTCTACCTGCCCATGATCCTGGGCGGGGAGGGCGGCGCAGTGATCACGCCAACGCCGCCGGCCTTTGTCCCGCAGAGCGTCTTCGGCCTCAACACCGGCTCACTGGCCGGCGGAGATGGGCTGGCGGAAGTGCTCAACGCCGGCGCATCCTGGATGCATGCCAGCCAATCTGTGCGTTGGGCGGAGGTGGAACCGGTGAAAGGCGAACGCCGCTGGGAAGCGCTGGCAGAGCTGGAGACCGAGCTGCAGGCTGCGGCCAGCCTGGGCCTGCGAGTGGTTCTGACGGTGGAGGGCACGCCCGATTGGGCCAGCGTGCCTGGATCAGCCTGCGGGCAGCCTCTGCCGGAACACCGCCCGGCGCTGGTCGCTTTCCTGCGCGACCTGGTGCAGCGCTACGGCGCTCCTCCCTACCGGGTGAAGCACTGGGAGCTGTGGAGCGAACAAGACACCTACGGCGGCTGCTGGAGCGAGCCATCTGAGCCTGCCTACGCCGCCGGCGGTTATGCCGCCATCCTGTCGTTGGTCTACCCGCAGATCAAGGCCGTCGATCCCGAGGCGCAGCTACTGTTGGGCAGCCTGAGGCTGGAATGCGACCCGCTGGACCCGCCCGGCGGCAAGGACTGCTCCGGCAGCAGCTTCTTGGAGAGCTTCCTGCAGGCCGGCGGCGGCGCCTCCTTCGATGGCGTCAGTTTCCAGGCTGCGGATGGCTTCGCGGTCTACGATCTGCCCTGGGGCGCCGCCTACCAGTTCAGCAACTACAACTGGCATTCCTACTGGCACACCGGCGGGCCGTCCCTTGTCGCAAAGGCGGGCTATATCCGCAGCCTACTGGAGGAGTATCGCGCCGGAGACAAGGCGCTGTACAACACCCAATCCGCCGTGCTGTGCGCCAGCTGCGAAAACGTGCCGGTGTTCGAGACGGCCAAGGCTGGCTACGTGGCCCAGGTATACGCGGCCGCCGCGGCGCTTGACCTGGAAGCCAACCTGTGGCAGAGCCTGACCGGCTGGCAGAACTCCGGCCTGGTCGACCAGGATTTCACCCCGCGCCCGGCTTACCAGGCCTATCAATTCGGCCGGGAAAAGATCGGTCCGGCAGCCTACTTGGGCGAGATATTGCC
The DNA here is from genome assembly GCA_964629965.1 of uncultured Anaerolineaceae bacterium. Taxonomy (GTDB): domain Bacteria; phylum Chloroflexota; class Anaerolineae; order Anaerolineales; family UBA4823; genus CAZVRZ01. Next base: position 1,716 of record CAZVRZ010000166.1, read on the forward strand.
CGCCGATGTGGGCGGCGTCTCTGGCGTGCGCGGCCACAAGTTCATCCATGCAGATGGCCGCCAGGTATGGCTGCTGTGGTACGTGTCGCTCAGCGAGCCATCGCATACCGTTGCCTTTACGCCTCAACCGCAAGCGGCCTGGGATGTGCTGGGCAACCCGCTGGCAGTAAATGATGAATTGGAGATCGGCGTCGACCCGGTCTATGTGGAATGGGCTCCTGATGAGCCCGCTGGAGAGTAAGCATGATGAACCACTTTCTGTTCTCGAAACTGCGTTCTCTGTTTGGTTTGCTGGTATTGGTGTGGGTGCTGGGCCGGCCGGGGGAGCCTGCCAGCGCAGCCAGAGCAGGAATGCCACAGGCCAACCATCCCCCGGCGCTGATCTTGCTCAGCGCAAGCCCCAACCCGGCCCCCTCCAATGGGACGGTGACCTTCACAGCGGTGTTTGCAGATCCGCAGGGCGCCGGGACATTACACCGCGCTTATCTGGGTCTCTCGGATTGCACCCGCGCCACTGGCGAGGCTTACATGAGCAATTTCGAGCGCAACCTGGCCAACTTCTTCGGCAGCGGCGTGTATTTGGATAGCCTGTGGTACGGCGCAGCGATCAATAACGAGAATGCCGCCTGTACGGGCGGGCAGCTCGGCGCCGATCCCTGGGGCTACATCGATCCCTTGAACAACGCCTGGGGCACGGCGCAGCTGGAGGCGGTCTCGAAACAGGCGCTTTCTGGCACACAGTTAAGTGTCTCCTGGAAAGTCTTCCTGAAGAACTTCCCCCTGGGAACGTACCACCTGTATTACATGATCGAAGATACTGGCCTGCTCTGGCACAGCGGCTCGACCCAGGCCGACTGGCGCAGTGCGGGGACATTCACGGTTACGAACCCAAGCGCCACTCCCACGCTTACCCGCACCGCCACGCCCACCGCGACTGCGACCGTCACGCGCACGCCCACCCGGACTGCCGCGCGAACCCCAACACCCACCCAAACGCCCACGCGCACGCCGGCCAACACGGCTACCCATACCCCCACACCGATCCATAACGATCCGCCCGGCCTGTTGGGAGTAACCATCTCGCCCAACCCGGCCAGGCCGTCTGATCTTGTGACCTTCACCGCCCGCTTTACCGATCCGCAGGGCGGCAGCACGATCGAACGCGCCTACCTGGGCGTGTCCGACTGTGATACTTCCGCCGGCGATGGCTATGGCAGCTATTTCGAGCATCACCTGGCGGATTTCTTTGGCACGATGACTAACATCGCACCCTGGAGCTGGACTCAGGTGGCCATCAACAACAATCAAGGGTCGTGCGAACCTGGCGGCCAGTTTCACGACGGCTACGTGTGGAACATGACGGCGCCCTTTGCCAACGCCTGGGGCACGGCCACCCAGACCGGCTGGGCGAAGAGCGTTTCTGAGAATGTGGCGACCGTCTCCTGGGTGGTGCAGCTCAAGGATTTCCCGGCAGGCGCATACAGCCTGTATTATATGGTGCGCGACCTGCCGCAGCTCTTCCAGACGGGAAATACTGGCCCGGAATACTGGCGGGTTCCGGATACGATCTTCCAGGTGAGCGCCACCGACCCAATCTCCAGCGTCAACGACTACCGCGCCCTGGCGGACCTGCCGCCGGTGACGGAGGACAGCCTGTGGAGCGAGGGCGACCGGCTGCACGCCCGCTACGTGGTCAAGAACGGCGCCCTGGCGCATGCTGAGGATCCGGCTAACCCCTGGTACACGTTGGACGGCGACGCCGCCGGGCAGTCGTCCAACGTGCTGGCGGATACCGGCATACAACTCACCGACAGCCAGGCGGTGGACAAGTGGATGAGCGGGCCGTTCCACGCCGTGAACGTGCTTGACCCGCGCCTGCAGAGCGTCGGCTTCGGCTCCTACCGCGAGTTTGACCATGCCTTCCAGACAGCCGCGGCGCTGGATACCTTCCGCGGCCTGGGCGATGTGCCGGATCGGGTACAGTACCCGGTCTTCTACCCGGCGCAGGGCAAGGTGCTGCCGGTGAGCCAATATTCCGGCGGCGAGACGCCCGACCCGCTGGCGGCCTGCCCCGGCTACAGCGCGCCCTCCGGGCCGCCGGTCATCGTCCAGTTTGGCACGGGGTTCACTGCCGTCAACATCACCGCCCACTCTTTCATGCAGGGTGCGACTCCTCTCGAACACTGCCTGTACACCGAAACCAGCTACACCCATCCCGACCCGCAGCAGCAGGCGCTGGGGCGCAGCTTCCTGTCCGGCCGCGATGCGCTGGTCATCATCCCGCGCCAGCCCCTCACGCCGGGCGCTTCGTACACCGTCTCGCTGATCGCCAACGGCCAGAGCTACACCTGGTCGTTCAGCGTGGCCGCAGATGCCCAGGGCGCGCTGCCTGGGCAGTTCATTCCACCCCGAGAGCCCGAACGCATCCCAACCTGCACACAAACCCTCCAGCAGGCCACCGCCGCCAACGACTGGGGAACGCTGTCCTACTCGCACCATGCCGGTGAAGGGGCCTGGACGCTCACCGGCGTGACCGGCCGCCTGCGCGAGTGGCAGTGGGATCCCTACCGGGGCGGCCCGCTCTTCGACCTGGTCGAGGTGTATTACCAGGCCCAGGGCGCTTCCCGGCCGCTGTGGGCCGCCCTGGGCGTCACGCTGCCGGCCTACTACACCGTCCACGACTCGGCCTCGTATGACGCTTACCACCGGCTGGGCCGCGGCAGCCAGCCCTACTACGTTTCGTTTGTCGAAGGGGCTGCCACCCGCCAGGAAGTGCTGGCGCTGTTCAGCCGGCCCGGCCGGCAGTTGGTGCGCCTGAAGGCCGCCGGCGCACATGTGTCCGAGCAAGAAATCGACTGGGAGCGCTGCGAGCCGCTGGACTCTGAGTACTGCACCCTGGCGCGCTTCTTTGAGAGCCTATCCTTTCAGGGAGAGAGCAACCTGTTCATCCGCACCGGATCAGCCTCACCCCACCCCATGTACGGTTTTCTGATCTGGCCGCTGCGCCTGATCCGCAATGTAAGCCTCTGCCCACCATTCGACTACAAGGAGTATTTTTATGCCCACTAAATTCACCCGTCTCATCCAACTGCTGGAGCGCCCTGCGGCGCGCCGGATCATCCGCCGCCTGGCTCTCCTGGCCGCGCTGCTGCTGGCCTTGACCCTGGTCATCCTGGTCTACCGCACCTACCGGCCAGTCTTTCAGTCGTATTCCGCCGCCCACTCTGCTTCCCCGCAGGCCACTGCCACACTGGCGTATACTGCTTCGCCGACATCTCGGCCTACTGAAACACCCTCCACGCCCACCGCCTGGCCCACTGCCAGGCCGCCGCTGGCGCTGATCTGGTCGCCGGAGTCTGAGCAGGTCTACCTGCGGGATGCCCCCAACGGCAACTCGCTGGCGCTGCTCGACAACGGCACACCCGTTACATTGGGCGAGCAGGCCGAGGCCGGCGGGGCCACCTGGGTGCAGGTGACCGGCGCGGGGTTCAGCGGCTGGGTTGCCCGCCTGTTGGTGGTAACCATCCAGCAGGATCGACCGGTTGCCTATCTGAGCAGTGAAGAAGGCGCCTACCTGCGCGCCGAGCCGCAGGGCATGATCCTGGCCTGGCTGCCGGACGGCACGCCGGTGCAGGTGATAGAAACTGCCGATGCAAATGGCGCTGCCTGGGCGCACATCCTCCTGCCCGATGAACGCACCGGCTGGATTGCTAATCGCCTGCTGGCGGGCGCCGAGCCATGAAAACTACCCTGCGCACCAACCGCTGCACCTGCCCGATCTGCCGCGGCCAGGCGGGGGATCCGGAGAGTGTGCGGCACGAACAGATCAACCTGCTGATGAGCCTGATGAATGCCCGCCAGCGGCGGTTGTTTGCCGCCTTCCAGTCGCAGCAAATGGGGCACGGCGGGATCACGCGCATGGCGGAGATAACGGGGTTGGATCGCAAGACGATCCGGAGAGGGGTGAGGGAAATCTCAGGAGAGTTTGCCCCGCCCGGAGCTCCAGCCGGTTAGTCTACCACACCGGGCGAGGCGAGTTTATCTTCGGTGCTCAGGATGAACATGTATGTTGTTATAAGCGCCTGGCCGGTAGGTGTGCATTTGCAGCTCGCTTAGCAGCATTAAAAGGTTGTGTTCCAGGTTGAGCTCGAAATCGGCCACTGCCTGGCGATCGCACTTGCCGCAGCGGGCGGCGCGCCCCACATCCCCGCAGAAGACCAGAAATCAGAAGTCCAGCTCGGTGCTCTTCACCGGCGATCACCTTCCTGGTAGTGCCACACAGCGGAAGCCGATGTCGTACTCCTGGAGCGTCGGGAGGCCGTCGTTCCGATTAGCAGTGACCAGGTCGTATCGGAAGCCCTTCCACGAGCCGCCCCGCAGCACGTGGCTACTGCTTGTAACCGGTCCAGGTGGGTTGGCATAGGGAGAGGATTGGTAGTAGTTTGGATCATACCAATCGCTGACCCATTCCCACACATTACCGGCCATATCCAGCACAATGTACGGGCTGGCCCCGGTTGGGTAACTGCCCACAGCACTAGTGTCGCCAACGCAGTAGCCATAACCAAGACTACTATTGTAATAATTCGCCATTGTGCAATCAATATATTGATCGCCCCAAGGGTAGGCAAGGACAGTCGTGCCTCGCGCTGCTTTCTCCCATTCGGCTTCGGTCGGCAGGCGCTTGCCGGCCCAGGTGCAGTAGCTGGCAGCCTGGCTCCAATTCACGTAGATCACCGGGTAATTGGCGTAGATGGGGTTGTCGTAGTATGAAAGGTGCTTATTGGATGTGTTATACAACGGCGCGGTGCAACTTCCAGCGGCCACACATTGGGTGTATTGAGCATTGGTCACCTCGTACTTGTCAATCTGGTATGTGTCCAGGTACACGGTATGGAGGGGAAGTTCGTCTGAATCGCACGAATACAAGTAGTTGTGAGCCGGGTCGCAGCCCATCTGGAATTCGCCGGCAGGGATGATGATCATTTCACCTAGTTGGGAGGTGCAATTTTTTGTCGAACCTGGATCGAAATTACTGCTTTCGCCAGGATCTTGCATGCCGTTGTGGTTGCTGTCTTCACAGCCGTCTGGCGAACCATCGTTGTCGTTGTCAGGGTCGAGTTCTTTTCGTAAACGATCCTGATCGATGTCAAAAGATGGCATGATCATCAAATAGTTACCGCTGATATCGAATTTGTATTCCACAATGTCCAACTGGTCAATAATCCCATCGCCATCGGAATCTGGGTCATTAGGACTGGTATGGAAACGATTAAGTTCATCGAAATCGGATAACCCATCTTGATCTGAATCATCTATTGTGTCGGCTACTTCATCATTGTCAGTATCCTCGTCAGAGCGTACACCGGGCGCGCTATTGATGCCGGCGGGTCCAATCAGCGTGAGGAGAGGCTCGCCAGTATCAGGATAAAAGACCCATTTGGCTCCGTCCCAGGGATCCAGTAAATGCACCATCTGTATGGCGCCTAATTCAAAATACCCATCAATTACGCGTGCATGTCTGGGCGTAGAAGAAAGAAGCGGCCTGTCAGCATCAATCCAGATTTTGATTTGGTCAAAAGAGGGGTTTAGGTAATTTGTAGCCATAATGCCTAACGACCAATTCAAGGCCGCGTACATTATTTCTCCAGTCGATCCAACCCCGTGACCCAGGTCTCCCTCGGGAATCCCTCCGCCAAACATCTGGTAGGCAATGCGATCTTGGCTCAAATGTCCGCCGTAAAATGACGCGATCATCGAAATGGCAGCCCGACTGCAATACATATCATCCAGGTAATTGGCGCGGATGGGTGCGCTATTCCCGATGATCAGATCGCCGTCTTCTTTTTCGTGCGCCCAATCCCAACGGCCTTCGCCAAACCGCGGGCTGCCGTCCATGTCAAGCATGCGGGTGTCTTTGTGTTGCAACTGCCATTGGATGCCTAATTCTTTCTGGGATACAATGTTTCCTAATTTCTCAAGGCTTTCTGCGGAAGGCCTTGCCCAACTGTTGATTTGGGCTGCAGCAGACCAGGAGCTTTCAGCAGCAGGAGATTGAACTTTGACGCGCCAATAATAGGCGCCTTCCGGCACTGGTTTAGGCGAGCGAAAGGTCGAGACCGTGAGAACTGTGTCAGTAATCAATGACGTAAAGTCAAGTGTATCAGACAACTGAAAACGATAACCGGTAGCGCCTGCCAAAGATTGCCAACTGATCATAAACGTCTGGCTGTCCAAAGTCGCACCCGACGGTGGGTAATAATAAGGGATGATCGGCGTTGGATTCTCTTGCCCAGGGCTGGCCTCGTTTGATAAATATGAATACCATGCACTCAGTGGGCTGGTATGCAAGCCCGGTAAAACGCCAATGGTTTCATTGGCCGTCCATGGATTTCCATCAGGTAATAATCCAAATCCGCGCACTGGCATCAGGTACCACTCTTCTTGCCAGCGGCCTGCCCTGGCAGCATTGGCTGCCTTTGCACCTGGTTTTGCTCCCCATGCCACAAACGAAACAATTGGTGGCAGAGAGATGCTACTGATTTGCGTTCCGCCGCTGCCACCTTCTCTGGTGATCAACGGCAAATATACAAAGTGGCTCGCGCTGTATAATGCCACCTGACCTGCCTCATCCCCCAAAATATTGGTTATCCCAACAGGGCTATGCAGGGTGGCTACATTATCGCCAAAGTCCAGGTCATCATTACTGCTGCCTGAATCGTCAAAAACCACCACAACGAAAGCTCCCGCGGGTATATCAGGCAATGCGGATGGGAAACGATACCAGTGGCCATTTTCATCAGTAAGTGCATAACCGCGAATACTAACAGCAGCATAGCCAGTATTTTTGAGTTCTACCCATTCTGGGCTGCCCGCATTGGGATAGAACATAACCTCGTTAATTTGAATGCCAGATGCTCCACCCCGATCCCGAACAAAAGCATCAGCCACACCATTCAAATCTGAGCTAATCAGGTTGTTCGCGCCAGAGTCAAACGCCACGTAACGTCCATCAGCAGAGATGGATGGGCGCACAGATTCCCCATTTCCTTGTATGCCATCGCTCGCTAACGATACGCGTTCCATTTGTCCACTCTGCCGATCGTAAACAAAAACATCGCTAGCGCTATTTGTATCATCCTTGACCAAATTATCGGCAGTAGAGTCGAAAGTTACAAAACGCCCATCAGCAGAAATGGATGGATTTGATGGACGTATGGATGAAGCGTTGCCTTGTACGCCATCAGAATTCACTGAGACGCGCTCGGTATGTCCATTTTGGCGGTCATACACAAATATGTCATCAACGCCATTTGTATCACCATCAACCAGGTTGTCAGCGCTAGAACTAAATACCACATAACGTGCATCACTGGATATGGATAAGCGTCCTGCTGCTCCACTTCCTTGCGTACCATTAGAAGCTACCGAAACGCGTGCTGTTGCTCTAGTATAACAGTCGTAGACAAAAATATCAGCAACGTTGTTGGTATCATTACTGACCAAATTACTTGCATTCGATCGAAATGCCACAAAACGCCCATCAGCGGAGATAGAAGGCCAACCGGCCCCAGCATCTCCTTGCAGACCATCTGAAGCTACCGAAACGCGTTCCGTTTTTTCATTCTGTCTGTCATGAATATAAATATCTGGAAAACCATTTGTATCTTCGCTAACCAAATTAGCAACTGATGTAAACACCACATAACGTCCATCGGCAGAAATGGATGATGCAAATGATATATCATTTCCTTCTGTACCATCTGAAGTCACTGAAACACGCCTTACCTGGCGATCAACTCTGTCATAGATAAAAACATCATCTTCGCCATTTGTGTCACCGCTTACCAAGTTGCTAGCGGTAGAGCTAAATGTTACATACCGTCCATCTGCCGATAGTGCTGGTAGATAAGAGTTGCCATTTCCTTCAGTGCCATCAGAAGCCATTGAGATGCGTTCTGTTTGCCCATTTACTCTATCATGAACAAAAATGTCATATACCCCATTCGTATCTCCATTAACCAGGTTGGTAGCGTCGGATCCGAAAGCCACATACCTTCCATCTGCGGATATTGATGCTGCCGTGGAATGGTTGTTTCCTTGTGTATCATCTGAACTCACGGAGAGTAGCTTCGTTGTGCTTTGCAACGCTTGTTCTGCTGCTGCAAGATTTGGAGGCTTAGAATTTCCCAGAGTTGGTTGTGGTCGTTCTGCCAATGTAGTTAATAGAAGTGCGCCGAGCAAGATGCTGGTTAGTGAGAATAATCGTGTTTTCATGTTGCGTTCCATTAATCGAACAATCGAAGATTTAGTTATAGCTGCAACCTATGAGACAGCACATCTGATCTTACCTGGCAATGGTAAACCCACTATTTACTTGAATCGGTCTTATGATGTCGCGAAACGCCTTTGACCCAGCCCAATGTAAAATAGTATAAACCACGTTCAGTTGGAAAACAAGAGTTTACAAGTTTGTAACACGGCTTTAACAAGAATGGATTTTTCCAAAGCGTAGCAGGTCAAAAGCCAGTTTGGGCATTGCATTGAAGCGGCGACGTGCCTGGGCCAGGTTTCGATAACCATTTTGCAGACATAGCCCGATGATTGCGTTGTTCAAGATTGCCATAACATGACCGGTATGACCGAGGGTCGGCATCTTCTTTCAGAGTTACATCGCGGCGATAATGTAGCCCGGTTTCAATCTCCCAGTATTGCCGAACCTCTGCCAATAATTTCTGGGGGTGCTTTTTTGGGTGAGATGAGAGACTGGTCGGGCCATACACCACTTGGCGGGTATAACCTCGATACTTTTCATACCAAATCAAGCGCTCAATCCGAAAGACTTGAGCAACCCCTGGCCAATCGAGGTAGTCATTCAGTTCCGTGCTGGCCCAAAGCGTGCGTTTTTCTCTGCGCCCGTGGCCTTTATTGGCGGTTTATGCCGTGCGGATGTCTTCAGAGAGTGGCGTACCATTCTTGATGTTGCAGGCTTCGTGGATAAATAACTTCTAGATCGCCCACAGGGTACTGGCTTGATTGCCTTTCACCATCCAGATGTAATCGCCACCGGCTTGCAAAACCTGTCGGGAAGTCTCTCGCTGGGTATGCATCGCATCTGCCATCACAATCACGCCCTCCAGGCTCACCTGTTTTAGGATTTCCGGCGCGACCACAATCTCATTCTCTTTCTGATCTACCTTGGCTTCCA
>CAZVRZ010000167.1:0-10878 GCA_964629965.1 uncultured Anaerolineaceae bacterium
CCAGATTTCGCATGGACTTTCTCATGTCACCGCTAGGTGGCAACTTGGGTTAATTACAACGCCCCTGAGGGTTGCCGCTATCAAAGGTTTCGCATCACCAGACCGACAAGACTCTTTAGATTTACTAGAGTATGGATCCTTCGAAAACAAAATTATTGCGACTATTGATGGTTGAAGACGTTGAAGCAGATGCTTATTTGCTTGCCTGGGAATTAAAACGCAGCGGCTACGATCTTATCTATGAGCGCGTCGATACGCCCGAGGCAATGCGCTCCGCCCTAGAACAACAGAATTGGGATGTGATCACATCCGATCACGTGATGCCGCGTTTCAATGCACCGTCCGCTTTGGCATTGGCGCAAGAATTGGCGCCAAATACACCATTTATTATTGTGTCCGGAGAAATCGACTTGAACCTGGCTGTCACTTTGCTAAAAGCTGGAGCACATGATTACATTCAAAAGAGCGAGATAGCGCGCGTTCCGCCAGCTATCGACCGGGAATTGGCTGAAATGGAACAACATCGCCAGCGCCGACGAGCGGAAGAGGAACTGCGACTCTCTGAAGAAAAGTTCACTAAAGCTTTTCAGAACAGCCCGGACAGCATCAATATCAATCGCCTGGCTGATGGTGTCTACCTGGCCGTCAACGAAGGGTTTGAGCGCATGTCGGGCTATTGTGCGGATGAAGCCATCGGTAAATCTTCTACAGAGATCAATATCTGGGTCGATCAGGGAGAGCGCGGACAGTTAATACTGGAATTGATGGAAAAAGGCAGCCTCGACCAAACGGAAAGGATTGTCCGTACCAAAGACGGTACCTTAAAAAACTGCTTGACGTCTGCTCGTTTGATCACAATCAATGGTGAACCATGCATCATCGCATCTTCACGGGATATGACTTTACAGAAGAAAGCCGAGCAAACGATCCGCCGCCGGAATCGCGAATTGTTAGCAATCAACCAGATCGCCTCTGCAGTCACCACACAACTCGATCCATCTATTTTATTGGACATTGCCCTGCGCGGAGCGCTCGAACTAACCGGCCTAGAGAGCGGCGCCATATACTTGTTCGAGAGTAATGCTCAGTCACACCTTGCAGCCGCCCAAAACTTTGCACCTTCTCAGGCAAAGAATACTCTACCATTCCTGGCTAGCGAACAGATCCAGCGTGGCCTGGCTAAATTGGCCGGCATCTTCAATTACCAGATCTTTCAATCTGCTTTACCTGGAGACTGCGGTCCATTCCAGGCCACCTTTCCTCTCATTCTGCAACGAAACATCATCGGCGCAATGTACCTGTGGGCAGAGGCAGCCGAGCCCGTTCAAGCAGACACTATGGAATTGGTGCAGAATCTATGTGGTACATTGGCATTGGCGCTCAATAATGCCCGCTTGTACGAGACGGTTCAGCAGCATGCTGTTGAGCTGGAACAACATGTGAACGAACGCACAGCTCAATTGACGACTCTTAATCAGGAACTAAAAGCCTTTAGCTATTCCGCAGCCCACGACCTACGCTCTCCATTGCACGCGATCAGCGGCTTTAGCCAGATTCTGCTAGATGAACAAAGAGAACGCCTGGATGATGATGGCAAGCTGCTTTTATCCCGCGTATTGGAAAATGTTCAACGGATGCAGGAGATGCTGGATGCGTTACTGGCGCTCTCGAGACTATCTCAATCCACACTTCATCAGGAAGTCGTAGATCTGAGTGCACTGACTGCCAGTATCGCGGCTGAGATTCACCAGAACGAACCCCAACGGTGTGTCGACTGGCACATCCAAGAAGGGCTCATCGTACAAGGTGATCGTTCCTTGTTATATACCATGTTGGAAAACCTGTTAAGCAACGCATGGAAATTCACAGCTCCATATCCAGACGCCTTCATTGAGCTGGGCAGCTTAGCGGATGCCAGCGCGCCCAACAGCACTATATACTATGTGCGCGACAATGGCGCCGGCTTTGATATGAGCCAGGCTAATCAACTCTTTCAAGTATTTCAACGTCTGCACACCGAAAGCGAATTTCCTGGCCACGGCGTGGGTTTGGCCTCGGTTGAACGCATTATACAACGCCATGGGGGACGTATCTGGGCCGAAGGCTCGCCGGGCAAAGGAGCCACTTTTTATTTTACCCTGGCATAAGCCAAACTTTTGATCTTACGCCGCTAAACTGGCTTTTAGCAGGCGGAAATCTCCATAAAGCCGGTACTCTTCACAAGCCGCCGGGATCAGGGTCGATTGATATTTCTCCAGAGCAAACTCCGATGCACCCACACGCAAAATCGCGGTGCCATCAGTCACCATCAGGGCATGGAAACTCTGACCAGACGGATTCAGATCGAACCAGCCGCTATCTGAAGAAGACAATAAATCCAACGCAAAGAACGGCGATCTCACAAGCTGGTAAACCCAGTTTGCCTGAATGGATTCCAGCCGAACCGGTTTTACATCAATATCTGGGTTCGTTACAGAAGCAGATTTTTCGATATGCAATTCGCGCCCAGATTTAGCAGGACGATCCCAATCATAAACCCGATAGGTCAGGTCTGATGTCTGCTGTACCTCATAAATCAACAAACCTGGTCCCAAAGCGTGCAGGACACCCGCTTCGATCAAGAAGGTATCGTTAGGATAGACATCATGCCACTGGGATACATCTAAAACTCTACCACTGCGAATGCTCTGTTGGAGAGTATCATGCGATGTTCCAGATTTGATCCCGGCAATCAGCCGGGCTCCGGGTTCAGCCGCCAACACATGCCAGGCTTCAGTCTTTCCGAGGTGACCGGAACCTTCTAAAGCAAGCGCCTGCTCATTGTTCGGATGAACCTGGATAGACAGCCAATCGGCGCAATCCAACAACTTTATCAACAGAGGGAAGCGACCATCATCTTTGCAAGCAACTTTCTTTCCCAGGATTTGCAGTGGATACTTCAGAGTAATTTCTTGCAAAGTTTTCCCCTCGAAAGAACCACCGGCAATCACATTCTTCTCATAAATTGCCCATACTTCCGCCAAGGGAACATCAGACGCGCCATCAGCCGTTGTTATGGATGGCTTTAGTTGGCAACCACCCCAGATATAATTTCTGAGAGTAGGTGTAAAAGTTAATGGCTGGTTGAATGTATTCTTCACAATGCATCCACTCTATTCTGCAGCAGCAAATCTAGTAACGAACGATCGACCGGGTACCCCAACACAGATTCATAGGAGGCACCAGGCCGGCCATGCAACCCAATGCCAAAAGGGCCATCAAATTCCCACAAAGCATAGCCCCAGCCAAACTCTTTGTAGATGCTCAACAGATCAGCCAGCCAGCGAAGTGCAACTGAATTGGGCGTCTTATTGAAACAGCCAAACTCGCCAATATGTATTGCTGTACCCAAAGCCTGTACGTCTCGCCAGGGTTGATAAAAGGAGCGCAGCGTTTCGCAATTCCAGATAACCCCATCCCAATCCATGTTTGGGAATTCCGGCTCAGGTAGATCCGCACTACCATCCCACCAACCTGCCTGGTAGTGACTAACTGCCATAGGCTGATAACCGCGCCCACTGTGTATCACGCCCAGATCAGCCAGTTCCGGCATAGGCAGGTTTCCCCCTCCCAGTCCATCGATAACAATCAACCGATCCGGATCAATTGCCCGAATGGCTGCCACGGTACGACGGATCAGGGCAGCGTGTTTATGTCTCGTCATACCATATTGGCCAATGCCCGGCGGCTCGTTCAACAAATCGAAACTAAGCTCTTCGCCCGTGATGCCCAGGTAACGCTGGGCAAACTTCTCCCACTGAAAAACAAAGGCATCCTGGGCAATCTCATCTGACCACAGATTGTGTTTCTCGAGATCATTTCGATTAATGCAGTAACCCGGAGCGCGATGAATATTGAGAGACATATGAATACCACGGGTACGACAGGCCTCCAGGTAACGGTCCAGGTATTCGAAGACCGATTCGTCCGGATGAAAATAGTCAAAATCGTTCACCCAAAAGCGGTAATCTGTTGGAATACGTACAAAGTTGAAACCAAAGTGTGCCAAGAAATCCAGCGCCCGTTTGTCCGCTAACATTGGATAATCTGAACGCCCTCTGGAAAACATCCATTGAAAGTTAAACCCGTAATAAATCATCTACTAATCCTTTTACAAATTCTTGTTAAACGAACGAAATCAATGTTCTGCAGGCCCAGCAACCGAGCTGCGCTCGACAAGTACCGGGTGGATAGTGAGGGTCATGCGAGCAATGTCTGGACTTGCTACACGCAATTGCAGCAAATGGACAGCGGCGCGCCCCATTGTTACCATATCTACATGCATGGCTGTTAAGGCAGGCAAGGTGTTTGCGGAAAGATAGGTATCATCATACCCGATGATAGAAAGGTCATCTGGGATTTTCTTACCCAAAGATTGGGCTGCCCGCATAGCAACTACAGCAATCTCGTCATTAATAGCAAACAGAGCCGTGATCTGCGGATTATTCTGCAACAACAAGCGGGTTTGATCATACCCCTTTTCGTAATTGATATTAAAGCTTACTCTATACGAAACCGCGATGTTATTCACCTGGAGAGCATCCGTATAACCTTTGCGACGCTGACTCAGACTGGGATAGGCAAACTCCTCGCCGCCAATCAGGGCAATATGCCTGTGTCCCTTGCAAATCAAATATCCGACGGCATCATACGTAGCCTGATAATTATCAGAGACAACGGCATCATAGCGATCTGTATTGGAATATCCATCGACCAGAACCAGCGGTGGGATAGCTCTGCCGGGGAGCGAGAGGATAGTCTCATCCACAAAAGCACCTGCCATTAGCAGTCCATCCAGGATGTCGCTGTAAATAAGGCTGGGTATCTGTTCAGGGTAATTCTCTTTGTTGACCGGCATGGTGCCAAAGAAGAGAGCAATACCACTCTGGCGGCAAACTTCTTCGATGCCAACAATCACCTGAGAGTAAAACGCATTAGCCTGCGGGGGAATACCAGATTCGGAACGAACAATCAAACCAATCGTGCGAAGTTGTCGATTTGCGGCAGACGTTAGTGTATTTTTAAAAGGGTATCCTAAATCATTGGCTGCATCCAACACACGGGCGCGGGTTTCCTGGGAAATCCCTGGTTTCCGATTCAATACCAGGGAGACTGTGGCAATAGAAACACCACTGTGCCTAGCAACATCGCTAATAGTGGGCTTATCTGGCATAAAGAATGATCGAAAAATGAGCTAAATTTTCAATGAAATTTAAGTACATTTTAGTGATTTCCATACCATTGTCAAGGCAAAACGTCATATTTTGTGCTTGTCGTGTGTAGGATCTCAAAGATAGTGAGACTCATCTCACAGATATCTGAGACCCAGTCTCAATATATTTGAGACAATCTCACTATTTGTGAGACCCTACAAAGATGCTGTAGGATATCAAAGATAGTGAGAATCATCTCGAAGATAATGAGAATAGCTTCAGCCAGGCACGAATCTCAAAGATAATGAGAATGCCCACAAGTGGATGGGCTTCATGGCTGTTCAGACAGGTTGCGCATCTGTAGATAACTGGCAAAGGCTTCTTGTAGGAAATCATAGTCACGTTCTTGCCAGGCTGGTAGTGCCCATTCTTGTTGAATCTGTTCCAAACGTTGTAAGCGGGTGGAAGCTGTGAGATGGGGAAGAAAATATCCACCATAAGCATCCAGTACCTGAAACAATCCCTGCGGCCAATTCATCAAGCCTGTAAATGCAACCTTATATAAAGAGTAAATTTGCTTGGGAGAGAGACGATGCAGGCATCGGGTCCGGGAGGAGACTTGCTTAGCCAGGCTATTAAAAGGATCGGGAAGGATCGACCATTCTTTTTGGCAGGTCAAGATTTGTTTGAGCAGATTTTCCAAGAGGTGATACAGTGAACTGGGCGTGGCAGTAGGGAACCCACAACGAAACAACCATTGCGGGTCAGGGATTTTCTCCAAAAACCAGCAGCGGAGGATGCGCTGGGCGCAAACGCTCAGTACATCCTCCGCGACTGAACCTGCTTGGGCAGTACATAAATCGGCCCAGCAAGCTCTGCAACGTCGTCTAACCACTTCCTGGACTGAAAGATGTGCGCCGCACCGTGGACAGGCCTTGACCAGTAAGCAAAGGTGTTCCGGACACATTGTAGTGGCAACTGGAATCCAATCCAAATGATGGTAAGCCGATACTTTCAGGCATACAGGGCAATATTGGGCGACGGAAATGGGATGCAGATAATTTTGAGCATTGGTTGGCGAAAGGATTGTTTTGGGAACCTCCTCGATCCAGTCCACTTGTATTTGTTGGTAGGAAGTTAAAAGCGGTGCAAAGCGATGCGGGCTGGCATTGAATAAAGCTTCCGGCGCAATTCCCGTCAACTGAGCTATTTGCACAAAGGTTTCCATCCTGTTAGGACAAGCCAGATTGTCTCGGTCAAGAGACAGTTTCCGCTGCTGATCACAAATTTGGGTGATTGTGCGCACACCTGGATAATAGTTGCGGAGTGCCAGTCGTTCCAGTAACGATGACAAGGACTCACTGGGCATGAGCCGGGTTCGACGCAGCAAGGGCCTCATGATGTGGTTCCTGTACCCGTTGTTCATGAGGCTTTCAATGTCTCCGTCACCACTGACTTGCGCCGCTTCTTCTTAGCCGGTGCGCTTTCTGCCGGTAGTTCGTTCGAATTCACAGGATTGGCAGGCTTCCCAGACTCTTCGGGAAATGACAGGAAAGGGTTCATCTTTCCCTTCACATGCCTGGCCAGCCGCTTCTCAAAGGCGGCAGCCAGGAAAGGCAGGGTAATTGTTCCCTGATGTTGCTGTTGAGCTAACCAGGCAGAGTACCTCAGTAAATTCATGAGATTTCCCATCACTCCATCGGTGGCATAATGCAGCCGTTGAAGCAACTCCAGGCGGGGTAATGCTGTTGCTAAAGGAATTGTGGTATTTTTTTCTGCGTAGCTAATAAAGCGGGCGAACTCCTGCATACTGGCTTCATTCGTCGGGTCGCAGTCAAAAGGAGCTAAGGTCTGCCGTACTGCAAACAAACGAGAGAGTTGCGCATTTGCATCCAAAATACGTTCAACTTTGCCATCAATCCCGACCACTAAAAATGGGATACCGGTTTCCTTGATTAATACTTTGAGCCAGTCCGAGACCTGCTCCAGAATACGATTGGTCATTTTGTCGATGAGATGGTGAAAATCATCCAAAATAACCAATTCAACCTGGCAGGCAACCATTAATCTGATCAGGCGATAGTTCAGTGACCACAGGGTACCATAATGGGCGGCTGGATCACCCAAGCGGGCCAGCATGGTTGCGGCCATCCCTTTCACTGTTACCGGTGAGGGCGTTTCTATGTAAAAAATGGGAATCCGGCTGCCATCGCTTTGCTCCGTTTGCGGAAACAGCGCAGCGTAATCCCGAACCAGGGTGGACTTTCCAGCTCCAGTCACGCCTTCTAAAGACATACATTGGGGCTCATTCGAAAGGCGGGACATTTCCTGGCATTCGCGAATGTCATGATGCAGGGCTTTGAAACGGGGATAGCGGATTAGGGCATTGTTCGCCTGGGTTAACAATGAGCGGGTTGGTTCATCCATGGTGGGGCTCCTGTTCTTCGTCTACTAAAACTTCTGGATGTTTGGTTGGCAGGTAACCAATCTCCCAATCCAAATCTTGGGACGCGAGAACAGATTGGCTAGCGGAATTTGTTGCTATCGGTTCTGCGAGAACACTTTTTCCACCGGGCTCCAGTTGTTTGGTGTGGCTTTCGGCTGTCTGGCGACTGGGTTTCCCAGCCGTGTCCCATCGCGCTATGCGTGTACGCGAACTATGACGTTTGCGTTGCCGCCCTTCCTCCACCAGTTGCTGAATTTTGCGTTTGGCCTTTCCCAAGGCCACCATATCTACCTGATCCTGTTCTGCCAGCGCTGCCTGGCGGATGACTCGATGCTTCCACAAGGATAACCCTTGGGTATATTCCTGATCCAGAGCTGGCACGCGGATATATTGCTGGGTAAAGGCATCAAACACATACAGACAACTAAGATCAGCCGGATGGTACTTAATCTTGGTAGACTGTCCTTTCAGGCGAGTACGAAGTGGAAGTAATTCATCTTTGTTGTATCGTAAAGAGAGGAACTCAATTCCATAATGTTGAATGGTACGAGTGGCCGTTCTTCCCAATAGAATGGTAAGTTCTGCGGCATCGGGGGGCAGCGCAGGGGTAAAACCGCGTTGGATCTTTTCTTCCCAAGCGCGCGCCGGGATCCCGTTTAGGCCGCGGTGAAATCGTTCGGCATAGATGTCTAGCAGAAAGATGTGCAGCATTTTGTCGACTTCGCTAAAATAAACACAGGCTTGCTCGGTGCTATCATAGCTTCCACGTTCAGTGGGATTGGAGAAGGTAGTACCAGGGAGTGCATGAAAAAACATTGTGTTTAGGGAGCCAAACATTCTTTCAACTCCGGCTTTAAACTGAGGAGTTTGCACAGGCGTGTATTGCAGCACCATCCCTAACAGCAGGCAGGCATCTTCCAGATCGTGACCAATAAATTCTTTGCCATTGTCGATGACTAATGTGGCGGGAATGCCATAGGCGAGCCATTGATGTTCGGTCCCATATTGGGTCACCATATCCCCCTGCGGACATATCGCATGATGCAAACACTCCATGACCGTCAGGTAACTGGGGGGTTCAAAGCCCAGATAGTAACCCAAAGGGTAACGCGTGGCGGTGTCCAAACAGTAGGTTAGGGTCAACCGACCAAGGGGTAAGTTATCCCGGTCATCAATTACGATCAGGTCAGAACGGGTATGATCGATCTCCACTCGCTCCAGGGGCATGGTGGGGTAAAACATTTGCTTGCATTGGTTATTCCCCTTTTCGCCTTGTGTTTTTTGCTTTCTGGCTAACTGAGCAACTGCCATGCGCCGTGACAAGGTAGCTCTGGATGGTAAAGCTAGTTGCTCTTGAGAAGAGCGCACTTGGTTTTCTTCGGCAATCCGGACAGCAAGTTCACACCGGACATCATCAATTGTGATCTGTTCATTGACACTGCCTTTATCCTGAATAACAACCGTGGCTAAATTTTCAATCTCAGTGTGTAATCTGGATTTATCCTTTCCACCTCGTTTGTGTACAGCTGGAATTAAGGCCCGCAAATCGTTCCCACTGCTCGTGTAATCATTCATCCAACGATAGATAGCGGAGACACTCACTGCATTTTGAAGGGTATGCGTTTGGTCGGTTGCATGTTGTGCTTTCACTTCTTGGCAACGATCCTTAACGGCTTGATAAGTACGTGGTTGTAATTCTAATAATGGACGAATTACGTCCAGTCGGTAACGAGCGACGGATACCAGGTTTTCCGGGTAGTCGGAGAGTTGGAGAACCTTGGGCTCGTTGGATGTTCTGGGATCGTGTCCGGCCCCCCTTCCTTCAACGACAAAAGACAGTTCGGCATCAAATAAAGCCTTGACCAGTATGGAGATTTCCACAATAGTGACAGCGCCAGATAAGATCTCTTCGAGATTCGCTTTCCCATCCGGTAAAAGGCGCAGAATGCGGTACGTGTGCTGCTGCCAGCGGAACAGAGTGCCACTTGAAAGGTGGTTTTTATTCATGTTTCACCTCCAGTAGCGGCGCAAAACCTAAAGAAACCGTAATTTCAGCTGAAATGGGACAACATTCGATCTGCAGAGTAATTTCGTGGTGATAGGCCATGTGTAGCACATGGGCAGTCACTGAATCGGGAGAAATTGAGCGTAAGCCTTGGGCTATTTCTTTCAGTGTGGCAGATGATGATCCGCTGTTATGTAAATAGGTGAGAATATCTGGCTGCGAATTCTGGGATCGGTCCGCTGCCGTGCGTATTGGGTGAGCAGCTTGACATTTTGCAGCCGGTATCCAACGCGTATCTCCTGCTCGGTGACAATGCGGAACTGCCAATCCCTTTCCTGACACCATTTTCTTGCGATGGTAAATTTTCGACGATTTTCATCGGTGTCGACAAACCGTTCTGGTTTACATTCGACCAACACTGATTTTTGTTTCTCAACGAGAAGAAAGTCGGGCGTATAGTGCAAATGTTTCTCTTCATGTACATATTCGATGCGAACGGGTTGTTCTTCAAACCAGGTGACGAGCGGATCAAAATCGAGTAGATAAACAAAATCGCGCTCGAGTAAGGACTCGAACGCGATCATCCGTTTCATCTTTATCGATGGGAACCGCCCAATCGCACTGCCCCGATGATGGGATACATTTCGAACTGGCATATTATCCTCCTACAGTGAATGATTTTGCTGTGAGGATATTGTATATGCCATCGCTCGATTGATAGGCCAGTCTCATTATCTTCGAGACAGGAAGCTGAGTAGGCCAATCTCAATATCTTTGAGATGGAGATAGGCCATTCTCGTTATCTTCGAGACAAATGTAGGCCATTCTCACTATATCTGACTCGGATTCTCATTATCTTTGAGACAGGCCCTCATTTTTAGCCCTTCCATTCTCATTATCTTTGAAAACCTACAGATGCCAAAATATAGACTGGCATCCCGATTCCGTGATAAAATACTCACCCAAGATAATTAGATTTATCTTTGGTCTATTTTGGGAGCAACCCTTCCCGAAGGGTTGCTCCCTTTTCGCCCTTTTTGACACCCAGCGAAGCAGCTAACGACAGTTTCTCACCCAAGATAAAACGGAGAGTGTGAACAATGAGCAAAACAATTGACCTGGAAACACGACTGACCGAGTTCGAAGCCTACCTGAAAGGCCTGGATCGCAGCCGTCATTCCATCCGGGCGTACCTTTCCGACCTGCGCTTGTTTGCGCAATGGTTTGAAGGCCAC
>CAZVRZ010000168.1:0-3717 GCA_964629965.1 uncultured Anaerolineaceae bacterium
TATGCTGACCAGTCACTTTCGTTTCCTGGGGTTGCTCAGCAATTGGGAGTAGGGCAATTCTGGCCTGGTAGCAGTAAGTTGCCATCTTTGACTAAACTACTGCTTTCAACCTTGGATTATCGTAGAGATTTGTTCTGCACTCTGATGCTAAAGATTGTCCAAAACGGGATGATTTATCGGAACAGTAAGAGAAGCCCAGTAACCAGAGATGAAATCCGACAACTGAATGAGATGATTACCAAGGTTGGCTTCAAGATTCCAGAACTGTGGGATCCCAAATTCTTGGATTCCCTGCCATCACGGAAAGCAGAACATGATGCACCCCCAACACCATCTCAGGCAGGTTCTGCCGATCTAAAACAACAATACAACGAGTTGCGCGACCTCGAGCCACAGAAGCGGGGTTACGCTTTTGAGCGTTTTTTGAATGCCTGGTTTAGCCAGGAAGGATTATCACCGAGAGGTCCTTTCCGTTTAGTTGGCGAACAGATCGATGGGAGCTTTGTAATTGGCTCGGATATTTACCTGCTGGAAGCCAAATGGCAGGACCGCCAGACCCCGGAAGCAGATTTGCTAGTGTTTCGGGAAAAAGTTGAGGGCAAATCAACCTGGTCACGGGGGCTTTTTGTCAGCCATGCTGGCTTCACCAAAGAAGGTCAGATTGGTTTTTCTCGTGGTCGTTCCACAAATATCATTGGAATAGATGGCCAAGATATCTATTTCATCCTGGAAGGCACGATGTCGTTGACGGATGCGATCCACCGTAAAGCACGGCGCGCTGCCGAAACGGGTGAATTCTTTATTTCGATATATGATCTAAATCGAGAAGGTTGATGGAGATTGAATATGCCAACACTTCCCTGGACTCCCTGGCACAAAGTTGTTACCTTGCGCGACGATCTGCGCACTGGCGAACTATCGTTGTCCGTCTTTGCCGCCGATCTGTACGATGTACAAATGCAAAAAGGCCGGCGGCCGATCTATGAAGACCCGGCTCAGTTCTTTGCCCTCACGTATCCCACATACAACCTGCGCGAGCTGGCTAAAGATGTTGTACTGCGCCTGGCGGGCAAAAACGAAAAAGCAGTGCGCCAGTTGGAACTGACCTATGGCGGCGGTAAAACCCACACGCTGATCACACTTTATCACCTGGTCAACCAGCCAAAGGGGCTGCCCGACCTGCCTGCTGTTCAAGAATTCATCCAGCACATTGGGATGACGCCTCCTCAGGCGCGCGTCGCTGCCCTGACTTTCGATAAGCTGGATGTGGAAAAAGGCATGGAAGTGCGCGCTCCCAACGGTGAATCTCGCTGGCTCAAGCAGCCGTGGAGCGTCCTGGCTTACCAGATCGCTGGCGCCGATGGCTTGCGCCTGCTGCATGCCGAGGGACAGGATGTTGAGCGCGAAAGCGCCCCGGCCGAAAATTTGTTGGCTGAATTGCTTTCTTTGCCTGGTAAGCAGGGCATGGCCACATTGATTTTGATAGACGAAGTGTTGATGTATGCCCGTGAGAAGATCGGCCTCGACCCGGCTTGGCGAGGGCGGTTGGTCAACTTCTTCCAGTATCTCACCCAGGCGGTTACGCGGGTAGATCGCGCTGCCCTGGTCGCATCGCTGCTGGCCACTGACCCGCGCAAGAGCGACAACCTCGGCAAGGAGATCACCCAGGAGTTGTATGCCATCTTCCGCCGCGAACGTGAAGAAGGCGTGCAGCCGGTGGTCAAAGAAGATGTGGCCGAAGTTCTACGCCGACGGTTCTTTTCTTCCGAATCGATCCGAGACCGCGAAGCCTTTCGCCCTCACGTAGTCGCGGCGCTGAAGGGGATCGGCGATCTGGATGAACAGACCCGCAAAGAAGGCAAAGCTGCAGAAGAGCGCTATCTCAAAAGCTATCCCTTCCACCCCGATCTGACCGATATCTTTTATTCCAAGTGGACGAATCTGGAAGGATTCCAAAGAACCCGAGGGGTTCTCCGCACCTTCGCCCTGGCGCTGCGCGACGCTGAAGGCTGGGATCAAAGCCCGCTGGTAGCCGCTAACGTTTTCTTGGGCAAACCAGCCAAAGCCGAAATCGGGGAAGCTGCTCGTGAATTAACCAGCATCGCCGCCACGGAGGAATACGAAGGCAAACGCCAGGAATGGACGGCAATCCTGCAAGGCGAACTGGAAAAGGCTCAGGAAATTCAGCGCCAGTTTGCCGGCGTGGGCTATCGCGAAGTTGAACAAGCTGTGTTGGCAACTTTTCTGCATTCTCAGCCCATTGGACAGAAAGCGCTCACGCGTGAAGTGCTCCTGCTCATTGGCCACACCCGCCCCGATAAGATTGAGTTGGAGAAGGCGCTGCGCCGTTGGGCGGATACATCCTGGTTCCTGGATGAAGCCGCCACGCAGGAAGCCGAAATTGCTTCGGATGGCACGAAGGGCTTGCCTAAATCTTGGCGATTGGGTTCACGTCCCAATTTGCGTCAGATGCACCATGATGCCTGCCAGTATCGTGTCCCGCCTGAGCTAGTTTCGGCCAAGCTGCTGGAAGAAATCCAAAAGCTCAAGAGTTTGACGTCCGGAGCCTCAGCCGCGGGTGCGCGCGTGCATAATCTGCCCGATAAACCCAGTGACATCGAGGATGACGGCGAATTCCACTATGGTGTACTCGGCCCGAAGGCAGCTTGCGACCCTGGTAAGCCCAGCCCGGAGGCGCGCCGTTTCCTGGAAGAAACCACCGGTTCCGATCGCCCACGCGTCTATCGCAATGCTGTGATCCTGGCTGTGCCATCCAAGGATGGCTTGGAAATGGCTCGCAGCCGCATCGTGGACTACCTGGGTTGGGAGGAAGTCCGTTCACAGCTCAAGATTCAGGAGCTCGACCCATTACGCGAGCAAATGTTGGCCGCCAGCCTGGAACAATCACGGAAGAGCATCCCCGAAGCCATCCGCCAGGCCTATTCGATTGTGGTGACAGTTTCAGAGAAAAACGATATCCAGGCTTTCAAAGTCACCGTCGGCAGCGATCCGCTCTTCAAGATCATCAAGGACGATGTGCGCTCCCGTATTCAGGATACCGCCATCAGCGCCGATGCACTGCTCCCCGGTGGCCCCTATGATCTTTGGCGTGCGGGCGAAACTGCCCGGCGCTTGAAGGATCTGGAAGGGGCATTTGCCCAATTCCCGCACTTGCCCAAAATGCTCAACCGTAAGGCCATCCATGACACCCTGGTGGATGGTTGTGTAGATGGTATTCTGGTATTGCGCCTGGTGCGCCCCGACAAAACCTTCCGCACCTTCTGGCGTCAACGCCCAGATGATGTGGCGATAAAAGAGCCTGCCCTGGAAGTGGTGTTGCCTGAGAACGCGATACTGAGTGAACTTCCTGCTGGAATAACAGCCCCCAACACGCTGCCCGGCCTGTGGGAAAAACCAACCATCACGTTGAAAGATCTGTTGGATTATTTTTCGGGTGGACGCGTGGTCAAAGTACAGAAACAAGGCTATGAGGAACCGCTGGCTATTCCGAAAGCAGAGCGAAGCGTAGTTGCCGATGCAGTGTCAGAGGCTGTAAAAGACGGCCAGTTGTGGCTAACATCCGGCCCAGCCAGCATTTGGTCTGAAGAAATTCCGGCCGGATTGCTCACCGATAATGCCGCCTTGCAAGCGCCCCCGCCAGTGATTTCAAGCATCGAGGTTCTTCCCCCATCATTACCCGATGCCTGGCAAGGAGAA
>CAZVRZ010000168.1:3817-10634 GCA_964629965.1 uncultured Anaerolineaceae bacterium
GATTTCAAGCATCGAGGTTCTTCCCCCATCATTACCCGATGCCTGGCAAGGAGAAGCAGGTACAGAACACCTGATCACGACTGCACTGGCGATCTCAACCTCGCTTTCCCAAAAAGCGGGGCTTACAATCCCTTGGCGGCGAGTACGCGATGCGATTGAGGGGGCGTACCGAGCGCGCTACCTTGAAACCACCCTGGACTCCGGCGCCTGGCCATGTGAATATCCTGGCGCCCAAGCAGTGAAGCTAAAAATTCCAGACGTAGTTTCTCCACCTCCGCCACCCCCTCCCCCGCCGCCCAAGCCTGGCGTCCGCGTCGCCGAAGCCGATCTACGTCCGAATGAAATCCAGGATTTGGCGGATGTGATTGGTGAGCTAACGGCTGCTGCAGTTGGTTACGAATTGAAGTTCCATTTGCGCATTGAGCTGGGCAGTAAAACATCGCCTCCCCAAACCATAGCCGATCAGATAAATCAGATCTTACAACAAGTTTCTAGAGAGATGCATCTTAAGTGAACCTGCTGACAGCAATCCAGGCACAGTCCAAAGCGCACCCCATCCCGGCCGACCTGGCGAAGCATTTTGCGCCGGCCGTGCTGTGTTTGGAAGAATGGCAGGATTACTGGCTCGAGCTGCCGGGCGTAGACGAATTATGGATCAACGAGAGCCAGGCCGTAAAGGTAGCCGGCAACGTCTTCCAGGTGCGCTTTGAAAATCATTTGGGATTGGCCCGGCTGCAGGCCTACGCTGCTGGAAGAACAGTGGGGAATGAACTGAACGTTGAAGTTATCTCGCCCAAGTTTGGACGGCCGAGCGAGCATCTACACTTCTTCCAGAGCCTGCTGGATGATCTCTTTGCACGCGCGGCCCGCCTGCCCTTCACGCTCGAAGCGCCAACGCAGCGAAATGTCCACGAATCCCGCCACCATCCCAGCCCCCTCTTTATCTTGCACTTCCTGGCCCAAGAAGCTCCACGCTTCCAACAGGCGCTTTCGATCATCCAGGCTTTTCCGCACCGGCTGCTCACTCACGTGGAAGACCAGGTACCCCTGGCGCAAGCATCCCTTGTTGATGCGGATGTCGTCCTGGATATTTTGCAGAACCCGCAGGGCTGGCAAAAAGCACCGCTCCTGGCCATATCGTCCCGCTTGGGCGGCTATGCGCCCCAATATGTCCGGCAGGTTTTGGCAGAAGAAACCCTGGATACACCCGAAAACCGCTTTATCCTGCATTTTCTCAAACAGGTGCTGACCGCCGCTTCGAAGCTATCCCACCAGACCTGGTGGCCACACGTGCCGCAGCCGCGGGTGCAGCGAATCCGGGAAACGGTCGGAGTGATCCAGCAAGCAGTCACCTCACCACTGTTTGCTAACGTTCGCAACCTGGAGCAGATGCCAATGCAGTCGCGGGTACTGCAGCACAAAGAAGGCTACCGCGACCTGCTCGAGCTCTGGCTGCGCTTCCAGCAGGCCCGGCGACCGCTGTTCGCCGAGCTTCAGGCAGCCATGGAGGTGCGCGACATCGCCACGCTGTACGAAATGTGGGTTTTCTTCGCCATCAGCGAATTGATCGGTGATACCCTGAAAATCCGCCCGGTTATTGAGATAGGCAGCCGAAATGAGCTAGGGATTCAGCGCCAAAGCACGGCCCACTTTGGGCAGTTGGGCAAGCTGATTTATAACCAAAGCTTTCGCCGCACAAACCGCACATTTTCTTCATACTCGGTTGGCCTGCGTCCCGATCTGTGTTGGGTTTCCGGAAAAGGGCCCGAGATGGTTTTTGATGCCAAGTTCCGAATGAGAGTCGATTGGACAGAAGCGCTTGATTCGGGAGAGTTGGCGCCCGAAAGATCTCCGGCTCTGGATGACCTGTACAAAATGCACACCTACCGAGATGCGCTGAGGGTCCGCGCCGCTCTCAGCGTTTATCCAGGCACGCAATCCATATTCTATGATTTGAGAGACGGCCTCATTCCCCAGTGGCAGTTCGAGGATTTGTTCACCGGGCAATCCCAAGGGATTGGCGCCCTGGCGCTGTTTCCAGGTTTTTTAGAAAGGACAGACCATGAATATTCCCCAACTCCAAAAGCTGATTGACGCCTTTGCGCAGCAGTTACAGGATGATCCAGAGCTCCAGAGCCACCAAGCCGACCACGAAAGGCGCAGCAAGCGCGCTCAGAAACTTTTAGATCCCGAGCGCATACCCACGCTGAATGAGGATGATCTGAAGGAATTGTTCTTCGACACCGATGCTTTTGGCTTCTGGAGTAACAAGGAGTGGGAATTCAACAATCGCCTGCACCGTGTCGGATTAGACGGAATGCAACAAGTTCTTTTAGATCTTGCAAACTGTACCGATAAAGATTTGCAGCCAGAAGATCTGAACAGCTTGCTCTCCCAACGCGCCCTGGGGCTTCTACTGACCACAGAGTTGATGGCCTATCTACACCCTAACCAGTATTGGACATACAACACTTCCGTTACCCTTGAAACGCTGAAAGCCTTGGGCGAAGATATCAAGGGAAAAATGCCTCGAGGGAAAAAATCCGACCCATATCTGTATTTCGAAGTCCGTCCGTTTATGGATCAGATAGCTCAAATGCTCCAGTCCGCTGGCCTGGAGCAAGCCAATTATTTGCTGGTCGACATTTTCCTGTGGTTTGCAAAAAACGAACTAAAAATTACATCTAGCCCAGCGATCAAATTGGCCGAAATCCTGCGGGACAGAAAAAGATCGACGCAGACCCGCCAGGCAACCGGCGAGTTTTTACAGCGGGTGCATTCCCTGCTCACCGGAAATATCGGGCCAATCGAATCGGATGTCGGGCTGCGGGCGCGCAAGGATAAACGCTCGGTTGGCTTACAGTTCCTGGACCGGGCTTATTTCTTCCTGAGCCCAAAGGTCGATCATCAACCGCCCCTGACATTGGCTGTCATCTTCCTGATGGACGGCCGTTTGTGGTGGGGATTTACCTGTTGGAGTAGTATGGAGACCGTTATCCGGATCAAGGAAACCCTTGAAGAACTTGATATTACTCAGCCGGATGAACAGCTGGTTCATGGTCAAGGCGCCCAAGGCGCTTACCAGTCTTTCCCAGGCGGCGGACATGTTACCCTCGGCAAAGCGCTTTCTGCCGAACAACTCGAGTCGGTGGATTTGGATCAACTAGCTCTCGAGATAGCGGAATATCTGGCTGGCCTTTACGATCGTTTGCAGCCGCATCTTCCAGCGCTCACCGGCGCCTTAGAACTGGCCCAACCTTCCAACATCTGGCTGCTGCAAGCGGTGCCGGACCAATATGACATCATCCAAGCTTTGGAGCAATACCGCTTTGATGATTGGCGGTTCTCCCGCTATCAAACTGAGGTACAGGCAGGAGATCAGCTGATTTTTTGGAAGAGCGGCTCTGAACGAGGAATTTACGGCCTGGGAAAGGTAATCTCGGGGCTGCATACCCGTCCGGAGGGGGACCAGGCCGTTGATATCGAGTACACAGGCAGGTTAAGGGAACCCATCCTGTACGAAACGCTGCAGCAACATCCGGTTCTTTCGAAAATGCATATCATGCGCAATTCCCAGGGCACCAATTTCCGAGTTATCACGGAAGAATGGGATGCTCTGCAGCCGCTTTTGGAAGATATCATCCCCACTTCTCCAGACGCAGTTGACGCGCGTGCGCCCGTTGGTCTGGTTGATGTCGATGAAGAAACCCAACAGTACTTCAAAATCACCTTTCCGGATCTCGAACTCAGCAAACCCAGCCTGGAAATTCTGGAGTCTGATATCCGTCAGGCAAACCAGGTGAGCCCAGATTGCTGGTCTCTATCGCGGCGGCCAGGTGGGCTCCGTCTTAACATCGGACGATTAGAGGTTGGCTTTTGGTCAGACCATCAATTGTATCTAGTTTTGCACCAACCCAGCCTGGCACCACCTCAGCGTAAAGAACTGGAGCAGGTGGGAAAATTCACCAGGGAAAGTGGCTACGCCTCCGTACCTGGTTCCATTGGATACTACATACCAGCGGAGAACGTAAAGAAAGCTCAGAAATGGTTTAGCGGATCACACAACCAGCTGGTCGAGCTAGCAGCCGGGACAGTCCGATCCCGGACGGGCTATTATCGAGTGCATGCACCGGAAGCAGTGACATATCTTAACGGTCTTCTCGATGCGCAGATCCCCCAGCCCGCCTATACGATATCAAGAACAGAATTCGTAAGCCCGGAGATATTTCCACTCCTGAACATTGGCTTATCGACCACCGGTCTGCACTTCACCGACTGGCAGTTGGCGACTTTCTACACCGCGCTGCAAACCAAGGGGTTTGTTATTCTGAGCGGCATCAGCGGCACCGGCAAAACGAAGTTGGCTCAAGCCGTGGCGGAAATGATGCCTCAGTTTACACAAGTCGCCCTAGATGATAGCGATGTTTTGCAGATCAGAATTCAGATGGATCATTTGAAACGCAGCAGATTTGTGATTCCTCAGAGCGCCATCCGTATGTTTGATTTTCCAGACCCGGGCACAAAACGCGAGATTGATCTCGTTTTCGACAATAAGAAGGAGAAGGGCCGCCTGAACCATTATGCCGTGGCGGGCAGGTCACCTTTTCTGCTGGCATCGCTGCGGAAACAAGCAGGGAAGTGGCTGGAGAATAATTTTGAAGTCGGGGATGCCCTATATGTTTACCCGAAGACCGATGATGAGAACGCTTTGACCGGCTTAGAGTTTCAGAAAGCTCCCAAACCCAGCGGGAATCAAGAAATCTCACAGGATATTCCCAACCATCTCTTTGTTTCGGTCCGGCCGGATTGGAGGGATGGAAAAAGCTTATTAGGCTATTACAACCCGCTCACCGGCACCTATGAATGGACGCCTTTCCTGCGCTTCTTGGAGCAAGCCGTCCAAGCATTCAAGGACGGTGATGAAACAGCCTGGTTCGTGATCCTGGACGAGATGAACCTGGCCCGGGTTGAGTATTATTTCGCAGATTTGCTGAGTGTCCTAGAATCCGGGCGCAATGAGCAGGGGTGGACCAAGGAACCCTTGCGGTTTGTCTACCCGGAGGATGCGGATGGCGATTTGCCGCCCGCAGAATTATACCTGTCGCCGAATTTATACGTTGTCGGTACGGTCAATATGGATGAAACCACGCATGCATTCAGCCCGAAGGTGCTCGATCGCGCCTTTACTTTAGAAATCCGGGAAACAGATTTCAGAAATTATCCCCCTGATACGAACCAGTCAGAACCGCTGGCTTCCGAGCAAAGGCAGGCACTCCTAACTGATTTCATCCGGAATGGCCTTTATACCCGGTTAGAGAAGGAAACCATCGCCGATTTCGTAGAACGACATCCGGAATATCGAGAACAGCTCCAGGCTCTCAACCAGCTGCTGATGCCCTATGATCTACATTTTGGTTACCGGGTGTTCGATGAAATAATCGCATATCTCGACAACGCTGAACGGAACCGGGTATTCGACATGCTAGGAGGGCTGCCTGCCGCCTTTGATGCAGCTATCCAGATGAAGGTTCTGCCTAAGTTCTACGGTGCCCGCAACCGGCTAGAAAAGCCCTTACTCGCTGTACTGGCGTGGTGTATCAATCCGGAGGTCCCTGCAGCGCAAATTGTAGAAGAGACTGTCGAGAGAGAAGATAATGATAGCCTCATCGAATCTCTGGAACAACTAACCTACCAATACCATCATACTGCTGAACGTGTTCTTCGGATGCTTTTGTCATTATACACAACAGGATTTGCTGCTTTTGGATAGTTAAACGGAAAAGAAATGTAGGTGATGGCCCGTATCGTTAAAGGGAGAAAATCGCTTACGAGAATGGCAATTTTATGACTCACGAATCCATTTTAGCTCATCTTGCGCCCCTCCTGACAAACCAGATAGAGAATGTGGCTACTGACGCATTGGCCCACATCCTCCTGGAATACCCTTCCCTCGCGGATGCTTTTCGCGAGTATATCTCCTCAGCAGGAGCTGTTCTGCCAGATCAACTTACGTTCAAGACTCAAGCCAGGTGGCAAGATGCCGCCATCCCCGATCTGGTCGGGCTCGATGGAGAAGGCCGCTATATTCTGATTATTGAAAGCAAATTCTGGGCATACCTGACGCCCAACCAGCCCACCACTTATATCAAACGGCTGCCTGCCGATACAGAGGCGCTCCTGCTTTTCATAGCCCCTGCATCAAGAATGAAAACTTTATGGCAGGAACTTTTGGACAGGTGCAGTATTTCTCCACACGATGGCCAGTGCCAGCAAGAAAAGTTTTGCGCCGTGAAGCTGAACAGCAAGCACCTCCTTGCACTCACCAGTTGGGAATCAATGCTTGCAGCCCTCCACCAGAAAGCCGTCCAGGAAAAAGACGGATACGCCGCCGGAGACATCTGGCAGTTGCAGAGCCTGTGCGCCAAGGTTGATGAACAGGCATTCCACCCTCTTATCGAGGAGGAGATAAAATCGCCTACGAAAAAGCGCATCAACGAATACCGGGGCATATTGAATGAATTGGTACAGCGTCTCAGCGAAGAAGGGATCATCTCCACGGAAGGATACCGTGCTACTCCGGGCCCGGATACTTATAAACGTTACATGAGCATCAAGGGCCTGCCCAAAAGCGACTGGTGCCTGGAGTACAACGGCAGTTTCAGGGAGAAATTTCCTTCGACAATCCTTTGGCTGTCGGCATTCGAAACACCCCAATCCACCAGTTTATTGGCAAAATCTACGATCGCATACTTCCATCAAGCAAAGCAATTCCTCATTCCTCTGGATATCCCTGTTGGCGTCGAACGGAAAGCGCTCC
>CAZVRZ010000169.1:0-10559 GCA_964629965.1 uncultured Anaerolineaceae bacterium
TTTCGGCTTCTTGGCTGGGTTGATTTTAATCTCTTCTACTGCTTCGAAATCCCTTCTCCAAAACCGCTTGCCGGATACAGATAATCGACATATACTAAGCGAAAGATTGTAATCAATACAAGGAGGATCCTATGTGGGTTGCGGGAATTATCAATGCAGTAGTCATGCTGGCCTTAGCAATTGGATTGAGCCTGCTATCGCCCTTGTGCGTGCCATGTCTTTCCATCTTCGTGGGCCTCGCATCCGGCTTCTTAGGCTGTGTTATGGCTAAGCCGACGGATGACGGATCGAGCAAGAAGACCGGCGCTATCGTGGGAGGCTTGGGTGGTATCGGTGCTTTCTTGGGGCACATTATCGGCAGCGTCATCAACGCCACGCAGATGGGTCCAGAAGGCAGCCAACAATTATTCGAGCAACTTGGCTTACCATCCACCTCGCTTGACCCCAATGCTTACTATGCAGGCTTAGCTGCCAGCACCCTTTGCCTGGGAATCTTGGATATCATCCTGTTAGCGGGTCTGGGTTTGCTGGGCGGGATGATCTGGTGGAACATCAATAGCAAGAAGCAAGCGTCGATCAATCCTGTTTAGCCAGAGTACGTTTTAGCAACCAGCTCATTTCAAGCGATGATATTCGATTCGCCTGGGCGTTTCAGCAGACACGCCCAGACGTTTCCGTTTATCCATCTCGTAATCGGACCAGTTACCGATCGACCAGCTTACCTGGCTATCGCCCTCAAAAGCCAAAATATTGGTCGCAACGCGATCAAGGAACCAGCGATCGTGGCTGACAATGATAGCGCAGCCGGCAAAGTTGTCGATGGCATCTTCCAGGGCGCGCAAGGTATTAACATCCAGATCGTTGGTTGGTTCATCCAGCAGGATTACATTCGCAGATTGAGTGAGCATTTTAGCCAGGTGTAAACGATTGCGTTCCCCGCCGGAGATGGCTTTGACCAATTTTTGTTGGTCGGCGCCAGTAAAGTTGAAACTGGCTGCAAAAGCTCGCGAATTGATCCGGCGGTTGCCAAGCTCAAGCCAATCCTGTCCATTTGAGATCTCTTCCCAAACAGTCTTCTCGCCATCCAGAGAACGACTTTGATCGGCATAGGCAAGTTTCACAGTTTCTCCGATGCGAATATCCCCCGCGTCGGGTTTCTCAAGGCCCATGATCATTTTTAGCAAGGTGGTCTTTCCAGCGCCATTCGGGCCGACCATGCCCACGATGCTGCCCGGAGGAATACTGATATCCAGGTTTTCGACCAACAGACGATCTCCATAAGCTTTGCTGACACCTTTAAAATCTATGACAATATCGCCCAGACGCGGCCCACTGGGAATAAAGATCTCCAGATCGGCCCGCTGTTGATCGTTTTCCTTGTCAAGCAACTTTTCATAAGCTGTTACTCTGGCCTTGCCCTTGGCCTGGCGAGCTTTGGGGGACATGCGGATCCATTCAAGCTCGTGTTCCAGGGTCTTTTGGCGCTTACTCTCGGACTTCTCTTCGCGCATCAAGCGTTCCTTCTTCTGCTCCAGCCATGAGGAGTAATTGCCTCGCCAGGGAATACCGTGCCCGCGATCCAGCTCGAGGATCCATTCGGCGACATTGTCCAGGAAATAGCGATCATGGGTGACGGCGATCACGGTGCCTTTATATTGCTGTAAATGACGCTCGAGCCAGGCGACCGACTCGGCATCCAGGTGATTGGTTGGTTCATCCAGCAGTAAGATATCCGGCTCTGTTAATAACAAACGACAAAGAGCCACGCGCCGGCGCTCGCCGCCAGAAATCACTGCCACGGGGGTATCTCCGGGCGGGCAGCGCAGGGCATCCATGGCAATTTCGAGCCTGTGATCTAGAGTCCATGCTTCATGTTGATCTAGCCATTCCTGTAAACGGGTCTGTTTCCCGATCAGGGTGTCGAACTCGGCTTCCGGATCGGTAAATTTTTCATTCAACTCATCGAATTCACGAAGCTTGTCCAAAATCGGCCGGACAGCTTCTGCCACAATCTGCTTCACTGTTTTCGTGTCATCCAATTGCGGCTCTTGATCAAGCATACCCACAGAATAACCCGGCGAAAAAACCACCTGCCCGGTATAGCCATCATCCATCCCGGCGATGATCCGCAATAGTGTGCTTTTCCCCGCCCCATTCAAACCAAGGACACCGATCTTAGCTCCATAGAAAAATCCCAAAGAAATATCACGCAAAACTTCTTTATTTGTTGGAGGAAAAACACGCCCCACCCGTACCATCGAAAAGATTACCTGTTGATCGCTCATTACAATCCTTTCACCCACAAACAGAATAGATGCATTATAATCTAACGTGAATTCAGGATTGGGGTTCTTGGCGTAAATCCCCAAGAATCACTTTTCCTATGAAGCCGAATTGACGTTATAATTAGGGAAAATCAACCAATCACGAGGAGTATTGTATGCCCTTCAAACTAGGTGGACCCGAACTGATCATCATCCTGATCATCATTGTTTTGCTATTTGGCGTTGGTCGCATTGGTAAAATCGCCGGTGAATTAGGTAAAGGCATCCGAGAGTTTCGGACAGGATTAAAAGATAATCCCAACGCAGAAGAGAAAAAAGAAGAAGAAAAGAAAGAAGAGTAAGCATTCAAAAACAGCTTCGCTCGATCAACCCCGATTAACATCCATCGGGGTTGATTTGTTTATGCAATTGACTTTTCTTTTTGATTACTCTATACTCAGATTGCACCTACATCTGTTTCTCCAACAACCTATGAAATCAAATGGAAAATAAAGTCGAAAGCGCTCGCATCTTTATTGTAGAGGATGATTCGATCATCAAAAAAGGCTTGGAACTATGTCTTACCGAGCTAGGATATCGCCTGGCTGGAACTGCATCTACGGGGCTAGATGCCATCCAACAAGCGTGCGCCAGCCGACCAGATTTGATCCTGATGGATATCCGCCTGGCAGGCGATATCGATGGGATCGAGGCCGCCAGCAGGATAAGAGTCAATATCGATGCGCCTATCGTTTTCATAACTGCTTACGGCGATGAACAGAGCCTGGAGCGAGCCCAGGTTACCAGCCCGTTTGGTTATCTCTTGAAACCGTTTGATCCTTTATCCCTGCACGCGGCTATCGAGATCGCTCTGCAGAGAAAAAGACACGAACAACAGCTACTCAAATCTGAAATGCTTTACCGGGCTGTGATGGAACAATCGGCAGAGGGCATCTATATTTACGATTTGGAAGATCGCAAAGTCCTGGAAGCCAATTCAAAATTCCTATCAACGATAGGTTACTCATTAAAAGAGTTACAAACGCTCACAATTTACGATTTTATAGCTGAAGACAGATCTAAGATAGATGCATATATCGAAGCTACACAAAGAGAGATCATGGTAGCTCCCCAAGAAGGAACTTTTCGGCGGAAAGACGGCCGCATCGTTCCCGTAGAAGTCAGCGCCAGATTGATTGAGATCGTTGATCGCAAAGCCGTTTGTGTATCGGTACGCGATATCGAAATCTCTAGCCTGACCAGATTCCGCTACAATCGCCTAACAGAAACTTTATTGAGCTTAACCACCGATGCAATCGAGAATATCAATCGCCTGGTCGCCATGTGCGGGCAGGTATTCGATGCCGCCACAGCCATCTACAATCGCTTGCAGGATAATGCCTTGATCATCATTGGCGGATGGCAAGTGCCGGCCGATTTCCTCCCAAGAGATGAGCCCGCGGGCAGCATTCTTTATGATAACTTTACCAAAGCAGGCAAAGATGTCTTTGTGGTCAAGGATATATTGAACTCCACCTATGCAGATAGCGATCTATCTGTTCGCCGGTTCAATTTAAGAACCTATCTGGGGAAAACGGTAGAATTTGCAGGCCAGTCGATCGGTTTATTTAGCATGGTTTTCCAAACCGACCTGGACATAAGCGAAGCAGATAAACATTTCATCGAGATCGTCGCATCCGCAATAGCCATGGAAGAGGAACGCGACCAGGCAGACCAGTTATTGCGCCTGACCGAAGAGCGTTTCAAACGGTTGACCGACAATATCCAAGACGGCATAGCCATTATCGAAAACGATAAAGTTGTCTACATCAACGACCGGTTATGCGAGATAACCGGGTACAGCCGAGAAGAGTTGGTTGACTTGCATTTGTTGGATCTGGCGCCGGGAGAAAGCTCGGATCATGGCGGCAAAGTAACCGGACCTGGCTGGACGGATCCAGCCCAATTCTCGGGGTTATGGCTGCAAAGGAAAGATGGGAAAAAGCGGTATGTGGAAAGCCGTCATTCGGTTTTAAGGGAAGGCGATAAGATTGTATCCCGGTATATTGTGACCTCTGATGTAACGGATCAAAAACGCGCCAACCAGGCACTGGAAATGAATGAAGCGCGTTACCGGGCCATCGTGGAAGACCAGACTGATCTGATATGCCGTTTTTCTCCAGAAGACTTATGTTTAACCTTTGTCAACAGCGCTTACGCCAGGTTTTTCAATCAATCGCGATCCACGCTGTTGACACAGGTTTTTCTATCCAATGCAAATATACAGAATAGATCCCAGTGCATCCAGCGCATTAACCAGATCACACCTCACGAGGGCCTGGTAACCTTTGAGTGCCGCATGCACATAACAGACCAGGTGCCAACCCGATGGGTTTTTTGGACGGTGCGAGGTGTTTATGATCAACAAGAACACCTGGTTGAACTTCAAGCAGTTGGCCAAGATATCACCGACCGGAAAAACGCAGAAAATTCTCTACAACGCCGGGTTGACCAACTTTCCACGATCCACGTGGTCAGCCAGGAAATTGTCAAAGCCGGGCTGGATGCTGATAGAGTTTACCAGGCCA
Source organism: uncultured Anaerolineaceae bacterium (assembly GCA_964629965.1). GTDB lineage: Bacteria > Chloroflexota > Anaerolineae > Anaerolineales > UBA4823 > CAZVRZ01. Next base: position 4,853 of record CAZVRZ010000169.1, read on the forward strand.
TTCACCGGGCAGTTGGCAAGCTGATGCCGTGCGAAGCTTTTGTAATATCATGGCTATCGGAATCTTCAAACGAAATCGACGTGGTTTATATCATAGATAAATCCGGACGCCTGCCGCCCAAGCGCATCGAATCCGGCTCAGGCATATCCGATTATGTTCTCCGGAGTGGTAAATCACTGTTCATCAATCATTATGATCCCGATAATGATATCTACCAATCCATTCATTACGGCGATCCAGATTCAGTGCGATCGGTCCTGGCAGCCCCGATGCACCTGGGTAACAGGATCATTGGTATGCTTTCAGCACAAAGTTACCAGACCGATGCATATGAAGCAGAAGATTTACAGCTACTGGAGTTGATGTCAAACTACGCTGCCATAGCATTAGAAAACGCTCGCCTATACGAACAGACCAGTCAGAGTTTGCATCGTCTATCTGCCTTACATACCATCGATATCGCCGTGGCCTCAAGCCTGGATCTGCAAGTGACATTGAACATCATCCTAGACCAAACGATCACCTTGATGGGATCCGATGCAGCCGATATTTTGCTGCTCAATCCCTACACCCAGATGTTGGAATATGCCTACGGCCGGGGCTTTAAAACCCGCTCTTTGGAAAAATCTCGCATCCGCTTAGGCCAGCCTTTGGCAGGCCAGGCCGCGCTGGAACGCCAAACATTCACAGTTACCGATATATCCAAAGTGAGCGCAAGCCCCACCTTCATGCAAACGCTATCGGAAGAAAATATCATCGCCTATTCTGCCTCGCCAATGATCGCCAAAGGACAGGTAAAGGGTGTTCTGGAAATATATCACCGGATCACGCCGCGCTATGGATCGGACTGGAAGAATTTCCTTGAAACGCTGGCGGGCCAGGCTGCCATCGCTATTGATAATGCCAGCCTGTTCAATGAGATCCAGCGGTCAAACGTTGAGCTAACCCTGGCATATGACACGACTCTGGAGGGTTGGTCGCGCACGTTGGATTTGCACAACCGTGAAATCCCCGGCAGCACCGTGAAGATAACGGAACAAGCCGTTCAATTAGCACGTTGTATGGGAATCAGCGATGAAGAAATCGTTCGCCTGCACCGGGGAGCATTGTTGCATGATGTAGGAAAAGTTTTGATACCGGCTGAAATATTGTTAAAACCCGGTCCATTGACAGCCAAAGAAATGCTGGTCATGCAAAAACATCCTATCAACGCCTGTGAAATCCTGGCGAAAATACAATTCCTGGGATCGGCTCTTGATATTCCTCACTATCACCACGAAAAATGGGACGGCTCGGGGTATCCAGATGGTTTAAAGGGCGAGCAAATCCCTATCACAGTAAGAATTTTTGCAATTATTGATGTGTGGGATGCGCTAACTTCGGACCGCACTTTCAGAAAGGCCTGGAGCGAAGAACAGGCGCTGGCATATATCCGCGAGCAGTCGGAGAAACATTTCGACCCGCTCGTAGTGGATGCTTTTTTTATGAATGAAATATGGAAAATCGGTACGACTGAATGATTGGAAAAGATAATAACATGAAGATTACTGTGATCGGCGGCGGCTCTACTTATACACCCGAATTGGTGACTGGCTTCCTAGCTTGCGTAGATACCCTGCCCCTCAAGGAATTATGGCTGATGGATATCGAGCCTCAAAGGCTGGAGATAGTCGGCGGATTCGCCCAACGAATTGTGGCGGCAAAAGGTTCGCCTTTTTCTGTCCATTTGACGACAGATCGAATACAGGCAATACGCGATGCGTCGTATGTGATCACTCAATTGCGGGTTGGTATGATGCCCGCCCGCCGCAGCGATGAATACCTGGGACTACGACACAACCTAATCGGTCAAGAAACAACAGGGGTTGGTGGGATGGCAAAAGCTTTACGCACCATCCCGATCATTCTCGATATTGCTCGCGATATGGCGCAATACGCTCCAGGAGCTTTGTTGGCTAATTTCACTAATCCAGCCAGCCTGGTCACTGAGGCTCTCAGCCGCTACGCACCCGAGGTCCCCAGCGTTGGCGTTTGCAATGTGGGCATTACCACAAAGATGAACATGCTAAAAAGCGTTGAAAAACTCTTGGGCGAAGCCATCGCACCCGACCGGGCAGCGCTCAATACCCTGGGATTGAATCACCTGACCTGGCATCGTGGTTTTACTGTAGATGGTGAAGAAATGTGGCCGCGATTATTTGAATCCTACCTGCAAAAACTGCGCCAGGATCCTGAGCCCGAATGGGATGTGCATACTATCGAGACGCTGGGAATGATCCCCAACTATTACCTTTCGTATTTTTATTACACCGATCATAAGTTGGAAGAACAAAGGAAATGGCCTCCTTCGCGAGCCGAGCAAGTGATGGAAATCGAAAAGGAATTACTGCAACAATACGCGGACCCCGGCCTGCATGAGCCGCCGGCCGACCTTATGAAGCGCGGCGGAGCTTATTATTCAACCCTGGCTACCCAATTGGTCAATGCCCATCATAATGACAGCGGCCAGGTACATATCGTCAACGTTCCCCATCAAGGTGCGGCGCCTGGTTGGCCGAATGACTGGGTTGTTGAGCTGCCTTGTAGAGTGGATGCGCAGGGTATCCACCCCTTGCCTGCTGCGCCCCTATCCCTGGCTTGTTCAGGGTTGGTATCGCAGGTGAAATCTTACGAATTGCTGACCGTTGAAGCGGCTGTGCATGGCGACCGGCAAGCCGCATACCAGGCTATGTTAGCGCACCCGCTTGGACCGGCAGCAGATAAAGTTCAGACGGTTCTAGAAGATTTACTGGAAACCAATCGGGATTATTTACGGCAATTCTGGAAATGAGGCGACCGTCAGGAAAGCACAGGAAAGAGTAAAAACGCGATGAGAAAAAAGCGAAAGAATTGCTTTCTGGGAGTTGACATAGGTGCTTCGAAAAGCCATGCTCTGATTGCCGATGAAAATGGCAAGGCAATTGGTTTCGGCAAAGGTGGTCCGGGAAACCACGAAGTGGTGGGATATAACGGCTTGAGCGCAGTCCTTGAACAAATCACTCAAGATGCCTTGGCTATGGCCAACATCGAAAAGGAACAGGTTGCAGGCGCAGGCTTTGGGGTTGCAGGATACGATTGGCCAGGAGAACGCCAGGATACCCTGCAGGCAATCGGCACCTTGGGTCTACAATCGCCGGTAGAGGCGGTCAACGATACCATCATTGGCTTGTTGGCTGGGACCAGCGCGGGATGGGGAGTCGCTACGGTCGCAGGAACAGGAACAAACTGTTGGGGCTGGGATTTAAAGCGCAATACGGGGCGTGTCACGGGCATGGGTTGGTTGTTTGGCGAAGTGGGAGGCGGGGGCGATGTGGTGGCTGCCGCAGTTCGCGCGATCGCATACGAATGGGCCGGAAGAGGACCTCAAACAGCGCTCACGACAGTCTTTTTGAAGCACACCGGTGCCCATGACACGCTCGATTTCCTGGAAGGATTGACCCTGGGTCGCATCCATCTGGGCGCCAGGATGGCGCCGCTGGTTTTCGAAGTAGCGCGCCAGGGTGACCAGGCTGCTATTGAAGCCATCCGCTGGGTAGGACAGCAGCTAGGCGAGATGACGGTGGGCGTAATCCACCAGTTAAAATTCGAAGATCTATCATTCGAGATCGTAATGGTTGGCAGCTTGTATGATGGCGGGCCGCTCATCATCGATCCGATGAAAGAAACCGTCCTGAAAACTGCACCCAAAGCTAAACTGGTTAGGTTGGGGGCGCCGCCGGTTGTGGGAGGCGTTCTGCTGGGTATAGAACAGGCAGGCTTACCGGCGTCAAGTTACCGCCAGGCGCTGATCGAATCAACAAAAGAGATTCTTGGAAAGTAAACCTTGAGCGTCCTTAAAATTGCCTGTCAACAATATAATGCGCCAGCTCCAACAAGCCTTGTTTTTCGGGGCAATCGGAGAATGATGATAATTGCTGCGAGGCATGCGCCACGAAATTCTGAGCATCATCCAGCGCACTTTGGATAGCTCCACTCTGGCGAATCGACACCAACAAACGCTCCAGGGAGGATTCATCTATTTTATTAGCTTTGACGATTCGTTCCAAATCGGGATCATTTGGAAAACTCTGGTAGTAATACATAGCGGGTAAAGTGAAGATACCCTGTCTTAAATCGTTGGCGACCGGTTTACCGATGGAGACCTGGTCGCCGGTATAATCCAAAATATCGTCTACGATCTGAAAAGCCATACCGATCCCACGGCCGAAATTACGCAAGCGGCCCAGAATGGCTTCATCCTCTGTTACCAGCATAGCAGCCGAACCGGTAGCCGCCTCGAACAAAGAAGCCGTCTTGGAATAAATCCGCCGCTCGTAATCGTCCCGCGAGCTAATACCTCGCCTGCCAAATAGCTGAGTAACTTCTCCATTGACGATAATAGCCAGGGTTTCAGAAAAGAGCAGCATAGCCGGGATCGAACATGTTTCGGCAGCCAATTTGGCAGCCCGGGCAAATAAATAATCACCTGTCAGGACGGTTGCTGCAGGCGACCAGCGGGTATTAATGGTGGGTTCGCCGCGCCGGATCAATGCTCCATCGATCAAATCATCGTGCACCAGAGTTGCAGTGTGTAACAGCTCAATAGCAGCCGCCAATGTAACCAGCCGGTCTGGATCAGCCTGTAATAAAATCCCACACAGCAACGTTAGCGCAGCGCGAATACGCTTACCCCCAGAAGAGAGCAGGTGGTAAAGAGCCGCTCTCAAGTCGGGATGGTGATCATTAGCCTGTGAGCGCATGCGCTCCTCAACTTGGGGAATATATTCTTGAATTAGATCGTAAAAAGAAGCCTTGATCAAACGCTTTCTCTCCACATAAATAAACGATCGGCGTTCGCGGTTGCCTGCGCCGTCACTTTCTCAAGGGGCTGCCCACGCAGATCGGCAATCTTCTGCGCTACCTGAAGAACATACGCTGGTTCATTTCGCCGGCCGCGGTAGGGCTGCGGTGTCAAGAAAGGGGCATCTGTTTCAAGCAAGAGTCGGTCCAGCGGAAGTGTAGACACCACCGACTGCAGCTGCATTGCCTTCGGGAAGGTAACCGGGCCAGTGATGCCAATCGAAAAGTTCATGTCGATCGCCTGCTGCGCTTCAACTTCAGTGCCAGAAAACGAATGCAGAACCCCGGGATGGTGGATTAATGAACTGCCAGATGAGCGCAGTTCTTCCACCCACCCAGACAATACCGTCAACATTTCCCGCATTGAATCGCGGCTATGAATGATCACCGGCAACTCCACCTCAGCAGCCAATGCTAGCTGCTCTTGAAAAACACGAGACTGCCAATCTTTTGGCGCCCGGTCGCGATAATAGTCTAAACCAATCTCTCCAATGGCAACTACTTTCGGGTGAGCAGCCAGGTTGTATAACATTTGCCGGGTATCTTCTTTCCAGGTCAATGAATCGTTGGGGTGTATACCCACTGCCGCATAAATTTCTGGGTACAATTCTGCTAATTGTAACCCGTTTTGGCTGGAACTCAAATCAATGCCTGGGATAAGCATACGCAGCACCCCTGCACGCCGCGCCCTTTCGATCACCTCTGCGCGGTCAGGATCGAAGGCATTAAAATCTAAGTGGCAGTGTGTATCAGTCAGCTCAATTGGCAAATTGTCGCGATCATCATGATCTCGGCGCTCGCCCGGATCAGGTTCAGTCAATGCAACACC
>CAZVRZ010000170.1:0-10486 GCA_964629965.1 uncultured Anaerolineaceae bacterium
GTGTCTGCCAACACAATTCGCTCACATGTCAAGAGCATCTATGGCAAGCTGAATGCTCATGGCCGAACCGAAGCCATTCAGCGGGCCAAGGAGCTGGGGCTGCTGCCCTAGCCAGCGCCTCCTCTCGATACCAACCCCCACGGACTCGATGGGGGTTTTCTGTTTCCATTAAGCTTTATGAGCATACGATGCAGCGTGTTCGCCATGCCTCCCCTCTGGTTTCACCCAAATTAGGGGATGACCCCTCACCCAGCCCGTAGATACACTATGCTCAAATAACGAAAAAAGGAGAAACCCGCAATGCCCAATGAAAGGGAATTTGAGCGACGTATCACCTACGAAATCCGCGTAAAAGGCGAACTCGGTCCGGAATGGTCTTCCTGGTTTGATGGTTTTACGATCACAACAGAAGATGACGGAGAGACAATCCTGGTGGGACAAGTCGCCGATCAACCCGCCCTGCATGGCCTTTTGGCTAAGATCCAAAACCTGGGCCTGACCTTGGTGCGGGTTGAACAACAATCCTAAAGTTTCACAGCACTTTGTAAAAAGGAGTTTACGATGACCCAACCCTCTACTCGCAAATTTCAGTTCTTGAGCACATCCGTGTTCGTAAGCCTGCTGGTCCTATCCATGATTAGCGCGTTCGTATTCACCACGCCAGCCAGCGCTGAAACCGGCCATCCCCCTGCCTTCACTGCCACGCTAGGTGATCCGCAGGAATTGGAAACTTTCGTCGATAGCGTGGTAATCAATCAACTAGAAGAAACCCATATCGCCAGCGCAGTGGTGGTCATCGTCAAGGATGGTCAGGTGCTTCTATCCAAAGGCTACGGTTATTCCAATGTAGAAAAAGGTATCCTGCTTGATGCCGAACATACACTTGTCTTGCCCGGTTCGGTCACCAAACTATTTACCTGGACAGCGGTGATGCAGCTTGTTGAGCAAGGCAAGATCGACCTGCAGGCAGATGTGAACACCTACCTGAAGGAATTCAAGATCCCGGCCACATATCCGCAGCCGATCACCATGCTTGATCTGATGGGGCACACGGCCGGATTCGAGGAAACCACGGAAGGTATGTTCACAACCAAGCCTGAGGAGCTGACCTCGTTGGGAGTCTACCTGGCCAGGTACATGCCGAGGCGCGTCTTCCCACCCGGGCAGGTGCCGGCTTACTCCAATTATGGTGCTGCGCTAGCCGGGTACATTGTCGAGCAGGTTTCCGGTGAAAGATACGAGCAATATATCCAGGAGCACATTCTCAAACCACTCGGCATGGAACACAGCACGATGCACCAGCCGCTGCCAGAGCCGCTTGCCCTGGACATGGCTATGGGTTACTTCTACAACAATGGTCAATATGAATTCTATCCGATAAATTGGATGCAGGTCAGCCCGGCAGGTGCCTTAAGCGCCTCAGGGGCAGACATGGGTAAATTCATGCTGGCACATCTACAGGAAGGCCAGTACAAGGGGGTGCGCATCCTTGAACCGGAAACGGCGCGGCTGATGCACACCCAGTCATACACCGTAGACCCGGTGCTTCCCGGCTATGCTCACGGCTTCAAGGAGTCGACCATCAACGGCAGGCGCTTGATTGGGCATGGTGGCAATCATCTATTTTCTACTCTCCTGGAATTGATTCCCGAAGAAAGAACTGGTTTCTATGTATCCTACAATGCTTATATTTCCCCCAGTATTGAAGAGGATCCCCTTACCAGATTGCTAGCAGCGTTCATGGACCATTACTTCCCTGCGCCAGAGGTAGAAGTTGACCCTGCCAAGGGTGATAAGGACCCCCGCACAAATGAAAACCAGCTCGGGCGATACTCCGGCTTTTACATCAATTCACGCATGAAATACCACAACCCCGAGAAAATCGAGGCGCTGTACTCGATGATCTGGATGCGCCCTGGCCCAGGCGGCGTACTGCAGCGCGCGTATGTTTTCGGGCTCAGGCAGCAGGATACCTGGGTGCAGATCCGGCCAATGGTCTTTCAGAACACCCAGACGGGGGGCCTGGCAGCTTTCAAAGCAGATGAGATAGGCGAAGTGCGTTTTCTCCACATCGTTGATGAGCCTCACTACTTCACCAAGCAGCCCTGGTACGGCGGGCAGGTCATGATGGGCGTGATCCTTGTTTTCAGTGGGTTGACCTTTCTGCTGACCCTGATCGCAGTGCCTGTAGCGGCCTTCATCTCCCGGCGCAAGCATGAAGCTGGAGAGCGCTCATCTCGGCTGATGCCGCTTGCCCGCGGGGCAGCGCTGGCGCTGTGCCTGGCATTCGTCGCCTTTATAGCCTTTTTCACCCAGTACATGGGGAACGAAGATCAATCCATTATTCGCATCCTGGCCTGGGTGATTGCGGTACTCACCCTGATCGTCACACCACTGGCAATCATCGCCTGGTGGAAAGGTTGGTGGAGCAGGATAAGTCGCATCCACTATACCCTCATCGCCCTGGCTGGCCTGGCTTTCACCTGGTTCCTGGCGTATTGGAGTGTGTTGATGCTTCCGTAAGTTTCACATCAAATGGGATAAACCCATTACCAACAAAAAACCGCCGGGTAAACCGGCGGTTTTCCTGTGCCCCCACGGAGATCTGACTCGAACTGCGCGATTGGGGCAACTATACTTCAGAAGTACTTGTCAGAATAATAATTCTGCTTCATCGAATCGTCAAGTAATTCTGGTGTTACCTATTCCTCAATCGTATTGACTGACCAATTGACTCATAATCGCTTGGTCGCTGGGTCGAGTCCAGCCGGGCCCACTTTCTGTGATTTGTGGGGTGAGTTTTGAGCCATTTTATTGAGCCTGTATGGACGACTGCCCTTGATCGCTGCGCCAGATCTTCCGGCTCGATAAACCCATCTCTGGTACTGGAAAAAACAGTTCTCCAATCATACGAGGTTCACGACCTTTTCCGTTATAATATTTTTAAAGAATTATTCCCTTTCTTGGAATGCAGGGAAGACAATCGATAAAAAAATGATTTCCAAAAAAGTGTTTCAAACCTTTCGCCGTATCCAATGGAAACTGACATTCAGTTATTCCGCAGTCACGGTGGGCTCTTTGTTCATAGTGGTTATCGTCCTTGGGTACCTGGCATTTTCAAGAGCTTATGTTCCGATCGAGATCATCAGCCAGGACCTCACCCCTGAAACATGGATCCAGATCATTACCGAAAACAACGCCCCGCTTGCCCGCAGGCTTTTATCCCAGGACCCTGTTGACACGGGCCTGATTGGAACATTGTTGCAATCGGGGAATTTCACGGTCTCTGATATTGAAATATTCCAGATCGGCGATTTCCGGATCCGCATCAGTACATCGGCACGGGGGAGCACACTCATCCTCGATCAGGATGGGGTGCTGCTCGGGATATCCAATCCTGATCTCCTGGCCGGGGCCGCGGTGGGACAACCACTCGATCCGGGGATATTACCGGGCCTGGAGGAAACGCTGAATGCCGCATTGCGAGGCGAGACCGATCCGGGTCAATTATTCGTCACCCTGCAACCGCTTGAAAGTTTTTATTTCGCGGTTCCGGTCAGGGATGAAAACCATCAGGATGTGTTGGGAGCTGTGCTCATTTACATGCAACATCTGCCAACTACCAATGACATCCCTGAAACGCTCATGCTGCTGCTGGGGCGGAGCGTGCTGATCCTGCTGCTGGCTGCCGGCCTGGTTGGAACGCTCTTCGGCGCCTTGACGGCCAGAGGCATCGTCGCACGCCTGGAGCGGGTATCACAAGTGACCGGCGCCTGGAGCCAGGGCGATTTCTCTGAGTTCATCAAGGATACCATCGGTGATGAAATCAGCCAGTTGGCCGTGCGTCTCAACAACATGGCAGAGCAACTGAAACAATTTCTCAAGAGGAGCCAGGAGATCGCCGTTTCTGAAGAACGGAACCGTCTGGCGCGCGACCTGCACGACAGCGCCAAGCAGGAAGCACTGGCGGCATCTTTTCATATTGGTACAGCCCTGACTTTGTTTGAACGCGACCCCGGGGCAGCCAGAAGCCATTTGGTCGAAGCCGACAACCTGGTGAATACTGTCCGCAAGGAGTTGACAGACCTGATCCATGAACTGCGCCCTCCGTTGGTGGAAGGCGCGCGGTTCGATGAAACCCTGAATGAATATATCATCGAGTGGGCCCAACAGACCGAAATAGAGGCCAGCCTGAACGTACATGGATATTTCGAACTGCCCCTGGAGATCAAGCAGGCGATCTACCGCATCATGCAGGAAGCGCTGGCAAATGTGACCCGGCACAGCTCCGCCAAACGGGTGGATGCCATCATACGGTTTGGCGAAAGAACGGTCGAATTTTGTCTCTGCGATGACGGCGTGGGGTTTGACACACAGCGGCAGTATGACGGGATAGGGCTGAGATCAATGCGCGAGCGGGTGGAAACGCTGAATGGCGATTTTCATATCGAGAGCAGAACCGGGCAGGGAACGAATATTTGCATCACGATCCCAACCGGGTAGTTCGGGAGGTGCCAGATGCTGGAAACAATCACAGTGATGATCGTGGATGACCATGAAATGGTGCGCAAGGGGGCCAGGGGATACTTGGAGGCGCAGCCGGATATTTCCGTGGTGGCAGAAGCAGAATCCGGGGCGGAGGCGGTGCGCCTGGCCCGCGAACATGTTCCGGATGTTGTTCTGATGGACTTGGTCATGCCTGGCATGGACGGCGTGGAAGCCACACGCAAAGTGAAGGATGTTAGCCCACGTACAAGGATCATCATCCTGACCTCCTACCATGAAGACGAACACATTTTCCCGGCGCTCCAGGCTGGGGCGATCTCCTATTTACTCAAGGATGTCAAAGCCTCTGAATTGGTCGAGGCCATTCAGCGGGCCGCCAAAGGGGAAGCCACCCTGCACCCCCGCGTAGCGACACGCCTGATCAAACAACTCAGCAGTGGGGAGATTGTACAGGGTTACCTGTTTACCGCATTGACCGAGCGGGAAATGGAAGTCCTGAAACTGATTGCCAGAGGTTCCACCAATCAGAAGATCGCCGAACAGCTTGTCATCAGCATTGGCACGGTCAAGGGGCATATCAGCAATATCTTGAGCAAACTCCACCTGGCCGACCGCACCCAGGCTGCCGTTTTTGCCTGGCAGGAAGGCATTGTCAGGAAAGAGTGAAACTGGCCGAACCCTGACCAGCGAAATATACCTCCGGGGGGATCTGATCGGTGTTTTCCAGTACCGAGGCATTTAAATACGCAACCTTGCGGATTGCTTAAGAACCTGTCCGCGGTTCAGGGCAAAACACATCCCATGGGTCGTGTGATTCTTGCCCCTGCATGCTATCCTGTGCATACGTTTGCAAATACATTATGTCACTGGAAAAGACCATCCACAAGGAGTGATTTCTATGGAACCCAACCAAAACACCAATACCCATAACGGCGCCCGCTGGGCTTCGGCCGGCAATGCCATTCATGAGATCCTGCAGGAAGGCCATGCCCGGCGCGTTGTGATCAGGAGAAGGTCCGGGGAGAAGATCTTTGATTGTCCGGTACTGCTGGCATTGATCCTGTCCATTGGCGCCCCCATTCTACCCGGCCTGGTGATCCTGGGCGTGTGGGTCGAATCGATCCGTGTTTCGATCGAAAAAGTGTGAACACCACTCACCAGCCTTTTCATCATGGCTGGAACAAGAACCATCGGAAATAAAGGAGATAAAAATGAAAACTGCAAACATCTTTCAAAACGCCTGGAACTTGATGCTCCGCTATCGGGCTTTATGGGTCTTCGGCGTGATCCTAGCCCTGACGACCATTTCCTTCGGTTCCGTGCTATGGTTCAGAGGGAACGACGGATCTCCTGAAGAAGCGATCGCGAACTGGGAAGTACCCCCACGGGACCGGGCCTGGATCAAGGCGAATTTCGGCATCGACCTGCCGCCAGATTACACCCTGAAGGTTTCAGACCTGCAGATCACATTGGATGAAACCTCCCCATCCATGCCGTATGTATCGCGCCTGCTCAAGGTCGCATTGTCGGTTGTGGTGGCTGTCCTGATCTTTTTGTTTACCGCGCTGGTCATGCGCTACATCTCGGAATCGGCCTTGATCCGAATGATCCATGATCGACAGAAGTGGAATGAAACGTACAGCGTGCGCAAAGGCTGGTCTGTGGGTTTCTCATTCGCAGCTTTAAAGCTGTCCCTGATCGACTTCATCGTTTTCACCATGCTGCTCCTGCTCACCCCGCTGTTGTTCATACCTTCGCTGCTCCCGGCATTGATCACCATCAGCGGCAAGCCGACCGCCATCCTCGCCGGCATCCTGCTGATGAACGCGCTGTTGCTGCTTGGCCTCGCTGCCGTGATCTTCCTGTGGATCGCCGGCCGGATTACCCGGCAACTGGCATGGCGGGTATGCTGCACGGAACGGCTGGGAGTTCTGGACTCCATCCGGCGCGGGTTCCGCCTAATGTGTACACGGTTGCGGTGTGTCGGTTTGACATGGGTGGTCCTAGCCGGATTTGACTTGGTTTACCCGCTCCTGGTCGTGCCGGTGTTGATCCTGCTGGTGGCTTTCGGCCTGGTCCTCGGTGGTTTACTGGCCTTGGGCTTGGGATCCCTGTTGGCACTGGTATTGACCAAGGCGACCGCCTGGACGATTGCCATGGTCACTGGCACGGTGCTGTTCGTGCTATCGGTGGCATTACCGATCATTTTCCTGGGCGGTTTGCGTGAGGTTTTCAGATCTTCTGCATGGACGCTGACCTTCCACGAAGCGGTGGCCGTTACGGGGGAAAATCCTGCTTAAGACCCGCACCTGCCGTGAGCATCCAGAAAAGCCCATCGAGAACACAAATAGAATCCATTCAATTTCCTCATGGCATCCTGCAAGAAGGAGAACACAACGATGGTCAAAAATACCGTTTTTCATGATTTGAATGTACGTACGCCAGAGGTAACCCTGTATGCGCGAGTGACAGGCAACCTTCAATCAGGCAATGCGCTCATCGCCATCCACGGTGGGCCGGGCAATTCGAGCGATTATATGGTCAGCCTGGGGCAGCTGGCTGGTGATGACCTGGCGGTGGTGATCTACGATCAGCGTGGAATGAGCCAGTCGACTAATCCTGGTAATGACCCGGCAAATTACACGCTGCTCAAATATGTGGAGGATCTAGATGCCGTGCGAGCGGCTGCCGGTATCGAGCGCGTTTTCATCATGGGTCTCTCCTGGGGCGGCGTGGTCGCCCAGCGCTATGCCACGCTTTACCCACAGCGCGTCCGCGCCCTGATCTTGATGGGCAGCGGCGCCCCCAGCATGCAAATGGCATTAGCCGTACAAGAGGGGAAAAACCAACGAATTGCCCAATTGCATGCACAGGGGAGCATCCCAGAGCAAATTACCGGCGTGCAGGATATCCTTCCGGCCTATTTTTCCGACCCGCATTTTGACATACCGGCTGAAATGAAGCCTCTATTCTACAATGGCGTTGTGGAACAGCTTACATGGAACACGTTGGGTGATTTTGACTTCACCGCAGAGACGAAAAAACTGGCTCTCCCGGTGCTGGTGCTGTACGGCAAAGACGATCCATTTGGGATGCAGATGGTCGATGCAGTCGTATCTTCTTTGTCGAACGCCGAGTTCGAGCTGGTTCTGCTGGAAAAATGCGGTCATTACTGGCACGAATGTCCGGATCAGTTCTTTACAAGTGCCCGAGAGTATCTCAAAGATACCAGGTTTAAGACGCCGTGAGGGGTAACAGAAGGTTGTATGAATAAAAAAGAGGATCAAGCCATGAAAAATCTACCGTCGTTTTCAACCGTCGTGTTCATCGGTTGTTTGGCCTGCAGCTTATTTGCATGCAGGGCAGCGAAAACGCAAGCTCCACCGAATTCTCGCACGGCAAACGTCACGCCCACAGCCGCTATAGCTGATGCAAGGTTATCGTCCACTGCCACCACAGCGCCTACACGCGTACCAGCTCTTACAGACATTCATACTGTATACCAGCAGGTATTTGAGACGGTGTGGGGCACAGTGAACGACAAATATTTTGATCCCACCTTTGGGGGTTTGGATTGGAAGGAGGTTCACGATCGCTATGAACCCCTGATCGCTGCTGCTAAGGACGATCAAGCCTTCTACTTCCTCATCAACAAGATGCTGTTCGAACTGAACGTCTCGCACATTGGAGTTATCCCACCGGAGGAAAAAGAGCAGTTAGAGCCGGTACTATCGGCAGAAGGCAGTATCGGGATTGACATCCGGTTGTTGGATGGCGAGGCGGTGATCACGTCTGTCCTGCCGGGGTCGCCGGGAGAGCAGGCTGGATTGCGCCCTGGCCTGGTCATCCAACAGATCAATGGAAAAACTGTCGATGAGTGGGCAAGCGAGGTCTGGTCCATCCCACCGCTCCACGAGCGTAACGAGCGCAAGCGCCTCACCAGCAAGCTCCAGGAGCAGGTCTACGGGCCGCTCGATACAGCGGTTGATCTTGTCTATCTAGATGCGCACGGCGAGACCCACGAGGTAACCATTCAGCGGACACAGCGGGATGGTCGTGTCCTCCTGGGCGACGAGTTTCCCCCGTTCTATGTGGAATTTGAAAGCAGACGGCTCGACGAGGAGATCGGTTACATCCGCTTCAACGCCTTCTTACCGCCGATAGATCAACGCTTCCCGGAAGCCCTGGCATCGTTGCGCGACACGCGTGGTTTGATCATGGACTTGCGCGGCAACCACGGTGGCGTTTTCCCGGTCAGGAAGGGACTGGCGGAGCAACTCGTCCAGAAGCGGGCATTGTTCTGGAGCTATAAAGGCAGAAACTCGATCCAGGAAGTCTATCTTGATCCGGTTCCCAATGTCTACAGTGGCCCCATCGTCGTTCTTATTGACGTGATGAGCGCCTCCTCTGCCGAGGAATTCAGCGGCGCGCTGCAGGCCATTGGCCGCGCCGTGGTCGTCGGAGAGCGTAGTGCTGAAATCTGTGTGACTGCGGAGGTACTGCAATTGTCGAACGGCGCGGTGCTGATGTATCCGAATGCGCAGACCCGGACAGCAGATGGCACAGTGCTCGAAGGGCTGGGTGTCATTCCAGATATCACCGTAACGTTAGAGCGTGACCAACTTTTAGAAGGGATCGATGTCCAACTGCAGGCTGCGGTCCAAACGATTATCAAGACTGGACGATAAGATGTTTTGTCGTCTCGGCTGAAGGGGGGTACCACCCCACTTAAACGTGGTGTGAGGTTTCACTTCCGGACATTTTTAACCTACCGTCAGCACAAAAGCGACGGGGATAGATTGCCCCAGGTTCAAGAAATGGTCAAGCAAGCGTAAGCCAAGTTGAAACAGGCTCAAGTCACATCGGTCAGTGCGATGTACTATTTTGTCGAGGCCCGTTTTCCGTGCCACCGTACCCAGGTAAATCATCCAAACGTACGCCAGACAGGAAGCAATCATCAGGCGGCAGATGCGGCTGGGTGCAGCAAGATGGCTCTTGTGAAGATTGAAGCCACGGCTTTTCTGATCGGAGAAAAAGGTTTCAATGCGAAACCTTTTGGAATACCAGTGGCAGGCTTCTTCAAGCAAATCCAAGTTGGTGACCAGGTAGATCGGCTCCTGATAGCCTTTGCGCCACCAAGCAATGGCATGAATTGGGCCATAACACGCCCGAGTAAAGAGCACTTCTGGCAGGCTGATTTGCTCGCCAGGATGTAATGGCAGGCTCCCGAAGGAAAATTCTTCTCCTTCGGCACTGAGAATGGTATTGCTGGCTGTGCGGCAGACATAAATCCATCTAAAATCTGATAAAACGGCCTGTAATCCACTGCCATCAAATTCTCCATCTCCTAAAAATACCACATCGGCCCCTGTCGGTACCAATTCCTGCACTTTTTTTGCCAACTGAATGTGCTCACTCTCAGGCCGATGCCCTTTGCTCCCCTTAACGACCTGCCAGGCGATTGGTAAGGCGCGGCCATGATACACAACGCTCACCATCAGAGCTAAACATTTGCGCCCCACCTCACTTCCATCCATCACTAACACCAGTGTCTGTTCAGCCAAGCCCTCCAATAGAGTCTTCGCAAACGGCATCACCTCAACTGTAACTTCTTCTCCGCTCTGATTCACCCACCGCGAGAACCTTTTCACCCGGCTTTCCAGTTTCGCCCGATCAGGCACCTTACTGGCTATTGCTCCGTAGTTTGTGCTTTTGCTTCCCACAATCCCATTGATCATGCCTGCCAGTGTATTCACCGCCTTTGCGGTTTGTCCTTTTGCTTTGGGGTACATTTGCATCAACGCTTTTTTTATGCTACTATACCGTTGGTGGTTGTCACTCATGGTCTGCTCCTTTTTCTTGGTCGGATCAGAAGCTTACCACGATGTCAGCCACCTCCTTTTATTAATTTTGTCCGGTAGTGAATTGCTCTACCGGCCAGCGGTCTTTGTAAATGGCTCGCATACTTTCCGGTTTGAGC
>CAZVRZ010000171.1:0-10473 GCA_964629965.1 uncultured Anaerolineaceae bacterium
TTTACGAACAAAATGATAGGTAGTGCCAAACTATCTGAGACGCAGTGCCAAACTTCGCGAGACAAACCAGTCTTTCCGGCCCTTGTAGTGCCAAACTTTACGAGATACTACAGCTCCTCTCGACTTTTATGACACCTGGTTGATTTCATCTTTGGCAGCCAGCCATTCTTCCACCCAGGCAAGGCGTTTTGCGCCCACGCCTTCATGGGTAACCGGGCGAGCCAGGCGCATCACGCCAAGCGCGTCTGCCGGAGAAAGGCCACGCAGGCGCAGCAGGGCATAGGCAGCCATGCCGGTGCGATGCATGCCGGCGGCGCAGTGCAGCACAACCCAAGCGCCGGCGTCAATTCTTTTGTTGATCTCTTCCAACAGGCGCAACAGCTCTCCCTGGCGCGCTGGCGGCAGGTTATTACCGTTGGGTTGGTCAAACCAGAACCATTCCACGCCCAGCCTTTTGGCAGACTGGCCGAGTTTCAAGGCGCCCTCGGCTTCCGATAGCAAGGAGACCAGGGTCGTCAGGCCGCGTTCGTGCCAATCGGCCAGCTTGTGCGGCGAAGGTTTGCCCCACAGGCCAAGCCTTCCGGCCGAGAGCCCCACCAGGCGCGGCGCCTGCTGTTTGGGCGCAACGCCTGGATTGGGATCAAAATCAACCACTGTGTGAGACTCAGGCCAGCGGCTTTTTCCCCAGCGCAGCACGAGTTCTCGCTGTGTGCCGGTGAGCGGCAGCCGGATCAAATAGGGTAATACCTGGAACCAAAATGCGGTCACCTCAGAAAGCGCTTCCTGTGGGGCATGCCCTTGATGGATGAGCAGGCAGGCCAGCGCCATCGGCACGCGCCCTTCCAGGTTGTGCCCGGCATGCAGATAGACTCCTTGGCCGGCGATCAGCGCTGACTGGATTTCTGCCAGCAAGGCCGACAACCGCCGGCGGGTGGGAGCTGTGCGAAAGGGCAGCGCAAAGCGGGTGTATTCAGCCGCCGCTCCCGCTTTTTGGCTGGCCTCGTTTAGCGCTTCCTGATAAGGCCAGCGGGCGTGGTATTCGTTGGGCGTTGTCAGGTCGATGATGCGCCTCACGCCACGCGCCAGCAGGTGTGTTAGCATGCCGACCTGGGTTTCATGGCCGTCAAACGGGTAAGCGCTGGCCCATAACCGGCCGGGGATGAATTCGCCAATCCCAGTGACGCGCAGATGGTGCGGCTCGATCCCGTCCGGATCGGGGGGATGGTAGGCATTGATCCACGACCCGGTTGCCTCTCGGGGCATATAGACGGTTGCGCGCCCGCGCCCGTGCGGCTGAGCGTAATTTTTCACCTGCTTCAGCCCGGCTGCAAGCCCGCCAGGCAGGTTTTCATAAACTTGAGCGATCTCTTGGCGGGTAATCCCGTTGTTCAGCCACGCCCGGCGGAACAGGCGGGCAGCCGGCTCGATGGTGAAGGCGGCCTCGCGCAAGGCGGCACCATCCTCAGAACTGGGTATTTCTCCGCCCTGGCGCTGCAGGGCATATTGGCAGGCCAGGGAAGAGGCCCAGGCGGGAGCAGCCAGGATGGTTTCCGGCGCCACAAGGCCGGCGAGCGCTTTTACTGCCGCCGATTGAGGTATCAACGGACGCCACTTCAGGCTGTGGGGCACAATATCTTCGCTGCCGGTGATCAGCGGTTTGAGCTGTTCATGCAAAGGGTATAAATAGCGGGTGCGGCTTTGCGGATCATGGGGTTGAGCGACTTCGCTGCCCAGGGCTGGCGAAAATTCTAACAGCCAGGCTTCGACAAAAGCGTTGGTGAGATCGCGTTCTCCTGCTATCATGCGAGCCTCGGCCTGGGGATAGAGCGTCTCCAGCAGGCCCAGGGCAATGTAACAGGTGCGGCAGCCGCCGAATAGATCATCCACCACCAGGATGCGCTCCGGCGGGAGCGGGTAAACGGCTCGCATCTGCGAGCGCAAGACCTCCTGCCAGCGCCGCTGATCGGCGATCCAGGCCAGGTAATGTCCAAGCCGGTCAACGCTGCCATCGCAGCATTCACCGCAGCAATAAGCCGGTATGGGAGGCTTAAATCGCTCCTTATAGATCTCGTGCTTCTCCTGGCCAATGTTGGTGCGCACAGTGGGCGGGAAGCCTGTTGTATGGGTCGCTGACCACAGCGCACAGGCGACGGTTACCGGCATCCAGCCCGAATGCGCCAGGCCGATCACAATGTCGGGTTGGAAGCTCTCGACTTCGGTGCAAACCCGGCTGCCCAGGCGATACAACGCTTCAAGGGTGGGAAGTAGGATCTGTGGGTACGTCATTAAAAGCCCCTCTCATCAGCCTGCCCATGCCTGTACTGTAGTATTGCGGCAGGCGGCGCCAGGCCGCACACAATTTACCCCTACTCGAACAGTGCGGCAGCTTTCTCCATGTTGTCCTGGACGGGTACGCCGAAGGGGCAGCGTGTCTCGCAGTCGCCGCAAGACAGGCAGGCCGAGGCGGGTGCGGGCAGTTGGTCGTAGGCGGCGAGCAGGGCCGGCGTAACGCTTTGCTGGCGGGCGCTGTCGAACAGGCGGATCGTGGCGGCAATATTGATGCCTGCCGGGCAGGGCAGGCAGTGGTTGCAATACATGCAGCTTCCGGACAGGTTCCAATCCGTTTTGTCGAGGATGGCGCTGTAATCCTTCTCTTCATCGGAGGCGGTGAGCCAGGCCAGGACACCCTTCACCTGTTCCGGTGTTTGGCAGCCCGGCACCGCAGTGCATACGCCCGGTTGGGAGAGCGTGTACTGCAGGCATTGGACCGGCGTGAGAACGATGCCGCTGGGATTTTCCGGCCAGAAGACCCAGCCGGCGGCGAAGGGTTTCATGGCGACAATGGCTACGCCGTGGCGCTGGCAGGCCAGGAAGAGATCGCGGCGCGAGTAGAGGGGTTGGCTGCCGGCTGCTTTGAGCCCGCTGTAGGGATCCGCTTTCCAAAGCGCTTCCAGGGTGGTTTCGCCCGGCAGCAGGTCGAAGGCGGGATTCACCGGAAACATCAGGATATCTACGAGACCGCTTTCTACCGCCGCCATGGCGGCGCCCACCTTGTGGCTGCTCATACCCACTGCCCGGGCCTTGCCCTCCTGCTTCCAGCGCAAGGCCACTTCGAGCAGGCCTCCGGGGGCAGAGGCTTCGGACCACTCTTCTAACTCGTCCACAAAATGCATCATCAGCGTATCCACATGATCCGTATCCAGCCGCCGGAGAAGATCCTCGGCATGGCGTTCCGCCCTGGCAGGTTCGCGCGTGCGCATATATTGCCCATCGTCCAGCAGGCAGGCGCCGATGTGCCCCTGGATGTGGAACTGCTCCCGCCTGCCCTTCATCAGCCGCCCGATGTGATCTCGAATGCCGGCGGCAGGCATGAACAAATCCATGTAGCGCACTCCCCCTGCCAGCGCTTCTTCTACAACGGCTGCCACTTCAGCGAAGGGGGCCTTCTCCAGGTGCTCCAGTCCCAGGCCAATGATGCTCGTTTCGATGCCTGTTCGTCCTAATATGGCGCTTTTCATCAACACTTCTCCTTGTTGCGAATCATGATGAGATCTAATTGG
The DNA here is from genome assembly GCA_964629965.1 of uncultured Anaerolineaceae bacterium. Taxonomy (GTDB): domain Bacteria; phylum Chloroflexota; class Anaerolineae; order Anaerolineales; family UBA4823; genus CAZVRZ01. Next base: position 3,561 of record CAZVRZ010000171.1, read on the forward strand.
TTTCAAATGTAATCCCAAATGGCTGCTATTTCAGCCTTACTTGCCGGCCCCTTCCTGCCCGGGGGCAGGTTTCTGCAGGTATTCTTGGGCCTGCTCTGCCGTCAGACGCTGTAAGAATTCTTCATCTTCGCTGCCGTTCACCAGGTACTCATAATCGGTTTCGTAGAGGTAATAGGTATGGCACTCTGGGCATTGTTGCAACTGCAGCTTGCGGCTGCTGAGCGGCTTGAAATCTTTTACCACGATAAGACGGTTGGCAGCCGCAGGCAGGTTAGTGTTATTCTCTTCCCAGCCAAATTTTTGGCAGGCGAATTCCTTATCGGCCAACTGTGCACAGAGGCTGCAGGGCGGTTGATCTGGGGTTGTTGTCGACATGCTGCAATTGTACAACGAAAAGAACGATCCGGTAAATATTCTATCAATTCAGGTGTTCATGGGAAATATCACCAGCAAAAACGATAGGCATTTTCCGGTGTGACCACGAATGTTTTGGCCGGTTGGTAAGCATCAAAAGCCTTGGAAAACGAGTCTTTGCCCGCCGAGGTGATTTGGAAGGCCCAAAATTCCTGCGCCTGGTTGCTTTCTAAAACCAGGTCAATCTCATAACCCTGGTATGTCCGCCAGAAAAAGGCGTTGAAAGGGCGCTGAGCATACAGGTTGCGTTTCAGGATGGAGGCAATGATCAGGTTTTCAAAGATTGCCCCCTTGTCGTCGCGCCCTTCGAAGGGGAAAAAGCGGTTGGTGATGGCATTTCGAAGACCTATATCCCAAAAATATATCTTGAACTTTGAGCTCAGTTCACTGCGCAAGTTACGGCTTAAAGACGGCAAGCGAAAAACCACAAAGTATTTTTCTAGTATGGCAATGTACTGGTCTACCGTGTTGCGGGAAATGCCCAACTGCGTGGCCAGTTCGTTAAGGTTGACCAGGTTACCGATCTGGTAGGCTAGCAAGGTCAACAGCCGTGCCAGTACCTGCGGGGCTTTGATCCTCTCCAGCATAAAGATATCTTTGTACAGGGCGCTTTCCAGAATATCGCGCAATTTTGCCTGCTTTTCTTCAGGAGAAGTTTTATCTACTACTTCGGGGTACATGCCATACACTGCCAGGGAGCGTAGGGTTTCGTTCAGGCGTTCTCCTTGAGTGATCGATTCGGGGAAGGAGAAAAAATCATCCACCTGGAACCCTGCGTATTCACCCAGTGTGAGCGGCAGTAGTTCAATGAAATACTTGCGCCCGGCTAAACTGTCGGTCAATCCTTGCAGCAATAGCAGGGAGGACGAAGAGGTGGCCAGCACCTTAACATGGGGGAAGTGATCGAAAACGAGCTTCAGCAATAGATCGATATGGGGAAGCCCTTGAATCTCATCCAGGAATAGGTAACTGCGCCGTTGTGGGTCAAATCCCAATTCAGAGAAGATACGTTCCAGGCGGGCAGTGGAAGGGTTGCCGAAAATCGCCTGAGCGGTTGGGTCATCCAGGGAATAGATCGCGGCGATATCGTTATCCTGCCGGCGCTCACGAAAGAGCATCTGCAGCAAAGTAGTTTTGCCCACGCGTCGCGGCCCGTACAGGATCAGAATTTCGGGGGAAGAAAGCTGAGAACGAAGTGTGTTTGCAACGATACGCTGATACATGATTAAATCATATGCCATACTGTGAAATATGTCAATGAGTTGAATATTTTAATATTAAATCATTCAATAACAGGGTAAAATAAATACATGCGCACTATCTTACACATCGACCTGGATGCTTGGCAGGAAAAGTATGGAAAAAAAGTGATTGTCAGGGGAGAGAAAGGGTAACAAGGAGATGAAGATTAGCCTGGGTCATATCATCATGCCATTCGCAGCCGCCGGGGTTGGCCTGGCGTTGATCTATGCCGGTTCCGGGCTGGGCTGGGGGCTGGCCTGGAGCCTGGCAGGCGGCTTCTTTATTACCCTGGCCGTGGCGGCCGTCTTGTTCAGCCTTGGCTGGGTCGCGCCTGGACCGCTGGGCAGCTTCTTGCGCCACCCCGTGGTCAATATGGTGATCATCCTGGCTGTGTTGGGTATGCTGGCGGCCACGGTGATTGCGGGCGTCCTCCAGGGCTTGCGCTAGCAACCGTTCTTATCCAGGCGCAAAGACCGCTGACCAATCCCTCAAATTTCGGCGGAATCGTTCAAGCCGGGATAGATCACCTGATCAATGCCAACTGCCGACAATTTTTCGCGCAAAGCGGCGGCCGCTTTTTCTTCACCGTGCACCAGGAATATCTTCTTGAGCTTGCCGTTGGCGGCGCGGGCGTATTCCACCAGGAAGTTTTGCCCGGCATGGGCCGAAAGCCCGCCGATGGTGGCCACCTCAGCTCTGCGCTCGAACACTTCACCGAAGATCTTGACCTGCTTTTCCCGGTCTGCCAGGCGGCGTCCCAACGTCTCGGGTGATTGCCAGGAGACGATCAAGATCGTGTTGAGCGGGTTTTCGATATTATTGCGCAAGTGGTGCAGGATGCGGCCGGTTTCTGCCATGCCCGATGCCGAAATAATGATCATGGGGTCTTTACGGTTGTTCAACGCCTTGGATTCTTCGACCGAGCGGGTGTAGGTGAGCATATCGAAGCCCAAGGCAGTGCGATGGCGGCCTTGCCCAACAAAGTCGCGGGTTTCCTGGTCGAAACATTCCGGGTGGGCCTTGAACACATCCGTGGCATTGACAGCCAACGGGCTGTCCACGATGACTGGAATGCGCTCGATCTCGCCTTGGGCGATCATCTGGTGCAAGAAGTACACCAGTTCTTGTGTGCGCCCCACGGCAAACGCCGGGATGATTACCTTACCGCCGCGCCGGGTCGTTTTGTTGACCAGGGTGCGCAATTCTTCGTAGGCCAGTTGCGGCTCGCGGTGCGGTTTATCGCCGTAAGTGCACTCCATCAGTAGATAATCCACCCCCTCTGGCAGCACCGGATCGCGCAGCAGCGGCAGGCCGCGCCGGCCGATATCGCCCGAGAACCAAAACCGCAACTTCCGCCCCTTTTCCTCGATATCCAAGACCACTGCCGCCGAGCCGAGGATGTGCCCGGCATCTACAAAATGCGCCGTAACGCCTGGAAGCGGCTCGAAGGGCTGATCGTATTCCTGCGGTTCAAAGTACATGGCCACCTGGGCAGCGTCTTCCTGGGTATAAAGCGGCTCCACAGGCGGTTTACCCTGGCGCAGGCGGCGCTTGTTGACAAACATAACATCTGCTTCCTGGATATGGCCTGAATCGATGAGCATGATGTTTGCCAGGTGGGCGGTGGCGCGGGTGGCATAGATTGGCCCGCGAAAATTCTGCTTGACCAAGTTGGGCAGGTTGCCGCTGTGATCGATGTGGGCGTGCGAGAGGACAACCGCATCGATCTCCTGAGGGTTGAATTGGAAGGTACTGTTCCGCTCATAGGTGTCCTGGCGGCGGCCCTGGTACAGGCCGCATTCCAACAGCAGGCGTTTTCCATTGATTTGAAGAACATGCCGTGATCCGGTAACGGTTTGCGCTGCGCCCAAAAAAGATATTTTCATTCAGTGCTCCTTTCAAGCACGCTTGATCACCGCTAAGATCTGTGAACCAAAGTTTTTTAATCTCCAGGGAACGTCCAAGAGAACCTCAGCCAATTCCGATTCGCTGCGGGGATTCTTCTCTGCCAGTTCTTGCAAAAGGTCGCGAGGCAGGATGATATCTGATTCGACCGACATTGCACCGGCGGCGCGTTTGCGCCACTCGCGCAGCGCTTCCAGCCGGTTCAAATACGCTTCGCTGGGGCGGGGCTGTCGAGCCGGGTAGACCGGCTGCGCGGTGAGACCTTGCTGAACAGCTTGCAAAATTGAGCGTCCATGGCGATCGATTTGCTTGTGAGTCATACCAGAAATCATTCTGAGTTCATCCAGCGTTTTAGGGCAAGCTCCGGCGATATCTAATAAGGTTTTGTTGCCAATCACTTTGAACAAGGGGCGGTCCATTGCCTTGGCGGCTCGATCGCGGTAGCGGCACAATTCCTGCATCACGGCATACTGCCGCGGTGAGAAATCATGCGAGCCATTGATCCGCCAGCATATTTCCTGCTCATTGGGTGTTTCTTCGGGGTAAGGGCGAGCATTGGCAATTTTGCACAGGCGTTTGAAATCTTCCTGCGCCAATTCCATCTTGCCTGATCCTTCTAATGCTTCTATTAAAACTTGGCGCAGATCGATCAGATAATGTGAATCCAGGCGGGCGTAATCGAGCAATGGGCCGGGCAGCGGGCGTTGGCCCCAGTCGGCGCGCTGGTAGCGCTTGTCAAGTTGTATGCCAAATTCGTGTTCCAGGATCGTTCCCAATCCGACCCCCGAACGCCCTAAGATGCGCGCCGCCAGCATGGTGTCAAATATGCGGTTAAATTCATAGCCGAAGTCACGCCTTAAACAGATCAGGTCATATTCGGCAGCATGAAAAACTTTCTCGATCTCAGCGCTGGCAAAAACCGACTGTAAAGGGGTTAAATCATCCAGGCTGAGCGGGTCTACCAGGTAATCCGTGTGAGCCGTGGAACACTGGATCAAGCACACTTGCTCTTGATACGCGTGTAAGCTGTTGGATTCAGTATCTACTGCAACCATTGGCTCGCACAACAACGCGGCCGCCAGGTTGTCCAATTGGTTCTGGTGGGTGATGAGGCAGGGACGATCTACAATGGCTTTGGGCATGGGCTTATTATAGCCCACTTCAGTGATCAGATTCAGCGTATTTTTTCCATCACCAAAGCATCTTCATCTCCCTGGTAGTATTGGTGCCAGGTGCCGACCACAGAATATCCTTCTCGGCGATACAGGCGAATGGCGGTCTGGTTGGAGGCGCGTACGCACAGGCGGATGAATTGGGTGGGTAATTTTTCTTCGCAGGCGCGCAGCAAAGTGCGCCCAACTCCCTGGCCGCGGTATTCTGGCATCACACCGATGGTGGCAATCCAGGAAATTTGCTGGCTGCGGCGGATATCCCCGGCGACGAAACCAATCAGTTGTTCGCCGCAAACCGCTTTCAGGCGGATGACGTTGGGCAATGTCAACACGCCAATGATATCCCACAGCGGCCAGGCATCTTGTGGGAAGCAAGCTTGTTCTAGAGAGCGAATAGCATTCAAATCACGCCAGTTGGCTCCCGTGATTTGATATTCGCATGTTGGCTGGGTGAGTGCAGCAAGGCTCATGGCAGGAGAACGGTTGGGGAGAAGAGGCTGAGAGGTTTTTACGAACCTCTCAGCCATTTCAGCAATCTTCCTCAGGCGCTATTTTTTAATAAAATCCGCTAGCATGCTGGTGAATTCCATCGGGAAGACAAACTTGGTCGATGAACCCTCTCCCATGCTCTTGAGGGTTTCAAAGTATTGCAGGGTCATGGTCTTCTGATCGATGGTCTTGGCGCTTTCATAGATGCGCTCGAGAGCTGCCGAAAACCCTTCTGCCCGCAGCAGTTGAGCCTGGCGCTCGCCCTCTGCTCGCAAAATAGACGATTGTTTTTCGCCTTCTGCTCGCAGGATGTTGCCTTGCTTGTCACCATCGGCCACGTTGATTGCGGCCTCTCTCTGGCCAGTGGACTCGGTCACCAAAGCACGGCGGTTGCGCTCTGCAGACATTTGCCGGTTCATGGCGTCTGAAATTTCGCGCGGCGGGGTGATCTCGCGAATTTCCACGTTGGTAACCTTGACACCCCAGCGTTCGGTCACCTCATCCAGGCGGGCGCGCAGCATGTTGTTGATGTGTTCGCGCTTGGAAAGCACGTCATCCAAGGTGATGCCGCCGATGACTGCACGTAGGGTAGTGGTAGCCATACCCTGTGCAGCGGACTCGAAATTGCCCACCTTTAGAACGCTTTCGGTGGGATCCATGATCTTGTAATACCAGATGAAATCAACCGATATGGCGGCGTTGTCTTGGGTGATCGAGGTTTGGTGAGGAATTTCTCTCACCTGCTCGCGCAAATCGGCCGGCACACCCTTGTCGATCACTGGAATCAACAGGACAATTCCCGGGCCCTTTGAACCCACGCAGCGCCCCAGGCGAAAGACCACCAGGCGGCGATATTCAGGCACAATCCGGATGGCGCTGGCGATAAATACCAGCAGGATGATCAAAACTGCGCCAACAATACATAGCACTCCACTTGTTGCAGCATTCATAAAGACTCTCCTATATCATTTTGTGATGTACTGACCGGTTGAACTACTTCAACCACCAAAACAAAGCCTTCGCGGCGAAGGACTTGTATCTTTGTATTTTGAGGAATGGGCGCACTGCTGCGGGCTGACCACAGTTCGCCCGCAATTTGCACCGAGCCCGTTTCGTGAACATCCGTGCGCGTTTCGCCGACCGCGCCGACCAGGCTCGCCAGGTTGTGGCTGGGTTGGCGGGATTCCATCTCCAATACCTTGGTGGCAGCCAGCCAGAGATAGCCTCCGGCCATGACCGAAATGATGATTGCCAGGAAAGGATTGACCGCCGGTTTCCACCAGGCATCCCCGCGGAACAAGAAACAGGAGCCGATGATGAAAGCGATCTCAGCCCCGATCAAGTAGGCGATGCGTTTTGATCTTAGAACAGCCAGGATGAACGGCAGAATTCCTAAAGCCAGCAAGATCAGCGCCCAGATGTTGATCGGCAGGTTGTAAATCTCCCAGCCGGCCAAAAGCAAGACGAACAAAGCGCCAATCTCGAGCATCCCCGTGCCGGGGCTGAAGATAGCCAGGATCGCCAACATGATCCCTGCCACCAGCAGCAAGTAAGCCAAATTGGGGTTGATTAAAAATTCCATAACACATTCCTCCCATAAACCATTATACAATAAAATGAGTTCAATCCAAGGTGTTATATAGGGTAATCGCATTTCAAACGGCCAAGACCTTGAGCAAGTAGGATTCATC
>CAZVRZ010000172.1:0-10335 GCA_964629965.1 uncultured Anaerolineaceae bacterium
CCCGGCATTCATCTGCAGAGTCAGCCAGGTTGCCAGCTCGCTGGCGCACGAATTGATAGATCCAGCCGCGCCGGTAACAGAGTTCTCATCCTGCTCCCAGAAGGCGCATTCGCGCAGCAACTCGTCGCGGTAGACGTGTGGCCAGGCGTGGTCGGGATCCTGCTGGGTGATCCGCGTTGAGAAATTACTGCGTTTCATCCCCAACACGTCAAAGATGCGCGTCTGGACGAAGCGCTCCCAGCTCATACCAGCGACCTCCTCCACGATGAGCGAGGCCAGCATGTACAGAACATTGTTATATTGGAAGCGGGAGCGGATTGGGGCATTCGGCTCCAGGTGGCGCAGACGGGCAAGCAAATCGCGCCGGCTGAAATCCGAACCCCACCAGATCCAGTCATGGGAGGGAAGGCCGGAACGGTGCGAGAGCATATCGCGCACGGTCAAGGTCTCGGTGGAAACCTGGTCGAACATCTGCCAGCCGGGCAGATAGTCGCGCACTGGTTTATCCCACTCTAATTTGCCCTCATCGATCAACAGGCCAAAAGACATGACCCCAAACGCTTTCGTCATGGATGCAATTGGAAAGAGTGTATCGGGTGTGACCGGCAGGCCGCGTGCTGGATCGCGCTGCCCGTAACCGGCCTGGTGTAGCACCTCGTCCCCGCTGACAACAGCCAACGCCAGACCGGGAACATGCCAGCGTTCCAAAGTCTGGTGGACAAGAGCATCCAATCCATTTTTCAGGAAATCGTTTTGCATAAGAACTCCCTTCTTATTGAGGGCCAAGCCCGGAATTCATTTCCTTACCTTTCGTCAACGCCCAGCCGATGGCGTCGTGAATGCGCCCATCCAGTCAGGATTTCGTAAAGGCCAGCATGGCCGGGAAAACGGCGTCAATCTGGTCGAAAACCTGCTCATGATTTAATCCCTCGATGATCTGAATTTGAACCAGCGATCCTTCGAGAGCGGTAGCATACTCTTGTACGCTCTCGATTGCGATTTTATCTTCTGAACCAACCAGCCACAAGGCCGGGCACAGAAAATCAGCCGGTTCGACAGATGGCCAGTCGAGCATGGCCGGTGCCCAGCCCAACATGGCCGGGATATTTAAGTTTTGTAGCATCTCCTGGTCATTCGTGGAGAGCGTATTGATATCCAACCTGCCCTCCCATTGGGTCTGGACAATTGGCCGCCAATGTGCGCAAAAGTCAACGGCATCCTGGCGCGGCTTGCCCGATACACCCGGCCCCAAAGGTGTGCCCATCAGGATAGCTTTTTGCGCCCGCTCCGATCGAGCAGCCAGGTAGCGGCCAACCTTGCCCCCAAACGACATGCCCCAGAGGGCGAAGCGCGCTGCTCCACAGGCATCGGCAACCGCCAGGATATCTTGCAGCATTTTATCAATGGCGTAATCAGACGGGTTGGTGGGCGCCCCGCTCTCGCCGTGACCGCGCAGGTCAAGCGCGATAACGGTGAAATCGTTTTGTAAGCGCTGGATATAGCCGGCAGCCTGCCATTCCTGGCGGCTGCCGCCTCCTCCATGCAGTAGTATCACTGCCGGGCCTGCGCCGGAGCAATCATAGGCGATCTGGGTTCCATCAAGTGAGTTTGCAAATGCAGTGATCTCCATGATAATTTTATCTTTCCGAGTCTTTCCATGTGGCCAGCCACTTCTGCGCCTTCTGATGCCGTTGTTTGTCGCTTTTACAGATGCAAGTCGCCACCCCCGGTTCTGGCCGGCCGGGATGAACATACATATCGTACAGGCAGGAATTGCACGAAACGCACTCCGGAAATCGCCTCCCGATACCATCCCGCCAACGATTGGGTAGGTCTGGCTCGCGGATGAGGGGACGACACAGCGCGATGAAATCCACTTTACCGCTTTGCAGGATCGTTTCCAATCTTTCAATATCTCGATTTCCCCCTACCAGGATGATCGGGATGGGCAAATCTAATTTTTCGGCATAGCGCAGGAAATAACTTTGCTGTTCCGGCTTCCTGATCCGTGTGTGATTCTGGAGCGGGAACCGGGCGAAAGCCCAGTGCCTCCTGCGGGCGAAACAGGCATTCCCACATCCCGCCGCTGAGTTCGATGGCATCCACACCCGCCCGCGCAATTTCCTGCGACAATCCTGGAAGATTCTCGATATCCACACCACCCACCAGATAGTCGGTGCAGTTCACTTTGATCAGGATTGGGAAATCACCAACTTGTTCCCTCGCTCTGGTGACAATCTCTCGAATGATCTTCGATCTCTTATCGGGTGTTCCACCAAAGTCATCTTCGCGCCGGTTGGTGTACGGTGAGAGAAAACGGCTCAACAATCCGCCATGTGCGGCATGGAGTTGAACGCCTTCAAAACCGGAAGCCTGCATATCAAGAATGGCATCCACAAAGCAGGTGATGATTTGTTCAATTTCCTCAGGCGAGAGTTCCCTGACCGGCTGGCTGGAGAAAGGCGAAGGCATGGATGAAGGGCCGGTGTCAACAAACCCGACTTCAAGCTGGGCGATGATCTTGCACTCCCGCCGGGCCTGGTGGACAACTTGAACCATTTCCTCCAGCCCGTTCACACGCAGATCGGCATAGAAGTGGATCGGTTCATCCGAATCTTCTTCAGGGAGACGTTCCCGGTAAACGGGCAGACCACCAGTAATGATCATGCCCACGCCGCCCAGGGCCAGATTGTGGTACAGTTCCAGAACTTCACCTGTCATCTGGTGAGAGGACAGGATGGATGGGTCCCAGGTTGCCGAACGGACAAGCCGGTTAGGTATGGTCAGGCTGGCAATCGCGCCTGCGGAAAATAACTTGTAGTGGTTGCGGTTCATTCTCTTTTGTTAGAGCCGAGATGAGGCGGCGCCTAAACAGCACAACCTTTCTGGCGAGCATAGCGTACAACGAAATCCGCCGTACGGGCGATACGTTCACGATATTCCGGAAGCAAGTCAGGATATAGATGTGTCCCACCGGCAGCCCAAAGATTCCAATAGACCTGTAGACCAGCCAGAAACAACTCGATCTGCTCTGCCTGTTGCTCTGGGAGGGCGCGGAATTCGGCATATCCTTTCAAGAGGGCGTCGCGATAGCGGGGATAGGCAGGGTCATCTCGACAGGCGTCCAACGCCACCGCCAGATCGAATACCCAGTAGCCAAAGCCCGAATCATCAAAATCAATTGCCCTTGGCTCACCGTGCCAGAGAAACAGATTGGCATCCACCCCCAGATCTCCGTGGATCAAACCGAACACATCCGGACCCTGCCCCCAGTCCTCCATCACATCCCGGATCCGCTCTGCAACAAAGGAAAAGGCTTTCCTGTGAAGCGGAGAAAGAATCGCCCATGCATCCGCATTTGCCATGCCACTGCCCACATCGTTTTGGAATAACCCGTCCCAGTCAAATTTTCGTTTTGCCAGGCCTGCCGGAGGTTGCCACTGAATGGAAAACTGGTGCAGCCGTGCCATCAATCTGCCCTGTGCCTGGAGATGATGGGGGCGGAAACGATTTTTTACTGAGCGGCCTTTGATCCAGCGCAGGAGAGAACAATAGCGTGTCCCTGGCACGCCGGGCACGTTGATGGCGGGCACCCATTGTCCATCTAGGGTTGCAATCGGTTCTGGCACGGGCAAATTCGCCTCCCGGCGCATGGCAGCCAGCCAGGTCAATTCCAGGTCAATCGCCTCCGGCTCCTGGTAGCCAGGTTCGTGTACCCGCAGCAGGTATTGTCCAGGCTCGAACAGATCGTCATTGCCTGGGGTGAAAGGTGAGGCCGGCCCATAGACGCGAAACAGCGTATTTCCTGCCTGCAAAACCAGTTTGAAGGGAGCGTCCTGCAGGCCATATTCCCGCAGGGCAAGCCGGGCCAACTGCCGCATCCTGCGCAGTCGCCCCCGGTAAGTGAGATCCTGGTAAGGTTTCATGGTTTCCTCTTCACTCGGCAGGTGAGTCCATCGCCGAACAGCACTCTCTCAATTCCTGTGCTCATCCTTGCGTCAACCGGTCGTCAATGTTACGCAGGAATGAATAACAAACGGGCTGGAAGTATCTCAGCCAGAATCGCGACCCAAGCGGGTTCATCGGCTCGAAGAGGACAGCACAGCGTCGATAGCCGCAGACGCGGGCAAAGTCAAGCGCATGGGCGAGCAATACTGTGGCAATGCCCGCACGGCGCGCCGGTTCACGGGTGAAGGCGCCATAAATGTGGGTAAGTTTCTCAAGCATTGAATAATTCCTTTCAGCTTACTGATTACCTTCCGACTTGGAGGCAATCATCACCGGAACCGTGATCGGATAGGTGTTCAGGTGTAGAACCATTTCGATTTCATCATCGTAATGATCGCCGGTGGGGATAAAACCCAGCTTGCGGTAGAAACCTTCTGGGCTGCCTTCGCCCTGTCCGCAGCTGGTGTACAACAGGGGGATGCCCATGGCTTTCAGGTGTTGGATGAGTTTTTCGAGGGCGCGTTTGCCGTAGCCTTTGCCCTGCCAGGGGGCGCCGATCATGAAACGCCACAGGAAAACGCCCGGGCAGTCAATGCCGTCTTCGTAGTCCGAGCCGGTGTGGGTCATGATGAAGCTGATGGGAGTGTCATTGGCATAGATGGCGCGCATCCAGGCGCTGGGAGATAAGGAGGCTTCGGCAATCGAGCGAACGTTATCAGCCACCATATGGCGCTGAGCCGGGGAGAGCGTTTCGCTCAGAGCGCAGACCTGGTTTAGAGTGGTGGCGGTGATCCGCATAAAGTGAACATCAGGGGTGGTGTTCATATTTCTCCTACAACTCGAATGGCCTTTCCGGCGAAAAAACGGGATCGAAAAAGCCCAGATACGGAATGTCGTTACGTTCGCAAAGTTGGGTGATTTCTGCTCTTTCCATGAAACTCCTCCAAGGTGTAGCCGTCCTGAAATTTTTGGAGCGTTGCCCGAATTTCGGACAGGTTTTCAGTGGTTGTCATCGTCAGCCTCCAGATATTTGGCGCATTTCCATCAACTTCCGCAGCCGGTTTTCGACGCTTTCGACGAATTCCGGCGCCCGGATTTTCCAGTTTGGGTTGGGGTCGTTCAAGATGAAATTGGCCAGGCCAAATCCGCGGGCAGCGATGAATGAGTCGATCTCGCCGGGATGGCGTTCTGGCCAGGGACAGCGGCGGAGGTAACCCTCCTGGAAGGCCGCCCGTAACGCGGCGTAGTTTTCATCCGGGAAATAATACAGCGTCGTGGCAATATCCTGCACCGGCCAACCGAGCATCAGATCTTCAAAGTCTATTGGCGAAAGCACGCCGCGGAAGTTGTGCACATTCCATTGGTGCAGATCATTGTGCAGGATACGCATCGCTTCGCCGCAGGCTTGCAGGCGGTCAAGGGATTCCTGCACCCAGGCGATGGCGCTTTCGTACACGGCGCGGCGTTCTGGTGGGAACAGCGCTGCATACGGCTCATCGAACATCACAACAAGCTCGGGGAAAGGAAAAGGCCGGTCGAAACGCAGCAGGGAGAGTTCGGAGGGCGGATGATACGTCAGGGTGTGGGTATGAAGTCTTGCCATCAGTTCACCCAACCTGGCGATATTGGCCGCGCTCATATCCTCGGACAGGTTTTTGCCGGGCACCCAGGAAAAAACCTCGCACAGGCGCGGTTGCGGCACACCCTCAGCCTGTGCTTCGACCACCAGGCGGCCATCCCTGGCTGGCAGCGGGTGTGGCACACTCAGGGATGTGTCACGCGCCAGGGCAGCCAACCAATCCATCTCGGCAGTGACATGATCGAGGTTGTGGCCGCCCTCAGGCAGGGTGATGCGCAGGATGAGCTTCTGACCGTTGGTGGTATCCACGCGGAATATGCCGTTAAAATCGTTCGTGACCAGGCGCAGGCGGGAGACATCCAGCGGGTATTGTTGGAGCGCATTCAGCGCCAGCGGGCGCAGGCGGCGCGCCTGTCCATTTTCGGTGAGGGAGGCGTAGGGTTTCATTATGGCAACCGGTAACTCCTTAATATTTCCAACAGGTCCGCCCGGTCAGGCTGGATAGCCAGCGCCCGGCGGAGCTGGGTGTGACCGAACGGCATCCTTCGTTATTCCACATTTCCCGGCTTGTGCCCAATGAAAACCTCGCAGTCACCGGGCGGGATTTCGCTGTGAACGAAGGGTAGAGAGCTGGCCTCAAACCCGGCCTCGGTCATCCACTGGAGCCATTGGTCGTGACTGAACAGGCCGCAACGATGCTGGTCGAGGGTACAGCGTACCTCGCCATTTCCTTCGCGCAACAGGTACGCCATGACGTACAAGTATGTGCCGTCTGGATTTGGCTCCAGCGTCCAATCGAGGTAACGCAAGGAACGGTTGCCTCGATCGTGGCCCCCATGATCGGTGTTGAGCTTGAAATTCTCTCGGGTGTGGTCTGGGGCGAATAAAACTACGCCGCCGGAACGGCAGTGGATGTAAGCAGTTTGCATGGTCTGGCGCAAATCAGCCTCGGTGATCATGTACACGATCGCATCGTGGATGAACACCAAGTCAAACTGGCGGCCCAGGCGCACAGTGCGCATATCTCCCCGGATGTGTTCACATTCGGGATTAAGCGCCTGGCTAACTTTCAACATCCCTGGCGCAAGATCAACCAGCGTCACCTTGAAGTGTCTTTTAAGCTGTGAAGCATTGTTCCCGCCCCCGGAACCCAGCTCGAGGAGCGCAACAGGTTCGAAAGAACACGCGGCTCGCAAAGCCTTCTCGTAAAATGCGGCCTCCTCGGCATAATCTTCGGGCGCGGATAGGATCGGCCACCAATCCGCCAGTTCGCGATAGAGTTTAGGGAGGTGTTTAATAGAGTTCACGATCTTTTTGGTTCAATGGTTTTCGTGAAGAAAAGGTTTCTATTGGGGAAGCTTCGAAAATGGCCATGCTCATGAATCCTTCGGGAACGAGAAGTGCATCTGCACAATCACCCATTGGCCGGCGCGCTTTTCAAGCGTGCCCGTCCACCGGCAGTTATCCCAGCCGATGGGTTGTCCATTCCACTCAGCGTGATCGTCGAGCAGGCACGAATACCACGCCACGTTTCCCAATTCCGCGAATTTGAGGCGTAGATCCCTGACTGCGAAATCGGTGGCCTTGAACTCATCCTTCATCCAGACGCGATCGCCCAACTTCCTGAACGCCTCGAAGCCGGCAATGGTGGACTTTGAATCAGGATGGAAGATGAAGAAATCGTCATCCTGCGCCATGATGGAGAACAATCTGTCAATATCTTTTGTCAACGCCCAGCCGATGGCGTCGTGAATGATTTTTTCGACTTCAATTTGCTCCGCTTCGTTCGTTTTCATGGTTCTCTCCTATTCCATCTGCATACACAATACACGGCACTTCACAGCTCTCCTTTACGCACTATCGAGCGGCCTGGAAACAGTTTGCCGAATGTAGTGAACAATTCCAACTGCCAGCACAAGGATTCCGATCACGAGCAAGGTGTAAGTGCTCGACATTCGATTGTTATGCAGGACGATTCCAGCCACGGTCAGGAGGATGCCCGGAAAAAAGATGAGGAAGAGCCGCCGCTTTTTCCGGATGGATCCAATCAGAATGCCAGCTCCGCAAGTTGTGTAGAGGCTGGTAATGAGCATTTCCTGACCCCAGCGAATCCAAAACGGGATTTCGGGCTGGGGATATCCGCCGACAGGGATTTCCTGGTTTGTGATGACCAGGGATGGTTGCAACCAGCCGATATCCTGCGGACAGAGGCGGATCCAGCCAGCCATCCAGCGCCACTCGCCCTTGCCGGGATAATCGTCGCACTGACCGGCGCGAATCCCGAAGTGGAGATGCGGTTCCAGCGGACTCTCTGCACTGCCGCCGTTTTCATCGGGGTCGCCGAGATAGGCGATCAAGTCGCCTCGCTTTACATCCGCGCCTTCCTCCAACTTCCAACGGCTGGGACTGAGGTGCCCATACAACGAATACAGGTTCGCCTGCGGATGGTCAATGATGATCAACCAGCCGTAGCCGCCCGCCGTCCCTGAGAAACTGACGCGTCCATCCGCCATCGCGTAGACGGGAGTCCCTGCGGAGCGCTTGTAATCCTCTGCAGCATGGAATTCGAGAATGGGATATTCATAACAGCCTGGCATATTGGGAGGACATTCATTGGAGACGCCAAACCAGCCGAAGAAGAGTTCGTAATCCACCGTGGACTCATCGAGCGGAAAACGGAACGGGAGGCTAGTGTCGCTGGCGATTTTATCGGCGTCGAGCAACCCGACGGGCGTGCTGGCTGGACAGGATTGGGGGTACTCCGTACTGCAACCTGCCAACACCAACACTGCGAGATAAAAACCTGCCAACAGGCGCGGCTTGAACATGCTAACCTGCCTTTCTTGTCACTATTAGCGTTGCTGATCCTTTTGTGCCAGGTACAGCTCCATCCATGCCTGGATGCGCTCCATGACATCCAGCAGCAATTTCGGCTCCGAAGGTACATGCCCGGTGCGGGGGTAGATCACCATCTGGGTGGGGATGCCGCAGCGCTTGAGCGCATTATGGAATTCATATCCCTGCCAGACAGGCACCCGCTGGTCATGTTCTCCGTGCAGGATTAGGGTGGGGGTGGTCACCCGGTCAGCGTGAGCGATGGGGGAGCGCTCAAGCAGCAGATCCCCCACCTCCCAGACTTCACTGCCGAAGTGGGCGGGCAAGAAACCGGGGCTGTCATGGCCCAGGGCATAACTGACCAGGTTTGTCATCCCCGCGCCGATGACAGCAGCCCGAAAGCGCCCAGTCTGGGTCAGGGCGGCAGCGGTCAGGTAGCCGCCGTAACTCCAACCAGTGATGCCCATTCTTTCCGGGTTGGCAACCCCGAGGCTGATGACATGGTCAACGCCGGCCAGCAGATCCTGCACATCCATGCCGCCCCAGTCGCGGTAGTTGCCGCGGCGGAAAGCCTTGCCGTAGCCGGTGCTGCCGCGCACGTTGCAGCGCAGGATGGCATAGCCCCGGGCAGCAAAGGCGGCGATCGGGCCATAAAAAGATTGTAAGCCAATGAAGAACTGCTGCCAGGCGATCGCAGGTCCGCCATGCACGCTGACCAGCAGGGGATAGCGCCGGCCCTTTTCGTAATCAACGGGGTAGGTCAGCAGCCCTTCGATATCCAGCCCGTCCACCGATTTCCAGTGGGTGATCTCCGTCTGCCCGATGGGGATCTGGCGGAACTCAGCGTTGAGGTGACTCATCTGCACTGGCTCGATCTTATCCAGCGAGACGAGGAAGGCTTCCGCTGGCTCCGTAGTCGTCTGGAGCGCGAATCCGAGGAAGCGACCAGTGCAGTTCAACCTGGCGTTTTCGATGCATCCTTCCGGTTCGAGCAGCACGACGGGCGGACTGCCATCCACGGGCAAGACACCCAGTCGCTGGCGCGTGCCGCAGGTCTCCAGGAAGTAGAGTTGTTTTCCATCTGCCGACCAGCCGAGCAGGTCCGGGCGGCGGTCATGGGTATCCGCCAGGGGGCGATCCAGACCGCCATCGACCGGGAGCAGGTGTACCGTCGAAGACCACTCCCAGGCCGGTTCATCGTAGATTTTGCATGCCACCCATTGCCCATCGGGGGAAAAGTAAGGGTCAAAGCCCACTGCTTTATCCGGCCCGAGCGGTTGGATCGAGCCATCCACCAGGTTCAGGCAGGAGGTACGTGTGCTAGGCCAGTCGTTGGGCTGGGGGGAGCGGGAGTGGCTGAAGACGATGATTTTGCCATCCGGCGACCAGGCGTAGGCTCCCGGTGCTTCCGGCGCGCCCATGTTCAGGTTGCTCCCGGTTAACGGTCGGCCGCGTAAGGGTCCGCGGGGAAGTTCGGACAGCAAAACCAGGTACAGGCGCCGGTTCTCTACACCCTGACCGACGGTGCGGGGGCCGTTCTTATCCCCGGTGGATTCAGAATCGTCTGCGGCTGTGAAGGCAATCATGCTCCCATCCGGCGACCACCTAAAACTGCTTACACCTGCGGGAACATCCGTCACCTGTTGTACATTGCCTGTTTCCACTGAGAACAACCAGATATTCTTTTGCGAGAGGAAAGCAACAAATTGCCCACCTGGGGACCACTGGGGAGCAAATGAAGAGAATTCGCCCGTGGTCAACTGGACGGGTTGGCTGCCTCCTGGATCGGCAAGATAAACCTGGGATTGAAAACCGCCTGGCTCAGAAGTCATCACTGCCTGCGTGACCGTGAAGGCGAGGCGCCTGCCATCGGGTGAGACATCCAGGCTCGTGATCCATTTGATGTTCAGTGTATCGTGAGGGGTCCAGTGCTTTTTAGGTATTGGCATGGGGTTGATCTCCTATTCCTCTTT
>CAZVRZ010000173.1:0-10266 GCA_964629965.1 uncultured Anaerolineaceae bacterium
TTATTCGATAAATTTTTAAGGTTCTACCTCTTGACTTCTAATAGCAGGTCTTTCTTCATGCGGTCAGGCGTTGAACGACAAGCACGGCAGCCTGGATAGCAGTGAACAGCCCGGCGCCCAGGGCGAACCCGGGCACGCCGGCGAAACGAGCCGGACGGCTATGCGTCATCACCAGCAGCCCGGCGAAATACAGCAGCGCCCCGATCCAGGCGGCTGCGACCAGCAACGGGTTGGCCAGTGCCAGAACCAGCATGATCTTGAGATCGGCGCCGCCCAGCAAATGGCTGCGCCAGGCCACGAACAGGGGCAGAGTCAGAATTGCCAGGCGAAAGACAAACTCGTACAAAGTTTCGCCACGGCTCTCCCAGGTCAGCCAGGCTGCCAGGAGCGCTAGCGGGATGGCCGGCAGCGTCAGTCCATTGGGTACCTGGCGCGTGCGCAGATCGTAAACGGCGCATACGCTCAGCCAAATCACGGCCAGCAGCGAGACAGCCAGCGGCAGGATCATGGCTTGCCCCCGTGCCTCGAGCAGCCAGCCCGGATCAAGATCCAGCCGCAGGCTGCAAAGCCGCAGGCGAGCGCGACCGAGGCAGATATCTCCGCCAGCGCGGGTAGGGAGGCTGCCAGGGTGAGTCCGATTCCGATCAGGGTGATGCCGGGCATGATGAAGTTCATGTCGGGGATTATATGGGGATTTTGTGGTAAACAGGGGCAGAGGGAGGCATTCTCCCCGCCGGTGGGAAAATACGCTTATGAAAAGTTCCCCGGTGAAGGGGAGCTATGATTTTAGGTCAAAAGCTCAAATGTTGACAGACTCATAATATGCGGCTGTTACCTTCATTAACCAAGCCTGAGTTTCGAGCCCCCCTTCACTGCCCGCAAGAAACCCATATCCTGGTAAATAAAAGGTGTTTTTGTTGCGGTGATGAAATTAATTATGTATACTGGTTACAGTAGTTCGGCATGGGATAAAGTTTCCAGGATTAGCGGCGTTCTTCATCGCCAAGGGGGTAGGCGCGGGCGAAGTAAATTGTGTGCTAAATCGGGATTAGCCCTTAATTATTAGGGATTTAGGTTGCCTGACCTCCTATAATGAAAACTATTTCAAGCATTATTTGACATTTGGAGGGATGAATTTATGAAAACTACTCGATTACGTATCTTTGCCTTTTTAGTGGTTACTGTGTTCATACTGGCGGCTGTCGTTCCTGCAGTGCGGGCGGCGTTTGACAGCAGCCTACGCGCTGCAGGAGACGAGCAGGTTTTCCTACCATTCGTGCGAAAATCCTTCGAATATGTGCCGCCGATTGTCCCTGAGACGACTGAGGTGTTGCCCGCAGATACTTTGCAGAACCTGACGTCTGTTTCCGCAAGCGGCGTCTTTACATTTGCCCAGGGAAGCGCCGCACTGGACGATGTAGATATTGGTGATGTGATTGTTGGGGATGTGTCAACAGCCGCTCCAGAGGGATTTTTACGCAAAGTCACATCTGTATCATCCCAGAGTGGAGAAGTGGTATTGACTACTGAAAGCGCTACCCTAGAGGACGCCATCCAACAAGGATCGATAAGCTTATCAAAACGTTTTACGCCCGTTGATATTGTATCTATGACCACGCTTCCAGGTGTGACGCTGGTTCAGCCAACGGAAGCAACGCTCGTGGATGGCTTTTTCTTTGATATTTCAGATGTAGTACTGTATGATGACGATGGTAATTTGAGCACCACCTATGACCAGATCAAGGCAAATGACAGCCTGGAACTGGCGCCTGGATTTGATTTCAACTTGGCCGTCAAAGATGGAAACTTACAGAAATTGGAATTTATTCCCAATGTTGAAGAAAATATCGAATTGGAATTTCTGATCGAGGTTGAGCTTGCCAGTGTTGAATTGAAATATGAATTGGCTCGCTTACATTTAGGCACTATTACTGTATTCGTTGGTCCGGTTCCCGTGGTATTCCTGATTGAAATGCCAATTTATTTACGGGGCGACGGACAAGTCAGCGTGGGAATCACTACCACAGTCACACAGAAGGCAACTCTATCTGCCGGGCTGCGCTATCAGGATGGTACCTGGTCGCCGGTCTCAAGTTTTACCAACAGTTTCACCTTCGAGCCGCCCCGGCTTTCAGCGAGTGTGGAATTCAAAGAATATATTGACCCGCCATTGGACTTGCTACTTTATGGCGTTGCCGGTCCCTTTGCATCCTTCACGCCCTATTTGCTATTGACGGCGGATCCATTCGCTACACCGTGGTGGGAGTTATATGGGGGTATCGATGCTACTGTGGGAGTAAAGGTTGAAGTTCTAGGACGTTCCTTGGTAGACCATACTGAAGTGGTAGTTGGTTACAAAATCCTGCTGGCCCAGGCTGGCAGCGATGGCACGGTAACACCAACCCCCACGCGCACGGCAACGCCCACGCCAACATATACTGATACACCCACTATTACACCCACACCCACAGGAACGGCAACACCCGGCACACCTGTTCCCGGCGACATGATCCTCATCCCTGCCGGCGAATTTCAGATGGGCTGCGACCCGGCACACAACGGCGGCTACGGGTGTTATTCCGATGAACTTCCGCTGCATACGGTGTACCTGGACGCCTACCAGATCGACAAATACGAAGTCACCAATGCCCAATACGCTCAATGCGTAGCAGCAGGAAGCTGCACTGCGCCGGGTTCTAACTCGTCCTACGCCCGCGCTTCCTACTACGACAACCTAACCTACGCCGACTACCCGGTGATCTACGTGAATTGGAGCCAGGCAGTCGGTTATTGCGCCTGGGTCGGCAAGCGCCTGCCGACCGAGGCCGAATGGGAAAAAGCAGCGCGGGGAACCACAGTGCGCGCCTATCCCTGGGGCGACCAGGCGCCGACCTGCTCGCTGGTCAATGGCTGGATCGGCAGTTACTGCGTTGGCGACACTTCCCAGGTGGGCAGCTACCCGCTGGGCGCCAGTCCTTATGGGGTGATGGATATGGCCGGCAATGTAGGGGAATGGGTCAACGATTGGTATGGTAGCGGTTATTACAGCATCTCGCCAGGCAGCAACCCAACCGGCCCGAGTACGGGCTCGTACAGGGTGCTGCGGGGCAGCTCGTTCTACTACTTCGTCGACTACCTGCGCGTCGCCGGCCGGGGCTTCAGCAGTCCGACGAATCAGTACCTCTACTACGGTTTCCGTTGCGCTCGTCTGCCATGATGCTCGCCTGCTGGAATGGGGGAGGCTGGCCGCTAAGGCTTAGGATCATATCAAACCACACATTCGCACATTTAGGAGGTCACCATAAAAAGCTATTTCTTTCGACTGTTGAGCATTCTGGCCGTTGGGGTATTACTCCTGGCGATGGTCGTTCCAGCGGCGCTCGGCAGCGGCCTGAGCGCCGAGGGGGATGTGCAGATCTATCTGCCCTTGATCCTTAACGGGGCCGGGACGCCTCCCACCAGCGACATGATCCTTATCCCCGCCGGCAGCTTCCAGATGGGCTGCGACCCGGCGCACAACGGCGGCTACTCGTGTTATTCCGATGAACTTCCGCTGCACACGGTGTACCTGGTCGACTACCAGATCGATAAATATGAAGTTACCAATGCCCAATACGCCCAGTGTGTAGCAGCAGGAAGCTGCATTGCCCCGTATTACATCAAATCCTATATGCGCTCATCCTACTACGATAACCCAACCTACGCCAACTACCCGGTGATCTGGGTCAGTTGGAACCAGGCCACCGCCTACTGCACCTGGGCCGGCAAGCGCCTGCCGACCGAGGCCGAATGGGAAAAAGCGGCGCGAGGTAGCGCAGATATGCGCGCCTATCCCTGGGGCGACCAGGCGCCTGGCTGCACACTGGTCAACGGGTTTATTAACAATGGTTATTGCGTTGGCGACACTTCCCAGGTGGGCAGTTACCCCGCCGGAGCCAGTCCTTATAGGGTGATGGATATGGCCGGCAATGTCTTGGAATGGGTCAACGATTGGTATGGTATCAATTACTACAGCATCTCGCCAGGCAGCAACCCAACCGGCCCGAGTACGGGCTCGTACAGGGTGCTGCGGGGCGGCTCGTTCAACAACCTCAGCAACCGCTACCTTCGCTCTGTCGACCGGTACAACCTCTCTCCGGCGAATCAGGATAACGACGTCGGCTTCCGTTGCGCCCGCTTGCCGTGATCCTGATCTGCTGGCTACTGGAACGGGGGTGGCCTGGCGGGGTTACCCCCGCCAGCCTCCCGCCGCAGGCGGGCCTTTCGCCGGGCCGCCCGCGGCAAGCGCAGTAAGCCCGGTGTGGTAGACTACTTACTGGCAGCATGCCCACCGTGGCAAGAGCTATCTCTATCTGCTAAGATAGGCTTCAGCCGCTTCTAGAAACTCATCTGCCCATTCAGTAATTTGATCGGCTTCTTCCAGTAAAACTCTGGTCTCCACCCCATAATCGCCTGTTTGCCGGGTATCCAAAGACGCGGTCAAATAGCGGTGGAACTTGGGATCCAGGGCCTTAGTACGCGCAAACTCTTAACCATACGCTGCAATAGCCGCCGAATGGCTCGAGAACGCCAGGCCACGGTTCAATAGCAGCACCTCCGCGATATAAAACATGGCGTAATGGGCACGCGAGGCTGCAATATCGGCCAGGTTTTCCTGAATCAGAATACGAGCTGCTCTTATGTTCTCACACGCTTTTTCTAAAAGCAGACTTTGTTCGTTCACACCAGCACCCCTTCCTTGCGAACATTGATCAACAAGGGTGTGTGACGGTGTTCATAATCTTCTTTTGAAATAAAAACACTGGAAATGACAGTGTCGTATTTCAAAGATAACTTCGCTGTACAATGGGAGACCTTTTGAACCATATCGAAATAGTTGAAATCCCCTCGCAGCACAATCATCACATCGATATCTGAATCTGACCGGGCATCGCCGCGCGCCTGAGAGCCATACAGGTAAACCGCCTCCAGGCGATCGCCCAGAAGCCTGGTCAGCCCTTCGCTCAAATCGCGTAAAATACGGTTCAGCCTTTCATCGGTCATTTTTGAGTCATTCTCCGGTGAACATCTACTGCGCATACCATTATTATACAGGGAATCATCCACCCGACGATATTCACTTTCTTCCCCGCGCTTTCGATACGGCCTTGGCAATATCGGCGCGTTCCAATCCAGCAGCTTCGGCCTGCTGGCGCGCCTGTTGAATGAGGGCGTCGAATGGTTCCATACTGGGAGCAGAAATTGCTTTCAAAATGACTACGTCCCCTTCACCCACAACGACGAACTGCGCACCCTCTTTGAGATTAAGGCGCTTGCGAATGATTTCTGGGATAACAATTTGTCCTTTCGAAGACATACGGGTAGTGGCAATCGTTTCCATGATTTCTCCTTTGTCTTACTAGTAAGATTATAACATAAGAGAAGTCAAGAAAACACACAGAGTTTATCCACTGCATCGTTGCCAGGTCACATATAATCGGTTATCTCCCTCACCCTCCTCCGAATCGTCTTTCGATCTAGCCCAGTGATCTCCACCATGCCCTAACTGCTGGATCTGGAAAGCGGCGAACAGACGGCGCTGGCGCTCTATGCTGAATCAGGAACAGGAAGATTTTTTGCCAGCTGGCGGCGGGCTGCATTTTGGGCGGAGCGGCCGGGCTGGGAGAAACAGTCCAGGTGATCAGTGGAAGGAAGACGCTCTGGAGCGGGTCTTCCTTCTGAGTGAAGGTAGCGGAAACAGTGGTATTGCCGCTGATGGTGATGTCAAGCGGGTTGGCGCTGCCTGCGGCGGCCCCACTCCAACCGGCAAAGGTCCAGCCGGGCTCTGGCGTGGCGGTCAGGCGGATCACGTCGCCGTAGTGGTAGGCAGCCTTGTCAGGCTGGCGGGTTACCGTTCCGCTGCCGGTGATGTTGATTTCAAGCTGGTAGGTGTCTTCGGGAACGACGGTTAGGGTGAAGCTGGCGCTGGCGCTCAGTCCGCCATCGCTCACGGTGACGGTCACCTGGCTTTGGCCGACGCCTTGCGGTTCCAGCGACAGGCTGCGCTCCAGCCCGGTCCCCGAAAACTCGATTTGGGCGGGGTCTATCACTGCGGGGCTGCTCGACTCGGCGCTGAGATGCAAGTCGGCCGGCAGGTTATCTACATCTGCGATCACGATCGGGATGCCAGCCAGGATGCTGCCGATCTGCATCGCCTGATCGGACAGAGCGGCGATGGTCGGGGCG
The DNA here is from genome assembly GCA_964629965.1 of uncultured Anaerolineaceae bacterium. GTDB lineage: Bacteria > Chloroflexota > Anaerolineae > Anaerolineales > UBA4823 > CAZVRZ01. Next base: position 6,226 of record CAZVRZ010000173.1, read on the forward strand.
TCATTTACGGGCGTGATAGTGATGGTGACCTGCGCCGTATTGGTCAGCCCGCCGAGGGCAGAGATGGTATAGGTGAAGCTGTCGCTGCCGAAGTAGTGGAGCGTGGGAGTGTAGAGGATTGTACTTGTCAATGGAATGGCGATGCCGTGTGAAGCCTGGCCGACGCTCAGCAGGGCAAGCTGCTCGCCGCTGTCGTTGCCCAGGACATCCAGCACGATGCTTTCGTCTTCCGGCGTTTCAAACACGTCATCGGCAGCAAGCGGGACAGATGGCGCCGGAGACAGGTCGAGCCGTTGGACGCTGGTATTGTTCCAGACGCCTTGCGGCTGCATGGCTTGCCCGGCGACCACGAAGTCTACCAGGCTGCCAGGCTGCCCGCAGCCTTCGGCGCCCGGCCCGCCGGCCGAAATGTTGATAGTGTATACGACCTGGGCATCCACCAGCAGGGCTTCGGCTTGTCCGCACAAGACGCCGCCAATCCGAGTTTCCACGCTCATTCCGGCTGCCGGGATGAAGCCGCTGCCGGGCAGCAGGCTGCCATAGAAAGTGGAAGGCGGGTCGAAGATATAGAGCGGAGCGGCGGCGTTGGGCGTCACCCCGCGCAGGCCGAGCGTGATGGGCTGGGTGGTTTGGATCCAATAAGCGTGGGCAAACTCCAGGGTTGATAAATCGTTGACCCAGGTCGGCGCGGCGACATCGTACATTTTCCAGTGGTCGAGCAGGTCGGCGCCGTCATAGCCGTAAACGGTGGTGTAGTAGCCGGAGATGCTGAGCAAGCCTTCGGTGATGGGCCGCGTGGCCTGGACGGGGTAGGAGAAGAGATTCCAACCGGCCTCGTAGAGCGGTATTTCCAGGCTGCTCATCAGGACATAGAGGCCATAACCCGGCGCGCTGGCAACGGCGTGGTTGTTTTCAGGATCGAGGGTGGTGGGGAGGGGCTGCCAGCCGGTATCCAGGCTCTCATCGGCATAGTAGATTTTGAGCCAGTTCTCTTCGCCGGGAAGAACTTCGCTGCCGAGGTAAGAGAAGCTGATCGAGGCTCCTGAAACGGCGGGGGCATTGGCCGAGGCCAGCAAGCGGTAGGCCTGGCCGACTGGGGTCGTCCAGGGTGGGGCGTTGGGGGTGGCTGTGAGCGCCTGGAGGCTGTAGAACTCGCCTTCGGGGAAGTCGAGGGCAGCGCCGAAGAGGATGACCTGGCCGTCAGAACTGATGGCGGGGGCCATACGGCCGCGCATACGGGCCATCCGGCCTCGCATCCGGGCGGGGCTGCCGCCGAGGGCGTAGTCGGTGATAATCTCACGGCGGGGGACAATCTCATCTACCCAAACATGGACGGCGCCTTCGGGGGCCGGTTCAGTGGTTACCAGGTCTCCGACATAGTTCTCGCCGATGCGGGTGAGCGCGGTGCTGACTGCCGGACTACCATCGGCGGGGTAGAGCCTGGCCCAAATGGCCAGGCCGGGCTCCAGGTTTGTGACGGCCACGGTGATGTCTTGGGCATCTGCTGCGACGAGGAAGACATCGGGCAGGTCGGCGGCAAGGGTGTTGAGGGCCAACTGCTCATCCCCGGCCTGGATGATTTCACAGCCGAGGCGGTTTGCGGCCGGCTCGAAAACGCACAGGCGGTCGCCGGGGGCGGCGCCGCGGGCAAGCACCTGGTCAAGGTTGGGGCGGCCGAGGTCGGTGAGTGTGGACAGGTTGGCAGAGAAGAGCCAGGAGCGGGCGCTGGAGCCGGGCTGGAGACGGTGGTTATCCTGGGAGAGGTAAAAGAGCGGGATGGGCAGGGAGGTGTCAGGGGTGGGCGGGGCGATGAAATCCAGGTCGGTGACCGCCAGGGGCAGGCCGGAGGGGCCGGGATTGAGGGCGTCGCTGCCGCTTGGGCTGTCGAGGGCGGTGTAAAAGGCAGTGATGGTCTGCCAGTCGGCGCGGCCGGTGGTCTGGTTGGAGAGGGTCTGCTCGCAGGCGGGTAGCCAGCCGTCTGCGGGATGGAACTCGGAATAGTCGTCGCGATAGGGATCGGACATGGCGCCGGGGCAGGTTTCGATGGGGATGAGGCGTCCGGCGAGGTCGAAGCCCATGTAGTTGTCATCGAGGTAGAGGGCGTAGTGGCCGAGTTCGTGGGCCAGGGAGCGCGCCCAGTCCTCGCCGAGGTTGCCCCCCGTATCGCCAAAGCGGTTCCAGACTGCGCCGATGCGCACCTGGCCGGGGACGTAAACAACACCGGCCGCGCTTGGGTCGTCTAGTTCATCATCGGTGATACCGCCCTGGGCGGCATTGGGACGGATGCGGTTGGAAGCATAGATTTGGATGTGAGCCTCGGCCCAGCGTTGGCGGTCATGGTAGATGCGTACCTGTCCGAGGGCGATTTGGCCGTTGCTCCAATCAAAGAGCAGTTCAGAAGTTCGCTGGAAGTCATATTCGAGGCGCGAGAGGAACTGGGCGTCGTAGCGGGCATCCCATTCGAGCGAGACATCGAGGTTGAGCAGCAGCAGCGGGTTCGCGGCCGAAACTTCCAGAACCTGGACGCCTTGCTGGGTGACAGTGTAGGGGGCGATGCCGGTCAGGGTGGGGGCGGCGCTGCCATAATAGAGGGTGTAACTGTGCGTACCGGTGATGTAGGCCAGGGCGGCAAGATGGTCGCCTGGGTTGAAGAGGCTGCTGCCGAGCAGGTAACCGCCGGGGCCGGTGGTCAGGCGTTCGCCGGTCAGGTCGGTATAGGGCTGGAAGCGGGCAGAACTGCCAGCAGGCTGGCGAAAGACCCAGGCGCCGGGAGCTGGCTGACCATCCAGCAGCACCCGCACCTGTGAGCCGCGCACCCGGAAGGGGTTGGAGGCCGCCCAGCGGTAGGCGTATTGGTAGGGGCCGGGGCCGGAGAAGCCCTGGACGGCGTCAATCCGGAAGACGGTGGTGTCGCTAGAGCCGGAAACGCCGCTGGCGAAGAGGTCCCAGGTGAAGGTGTGGGTGACGCCGGCGGGGGAGGCAGAAAGGTTCTGGGTGATCGTGTCGCCGGCGGCCACGGCAGGCGTCCAGGTGCTGCCGCCGTCGAGGGAGAACCAGGCCCGGATGAAGCGCACCGGGTCGGATTCTAAGTCGGTGAGGGTGTACTCAATCTCAATCTCAGGCCCCTGCAAGATGACGGCTGTGGCGAAATTGCCGGTGAGGGACGGGGTCGAGCCGCCGCCCGGGATACGCACACTGACGCGCGGGGCGGTATCCGCCAACGCCTGGGCATCGTTGGCATGGTTGGTATACACGCGCACCGTGCCAAAATCATATGGGTTCGAAATATTGTAGTAACTTTGTTCCATCTGGCTGCCAGTCACCAGGTCGGGGTCGCCGTCGCCGTCAAAGTCGCCCCAGGCCAGTACGCTCTCCCGATCAAACTCCGGGCTGCACCAAATGCGCTGCGGGACCTGGCTGTAGCTGGCATAGATGCACATCTCCCGCGGGCCACCCTCGTAAAAGTGGAGCAATCCGGCATCCAGGTTGAAATCGAGGTTCCAGTCAGCAAAGCCAAGCCCGCCGAAACCGTGGTAATATCCGGATGACAGATATGGAAACTGCCAGGTCTGCAGAAAATCCCCGTCATTGTTAGCATAGATTGCCCCCTCGCGTCCGCTGCCGAGGTCAAGATCGCCGTCACGGTCCCAGTCACCCCAAGTGGGGCCCGAGCCCCCCCCCACTAATACCGGCGCGCCAAGCTGGCCGTTCTGGTTTGGGAACAAGTGGGCAGGAGAGACCAGGTCTGGGTAGCCATCGTTATCATAATCGCCCCAGGCCAGGCCGGTGTCGTAACTATGTCGGGCGTACTCCCAGGCCGGGGTGAGTGTGGTGCCTTGGTTAATATACAGGCGATCCGGGTTTCCCCAATCGTAATAACCCTGCACAACCAGATCCAGGTCGCCATCCTGATCCACGTCCGCCCAGGCCAACGATGGGGAATCGTTAGCCTGGGGGCTGGTCCAGACCAGGGTAAAGGTGTTACCGTCATTGTTATACTGAGTTGGATCCAACAGGTATACTCGTGTACGGGGAGACCAA
>CAZVRZ010000174.1:0-2808 GCA_964629965.1 uncultured Anaerolineaceae bacterium
AACACCTATAATGATAAAAGAGAATCTCTTCCTAAGTTTCCACGATCCCGGCAATACGCAAACCATCTCTTAGATTGACCTGAACTTTTTCAGGATACGTTGTCTCTGTATAGACACGCAAAATGGGTTCCGTACCTGAAAACCGGATCAATAAGAAACCACCATCTTCTAAATTGAATTTAAAGCCATCCATGGTATTCAAACCCACAACTTTCAAACCACCGATCGTGGCGGGTTTCGCGTCCAAGATGGTCTGTTCGCGGACTTTTCTTTCGCCGCTGAATGGAGAATCAATCCGGTCATAATAATGCGCCCCCACCTTGGAAAACAATAAATCAACCAGCTCTGAAGGCCTTTTCCCCAGTTTGACCATCATGTCAAGGATACACAGGCCAGCTAAGATGCCATCTCGCTCGGGGACATGACCGCGAAAGGCGTACCCACCTGATTCTTCGCCGCCAATCATCGCGTTCGTTTCCAAAACCTTCGGCGCAACATACTTAAAGCCCACACCCGTTTCATACACGGGCACGCCATAGATCTTACCCAACTTTTCAAGCATTCCGGTAGTGGAGAGAGTCTTCACGATGGGTCCTCTCTCTCCACACACTTCCAGCAGATAGTAAGCCAGCAATCCATAGACGCGCAACTGGTCGATAAATACGCCATTCTCATCGCCAACTCCCAAGCGATCGGCATCGCCATCGGTGATGATCAGCACATCAGCCTTGCGCCTGACAGTTTCTGCCAGGCCCACATCGACATTCGGCCGGATAGGTTCTGGTCTCAACATTTCTGGGAAGCTTGGGTTACGCACGTCATGGATCTCTTCCACCAGGGTTTTACCGCCTGCCAATAAACGCGGGAACCAACCACAACCATTTCCCCACATAGGATCGATCAGTACTTTGAATCCGGCGTTTTTGATGGCGGTCAAATCCACCAGCTTCTCGATCTGGAGGATGTATTCTGGGGCCGGGTCGAAACGAACTACCAATCCCTGGGCTTCTGCTTCCGATAAAGCCATCCTCTTGACCTGCTCTTCGGCCGGCGGGATCAATGCCTCGATCTGCTTAAGCCCATCCGGATCTATGGCACCGCCATGTTGATCGCGTACTTTAAAGCCATTATCGGTGGGTGGATTATGAGACGCCGTAATATTCACGGCACCCACCGCCCCTTTATTCACCACGGCATATGAGATCACCGGGGTTGGAGTGGCGCCTTCGGTCAAATAGACCTTCAACTGGTTGGCAGCCAATACTTCAGCAGCAGCAGCGGCAAAATTTTCCGAATGAAACCGCCGGTCATAACCAATGACAACCCACTTACCGGCATGTCCTTTAGCGATCAAATAACTGGCGAACCCCTGGGCACAGCGCCGTAAATTTGCAAATGTATAATCCTCTGCTATTCGGCCACGCCACCCATCGGTCCCAAATTGAATTAGTCCAGACATCAGACCTCCGCGAGAAAAGAGTCAAATATAAAAACGAAAAGATAGGGAGCGCCAAAAAATTACACAACCGAGCGGTGTGAATGAATGTTGCTTACACCACCAAGGCATTTTGTGCGCCCGGAACGGAGATTATTATATCAAGAATGGATATTTTGAGGTATGATTAGCGCCTATATCCGCCCTGGATCTATTAAGAGGGCCACTGTATGTCAGGAGTTAGAAATGAATTTTGTTTATCTCTCACCACATTTCCCGCCCAATTACTATCGGTTTTGCGTCGCCTTAAGAAGCCTGGGCGTCAATGTGCTGGGGTTGGCGGACGAGCCTTATGACCATTTGCGGCCGGAATTAAAAGCCGCTTTGAGCGAATACTACATGGTCAACAACATGCATAACTATGATGAGGTGCTGCGCGCCCTGGGCTATTTTACCCATCGCCATGGCAAGATCGACCGGATCGATTCACAGAATGAATATTGGCTGGAAGCTGAAGCCCAATTGCGCACTGATTTCAATATACCTGGCATCAACAATGCAAGTATTCAGAAGATCAAACGAAAATCGTTGATGAAGGAACAGTTCATCAAAGCAGGCATACCCGTTGCCCGCGGAAGAGTGGCTCGCACGATAACTGAGGCGCAGAAATTGCTCAAAGAAATATCCTATCCGGTGGTGGCAAAACCTGATATCGGTGTGGGAGCTGCAAAAACATACAAAATTAACTCGGATCAGGAGTTGAAAGAATTTTTTTCCCAGAAGCCGGAAACGGATTACATCATAGAAGAATATATCGAAGGACAGATCCTGACCTTCGACGGTATTGTTGACCACGATGGCAACCTGGTTTTCTATACATCCCACGAATACAGCCTGGGCATCATGGAAACAGTCAATCAGGATGCGCTGATCTATTATTATTCGTTAAGAGATATTCCCCCCGATCTTGAGGATGCAGGGCGCAAAACCTTACGCGCCTTTGATGTGCGAGAGCGCTTTTTCCATTTCGAATTTTTCCGGCGCGCAAGCGATCAAAAAATAGTGGCCCTGGAAGTCAATATGCGCCCACCCGGCGGGCTGACGACAGAGATGTTCAACTACGCCAATGATATCGATGTGTATGCGGAATGGGCGCATATCATCGTGCATAACCGTTTCACAGCCAAGTATTCTCGTCCTTATCACTGTGGCTACATAGGGCGCAAGGTCAATCGGCTGTACGCTCATCAGCATGAGGAAATCCTGGGATATCTTGGAGACAGGCTCTGCCACCACGAGCAAATCAGCGGCGTCTTTAGCGCAGCGCTGGGAGACTATGGCTACCTGGTCCGCTCGCCAGAACGGGATGAGAT
>CAZVRZ010000174.1:2818-9969 GCA_964629965.1 uncultured Anaerolineaceae bacterium
TGGCAGCCTTCATCCAGGCAAGAGATATTTAGCGCCATGAACATTGAATATCACAAATGGTACAGTCCTAACTTGGGACAAGACATGGAGATCAAGGTTTACGGTTACTACGGTAAACCTGTCTTGGTCTTTCCAGCACAAGGAGGCCGCTTCTACGAATTTGAAGACTTTGGCATGATTGAGGCTTGCAGCCGCTTTATCGAAACCGGCCAAATCAAGGTGTTCACCGTAGACAGCATCGATCAACAGTCTTGGGCCAACTCGGGCGCCCACCCGGCAGATCGAGGGCGGCGGCACGAGGCATACGATCGTTATATTACGCAAGAGGCAGTCCATTTCATCCGTGATAACTGCAACGATGAAAGCATCAAGTGCATAACTACCGGCGTCAGCATGGGAGGCTATCATTCTGCCAATTTCTTTTTCCGGCACCCCGATCTGTTTGATGTGCTGATCTCGATCAGCGGTCTGCACCAATTGAGCTACTTCATTGGGAACTACATGGATGAGACGGTATATTTCAATACCCCGCTTGCTTATCTGCCTCACCTGTCTGACGAGTGGTATCTTGCGCAATATCGCCAGAGCCAGATTCGATTTGTTTTGGGCCAGGGAGCCTGGGAAAACGAGATGCTGGCAGATGCTCGCGCCATGCATGCCGTTTTAGAAGATAAAGGCATTCCGCACTGGATCGACTACTGGGGGTACGATGTCAACCACGACTGGCCCTGGTGGCGGCAAATGCTGCCCTATCACCTGGATTTATTAGCCTTACCAGGCTATATCCCGGTTAACGTTCATCCGTGATATGATCGCCAATATGAGCCAAGCTGAAATGATCTACCTGGATTATGCGGCAACCACACCGATTGATTCACGCGTCATGCAAGCCATGCAGCCTTATTTTACGGAAATATTTGGCAACTCGTCATCCATCCATCGTTATGGACAGCAGGCCGAGGCGGCATTGGAAACAACCCGCGAAACGATGGCAAGAATATTGAATTGTGCGCCCGGCGAGATCGTTTTCACCGGCTGCGGTTCAGAATCGGATAACCTGGCCTTGCGCGGAGCCGCGCTGGCTTCTCGCCAGCAGCGCAATGCCAATCACATCCTGATCAGCCCGGTAGAACATCACGCCGTCAGCCGGACTGCCCTGCAACTGGCACAGGTACATGGTTTCGAACTGGAAATGCTGCCGGTAGACCGGTATGGGCGCGTCGATCCCCAGGCAGCAGCGGATCGCTTGCGCCCAGACACAGCAGTCGTTTCGGTCATCTACGCGAACAACGAGATCGGCTCTATCAATCCAATTGCCGAGATCGGAGCGATCTGCCGGGCCAAAGGCGTCCCGTTCCATACCGATGCCGTCCAGGCCGCGGCATATCTGCCCGTGGATGTGCAGGCTTTAAAAGTAGATTTACTGGCATTAGGGGCTCATAAATTCTATGGGCCAAAAGGGGTAGGCGCCCTCTATGTTCGCCAGGGAATGCCGTTAATTCCCTATCTGACCGGCGGCGGCCAGGAAGCAAGCCGGCGCGCCGGTACCCATAATATCCCTTATATCGTTGGCATGGGCGAAGCGCTGCGCTTGGCACAAGAAGAACGCTTCCTACGCACAGAACAGGTAAAACCTTTGCGCGATCGCCTGGTAGGATGTGTGCTCGAAGAAATCCCCGAATGCCAACTCTCCGGTCATCCATCCGAAAGATTACCAAACCATGCCAGCTTTATCTTTCGAGATTTAGATGGCAATGCCTTGTTAATGCTGCTCGACATGCAAGGGTTTGCTTGTTCTTCCGGCTCTGCATGTAAAACAGGCAGCCCAGAACCTTCCGATGTTTTGATCGCCTTAGGCATAGAACGGGAATGGGCCCTGGGATCACTGCGCGTAACGCTTGGCGCTAACAGCTCGAAAGAACACATCGATGCATTTACACAATTTCTACCGGGCGCGGTTAAGAACATCCGGGCATTAAAGCTACCTACCCCACCAAGGTGAGCAGGAAAATGAACAGATCAGGCCAACCTCACGTGGTGATCGCAATGAGCGGCGGCGTGGACAGCTCGGTGGCGGCTGCTTTGCTCGTGCAGCAAGGATACCAGGTCACCGGGATGATGCTGCGTTTGTGGAGCGAGCCGGGACGGGAGGCTCAAAACCGGTGTTGCACGCCAGACGATATGCAGATCGCCCGCCGGGTCGCAGCAATGCTCGATATCCCCTTTTACGCCATCGATGCCCGGCAAATCTTCTACGATACGGTTGTGAAGCCGTTCATGGAAGACTACGCACAGGGCATCACGCCCAACCCCTGTTTGACCTGCAATCGTTTGATCCGCTGGGAATTCTTGTTCAACAGGGCAGGCGCTGTCCAAGCCGATTACTTAGCGACAGGGCATTACGTGCGACTGCAGCGAGAACCAGCCGGTATGATCGCCCTCATGCGAGCCGTCGACCGCAGCAAGGATCAGTCGTACGTCTTGCACATGCTGAGCCAGCAAAAGCTGCAATCTGCACTTTTTCCTTTGGGAGAAATGACCAAAACGCAGGTGCGAGCAAAAGCGCATGAGTTAAAACTGCCGGCGGCAGGACGCCCAGAAAGCCAGGACTTGTGTTTCCTGGGCAGTGAAGATTATCGCGATTTCTTGGCTAGAAATCTGCCGGAAATTCATCATCCGGGGACCATCGTAGATACAGCCGGAAAAGTGCTCGGAGAACATCGCGGCCTGGCTTTTTATACGATCGGGCAACGAAAGGGCCTGGGGATAGCATCGTTATCTCCGCTCTATGTGATTGAAAAAGATATAGAGCGTAATATTTTGATCATCGGCCCACAGGCATCGTTGGGAAAGCAGGGGCTTGTAGCGGAAAGAGTGAACTGGATCTCTGGGCATCCTCCCCAAACAACACAGAGGCTGCTAGTTAAAATCCGGTACAAGGCCGCCGATAGTTGGGCGGAAGTCACCCCTCAGAGTGAGCAGCAAGCTCATGTTCTCTTTGAAAAACCGATGCGAGATATCACCCCTGGGCAAGCTGTGGTATTCTATGATGGAGAAACTTGCCTGGGCGGCGGTACGATCGTGAAGGCGGTGGAAGGTTAGTTTTTCTATTATCGGATAGGAGGATATATGAATTTTGCTGCCATCCTGTTGGGATTAATTATTGCAACGCTTTGTGGAGCTACCTTTCATTTCTGGCGCGGCGGTGGGGCCGGCCGGCTGTTATTGTATTTGGCCACATCTTGGGTGGGTTTCCTGGCAGGACATCTCCTGGCATCTGTACTGCAAGTATCCTTTGATAAGGTGGGGCAGGTTCACATGGGAGCTGGGATCATTTGCAGCTTTATCTTTTTAGGAATAAGCTATTGGCTCAGCCTGATCGATACAAAGAAGAAGAAATAAAAAAGAGCTGCTCAAAAGAGCAGCCCTTATATTCAATATGAAATAATCTTACTCAGCAGCTTTCTTCACGTGAGCTGCTTGCAGGCCCTTGGGCCCCTGCTCGATGCTGAACTCCACGCTTTGACCTTCCTCCAGCGTCTTAAAACCATCCATTTCAATTGCACTGAAGTGTACGAACACATCAGGCCCACCTTGGCGCTCGATAAAACCATAGCCCTTGCTGGCGTTGAACCATTTAACTGTTCCGGTAACACGATCTTCCATTTTCTTACAAAACTCCTTACTAGATATAAGATATTTCTGAAGTGTTTACAATTGCAGTTTTGGGGTTGTCCTTAAATTAAATGATCTGAACGGCATGTTCAGATCAACGAAAAACCCAATAACACGAACAACTGCATACACCACCAATTAAAGGCGAGTCTATCAGTCAATGATTATTTCGTCAAGGGATGATCAAAATAGCAATTACGTCACTCAAGGAAAAGAAAGCGGATTGGCTATATGCATCCGCGCCTGCGATTTTATTGAATTATAATTAGTGCCTGGATTTGCCAGAAGCAAGCAAATTTTCTTATATATGAAACCAAACCTTACACGAGATTGGATTATATTGTGGATAACACATCTTCTATTGCACAAGCAAACGATTTAGCCCTGCTGGTCAGCGCCACGAAAAAACGCTATATCCTGCGCCTGACAGAAGGACAGCAATTACATACCCATCGAGGCATCATCAATCATGATGATTTGATCGGTAAATCATGGGGCAGCAAGGTGTTCAGTCACCTGGGCAGCCCTTACCTTTTATTACAACCTTCGCTTGCCGATCTGTTGATCGAGACCCGCCGCAACACCCAAATCATGTACCCGAAAGAAATAGGTTTCATCCTGGTATCGATGGATATTGGACCAGGCAGGCGAGTGGTGGAAGCCGGGTCAGGCTCGGGGGCTTTCACCACCGCACTGGCATTTGCAGTTGGGCCGCAGGGAAAGGTATATTCATACGAGAGGCGTCCTGAAATGCAAAACCTGGCAGCCAAAAACGTGGCACGCCTGGGGCTTGAAGAGCGAGTAACTTTCAAGCTCAGGGATATTGGTGAAGGTTTCGACGAAACTGATGTGGATGCTCTGTTCCTGGATGTGCCCAATCCTGAAGATTATGTACTCCAGGCGCGCCAGGCGCTGAAAAGCGGAGGTTTTTTTGGGTCGATTTTGCCCACAACAAACCAGGTCTCGCGTTTACTGATTGCGCTGCGCCAGGCCAACTTCGCCTTCGCGGATGTGTGCGAGGTGCTATTGAGGTATTACAAACCAGTACCCGATCGCTTGCGTCCAACCGACCGTATGATTGCCCATACAGGTTTTCTTATTTTTGCCCGCCCGGTCTCAGTACCCGCCGCGAGCCTGAAAGATGGCTCATTTGATGATGAAAAATTCCAATCGATCAAGGATGGATCCCTGGAAAGCGAAATCAATGCAGATGAAAACGATCTTACCAACGCATCTTCAGAAGACTCCACACCAGACCCAGATGAATAAATATGGTACACGTGGAATTAACAAAAGACGAGATCATCCAACGATTGGCTAAAAACAATGGGAGAGCCATACAGCCAGATCATTCTCCTGAGAACCTGCCGGCAGGGTGGAAAGTTTTCGCTGGAATATCCGCAGAGAACGCATCCCCGGCAGCCGTGCTCATTCCTTTGCTCTACCGGACGGACCTGGGCGCCCAAAACGGCTGGCACTTGCTGCTTACACGGCGAACCGAAACGGTGGGCAATCATAAAGGACAGGTATCTTTCCCGGGAGGGCGCGCCGATCCCGCGGATACATCGGTAGAAGACACAGCCATCCGGGAAGCGTATGAAGAAATTGGATTGCATCCAAACGATGTGGAGATTATTGGAAAACTGGAAAGTTTAACCACGATCACCCATTATCATATTACGCCCATCGTCGGTTTGATGCCCTGGCCTTATGCCTTTCGCTTGCAGACAGAAGAGGTTAGCCGGGTATTTACTGTTCCGTTAGCTTACCTGGCAGAAACTTTTAACCGGGAAACGAGTGATCGAGAGATATCGCTGCCTGATTCGCCGCAACCACTCCGCCTGCCCGTCATTTACTTCAAACCATATGATGGCGAAACGTTGTGGGGGATCAGTGCCGAAATCACCATGCGCCTGCTCCAGCAGCTTGACATCGGTTGTTGATCACCTCCTCGGCAGAAAAATCCCAAATAGAGTTAAAAGAGAATTCGCCCCGTAGATGGGGCGAATTCCTTATCGACAAACTTGGTGAGAAGCAGCGCATTAATCCTTGGCAGCAGCTTCTTCTTCTTCCTTTTTGCCCTTCTCGATCACTTCGGGCTCAACTGCAGCAGCTTCTACTACCGCTTCTTCCTCTTGTTCCTGGCCAGTGGCAACTACCAGCATGGCATCGAGGTTTTCCAGAATAGTCACATTCTCGGGAGGAGTAATATCCTTAACCTGAACGCTGTCACCAATCCGCTTCAGCCCAGAAACATTCACCACAATCCGCTCTGGTAGATCGGCTGGCAAACATTCTACTTCCATTGTCTCCAGGGCGTAAACCAAGACCGCGTTGTAATCCTTCACAGCGGGCGAATCGCCAACGAATTCAACCATAACACTGGTGCGCAGTGTTTCTTTCATCGAAAGAGCCTGGAAATCTATGTGAATCAGACTGCCGGTCAGAACATTGCGCTGTTTTTCACGCACCAACACGGTATGCTGTTCACCCTCTAATTCGATCGTCAACAAGGCCGAGGGCAGTAATTGAGCAAGTGAACGACTGGTTTCGCGAAAATCCAGCGTTATCGGCGTGGGGTCGATATGACGACCATAAAGAACCGCGGGCAATTCACCCTCGCGACGCATTGCACGAACCTGCTTGCCGATTACGGGCCGGCGAGCCGCTTTCAAAACAACCTTATCCATCTATACCTTCCTTGAGCGCCTCTCACCCTGTTTCTAATAGGGTTACCATCGCTCCATAACTATTCCGGTTTCCACCGGTGGGAAATATTAACCCCTCCGTCCCTTCAGCAAGCTGCCAACCAGGAACACCAAACCAACCGCTGTTCCGGCTGCCAGACCAGCCAATAAGGCTCGAGGGGTATCTAACACCGTTTCAACATGTCCATTAACCCGGCCTGCCAACAAGACCGAAGTATGCACAGAACCACCGGTCACTTCTTTTGCAACCAGCAGCCTGGCTTGCGAAGCGCTCATCTCAACCTGCTGCGAGAAAATGGCGGCGGCAGGACTATTTTCCATAGAGATGTTATTGGCGCTGGCAATTCCCAATGTACTCGAGGACAAATTAGCAGTTTCAGAATTCAGCATGCCTATGATACTGTATTCTGCATCGCATTGCCCGGCATGGATTTCTTGCACAGCGCTTTGGCGAATATCGGCCTCCGCTGCATCGATATGACTTGCCGAGCTTTGGGCAACATGCGCCGTTTCCGCCTTGACCTGTTCAATGATCACTTGACCGATATTACCGGCATCAAACGCTGCGGGTTCAATAGGCTCTTGGGTGTTCTGATCATCCGACATAACAACCTCCTGGCAAAAAAAGCCGCCCAAAGGGCGGAGACGGCTCAACTCATTGATTCTAGTCGAGAGGCTTGTTTTCGTCAATGTTTTTCATGAGAAATTTAAGTATGATACTGTATCCTTACGTAAGGAAATTTGATGCAAGTGCAATTTGGCTTTCCA
>CAZVRZ010000175.1:0-9930 GCA_964629965.1 uncultured Anaerolineaceae bacterium
AATCGTCGTTTTGCCATGCTTATATTGTACGATATTGCTTTGTTTAGTCAATAAGAAATAGTACCCTCTCAGTAATCCGGGGGAAAGTGGGGGGTGCGTCCGAGATGTCTTGATGAACTAGCTGGATGAAAGGAGCCAGCTCAGGAAATGGTTCGCTCACCTGATAACCTGATCCCTTTGGGAGATGGGCAACCATCTGACAAAAAGCGGGATGACAAAGCCACCGACCGTCGGCGGGGTGGTGAGGTGAAGCCGCGGGCCGCAACACAAGTAAACGCCGTATCAGCATCGTCAACCCCACCAACGAGTAAGCCGATTCAGTTGGAGTTATTCTCGGGGCGAGCCTGTCCCCCTGAGGCGAAGCCTGCCACATCCCCAAACAAAGCGAATGAAAAGGGATGCCGAGACGGTGTACAGGGCGGCGGCACGCGGCGAAAGAGCATCAAGATAACCGGAGAGACCCTGCCTGGTCTGGCCGAAGAGTCCAGTCGAGAAGCGTATAAGGTAAGAAGCCGAAAGCGCAGGAACGAAGCCAGGCAGGGGGTCGGAGACGGCCATAGTACCGTAGAAGCCCGGGAAAGCCGAGGCAAGGGAAGGGCCGTCACTTCCATCAAGCGTCAAGAGAAGGGAAAGGTAGCCGGACTGCACCCGCAAGGGCAAGCTCAACCCCGGACAAATGTAGGGGCAACCCGAATAGACAATACCCGCAAACTTCAGAGGGCGCTATACCGTGCAGCCAAACAGCAAGAAAAGAGGAGGCTCACCTTACTATTTGATAAAGTCTGTCGGCAGGATATTCTGGCAGAAGCCTGGAAACGGGTCAAACAGAATAAAGGGGCAGCAGGCGTAGACAAGTTAGCCATAGCAGACGTGGAAGCCAATGGAGAAGAGGAGTTCCTGAACGATATAGCCGAAAGACTGAGGAAAAATACATACCGAGTAGATCAAGTACGACGTGTGTACATACCGAAGCCTGGACAGCCGGGAAAGGAAAGACCGTTGGGAATACCAACAGTGACCGACCGGGTGGTACAGATGGCGGTAAAGATAGTGATAGAACCGATCTTCGAGGCAGATTTTCTGCCGAATTCGTATGGATTTCGACCGCACCGCACACCGCGGCAGGCGCTGAGCGAAATTGCTACGAAGATAAGAAGCGGGTACGAGCATATCGTAGATGTTGACCTGAAATCCTACTTCGATACAATTGACCATCAGATATTGATGGGGCTTGTTGAAAGGAGGATAGGCGATAGACGCATCTTAAGGCTAATCCGCGCCTGGCTTAAAGCAGGCATATGGGAAGAAGGAAAGATCACGCATCCATACCGAGGATCACCGCAGGGTGGAGTGATTTCGCCGTTACTTTCGAATATTATGCTGCATGAGATTGATAGGCTATGGCACGGCAGAACAGACACTGTGTTAGTGAGATATGCGGATGATATGGTTCTGCTGTGCAAAACGGCTCAGAACGCAAATAAGGCATGGCTGATGCTACAGGAACAATTCAAGGCGCTGAACCTGGAAGTCAACCTAGAGAAAAGCAAAGTAACCACAAGTAAGGATGGCTTTGCATTTCTAGGATTTGAGTTTCGACGGGAAGAAGGCAGGGAACTGTACATGTGGCCCAGGAAGAAAGCCACTAAACAGATCATGGAACGGGTCCGGGAAATAACCCGGTCAATTCCCAGCAACGCAAACCTAAAAATCGTAATCGGTGCTTTAAACCCTGTATTGATCGGCTGGTGCACGTACTTTCGAGTAGCTAACAGTAATCGAACCTTTCACAAGATTGACTGGGCAGTGAGAAGTGAAATACAACTCTGGCTGCGAAAGAAGCATCGTTGTGATTGGCGAATTACAAAGAAATGGGCCAACTACGACTTTCTACACCGAAGATGCCGACTATATCGAATGACAGGTAAGGTAACTCACCTTGAAGGCTTGAGGTGAATGCTCACGATGAAAGATGGTCGGAGAGCCGGATGCGGGAAATCCGCACGTCCGGTTCGATGAGGGGGAGCAGGAAACGTGCTTCGGCTACGCGCCTGCTCCCTACTCTACGTTTTGGGCGTGCTGCGCACGCCCAAAACACCCCACACCCCTCTTTTTTGAGATGATACAAACATGCCTGGCTTGGGTCGAATAGCTTTATAATACCGCTGAGGTGATTCGATGGCAGAACAACCGACAAAGACACTCATGGCAATATTGGCGCACCCGGACGATGAGTCGTTTGGCATGGGGGGCACGCTGGCGTTATATGCCCGGCGTGGTGTGCAAGTTCATCTCGTGTGTGCGACGCGCGGCGAGGCTGGTGAAGTGGATGCGCAGTATTTGGACGGTTATCCTTCGATCGCAGAAAGGCGCGAAGCAGAGCTGCGCTGCGCTGCGGGTATCCTAGGCCTGGCCGGTGTGCACCTGTTGGGGTATCGGGATTCGGGCATGCCGGGCTCGCCAGACAACCAGCACCCTCTGGCGCTGATCAACCAGCCCTTAGAAAAGGTGGCGGAGCAAGCAGCGAGCTGCATCCGGCGTTTCAAGCCGCAAGTGGTGGTAACCTTTGACCCGGTCGGCGGATACAAACACCCCGATCACATCTTCGTTCACCAGGCTACGGTAGCTGCTTTCAAGCTGGCAGGCCAGGCGTCCTTTGTGGACGGTCAACCTACCTACCAGCCGGCTAAGCTGTATTATCATCTCTTTCCCAAGAATTTCTTGAAGTTTGCGGTGCGTGTTTTGCCGCTCTTGGGACGCGACCCGCGGCGTTTTGGTAAAAATGGCGATATTGACCTGGCAGCGCTGGTGGAGAGCGGCGATTTCCCAATCCATGCGCGTATTCAGTGCCGCCAGGTTGCCCGGGAGAAAGAGGCAGCGGCCGCCTGCCATGCCAGCCAACTCGAGGGGGCCTCATTGCGATCTGGTCCTGTGCGCTGGGTGCGCTATTTGTATGGGCAAACGGATTGTTATATGCGCGCTTATCCCCCGGCAGAGCCGCGCTTGCGCGAGACTGATTTATTTACCGGGATCTGACCTGCCCTGTCAATCAGGGATCGTAAACCAGAACGTTGAACCGTTCCCAGGTTCTGAATCGACATCGATTTTCCCACCGTGCGCTTGTATGATACGCCGGCAGATTGCCAGGCCGAGGCCAGTGCTTTTTTCGCCTGCCGTGGGGCGGTTGGACAGCCGGCCAAAATCTTGAAACAGCAATCCCCGGTCATTGGGACTGATCCCTGGCCCTTCATCCTGCACTTCGATGCGCCAGGAAGAAGGCAGGCGTTTGCCTCGCACCTGTACCCGGCTGCCTGGCGGGGAGAATTTGACGGCGTTGCTGATCAAATTATCCATCACCTGGCGCAACCGGATGGGATCGGCGCACAGACAGCCGCCAGGCCATTTCTTGAGCAGGATGTGCGTACCCTTCGGCGCAGCCAGCTTGGCATGGCGCTGGACAACCTCGAGCAAGAAACTGCCGATCTCGATATCTGCAGGAGCTAAACTTAATTGCCCGGCTTCGATCTGGGAAACATCCAGCAGGTCATTGAGCAGTTGCAGCATGTGTTCGGTCAGGCGTTCGATGTCGTGGGTAAAATCGCGATGATCCTGTTCCGTTATCCATTCAGCCGATTGGTTTAATACATTGCTGATCATCTGGATGCTTGCCAGCGGGCTGCGCAGATCGTGCGCGGCGATGCCCACAAATTTATTTTTCAACTCATTCAAGCGCAGCAGCTCTTGATTCTGCCTTTCGATGGCCTGTTTTTGTTCGGCCAGTTGGGTAACCAACCTGCCTTTTTCCACAATGACAGACAACTCGGCTGAGATGTTTTTGAAGATATCGATATGCCTGGCGTTGTAGGTATTGGTGGATGTGCTTGAGAAGAAGATGAAACCAATGGGAATGCCGTTGGCGATCAGCGGACAAGTAAGCGAGGAGCGAATACCTTCTTCCACAATATCCCGGGTGGATTGGGAAGATGGTTTTTGCTCCAGGTAAGCTGCCAGGTCGTTGAGAATACGGGGCTCGTGTTTGATGATGATCTGTTCCAGGCTGCTGCCGGCCAGAAATTGCGAGTAATTTTTGCCAATCTTGATATTTGCCTGGTCTGTACGCGCCCAATGTGCTTTCACGATGGTGCCCTGCGGGCTTTCCTCCAGTAAGGAAAACCCAATGCGATTGAAGGGGATGATCTCCTTGAAGCTGGTGTAGACCTTTTCGAGAATTTCATCCAACAAAAGCCCGGAATTGATATCGGCAGTGATCTGGTTCAAACGTTCGACTTCGCGATAACGCAGTTCCAGCGTTTGGGCCAGTTCATGCAAAGCCACGCCAAGCGTTCCCAACTCGTCTTCGGGCGCGGTAGGAACATCTACCTGATATTCACCCTGTTTCATGGCCTTGGCGGCTTCGATAAATTTGGGGATGCGTTGGTCAGTACAGGTGGAAATTTGATTCTGACTCATTGGATCATGCTCCATCGTCTATTTTCTGTAATAGCTCCCAGGCGAAACGATGCACCTGAGAGAAAGAGGCGTATTCCAGGCGGGTAGGCTGGTCGGTGAGCCGGTGCCACTCGGGCAATAGTGTGGAAGCGGGGCGCTGTGCCAGGAGGCAGAACGAGCGCTTGAAACCATTTTCCCATAGAACCCCGGATTCGGTAAATACGCCCACTGCGGCTGCTTGCCTGGGCAGAATGTTGAAAGGCTTACCAACCTCTCTTACCAGTTTCTCCAGTTCGAGTTCAATGCGCCGCGGGCGCGCCAGGCCCTCGCTTTGCAGGTAAACAAGCCGTGTGCCGATGCCCACTAATTCAAAGTCTATGAACAGGGCCGGAAGATCCGCCTGGCGCAGCGCATCTCCATGCGCCGCAAGCAGAGCGCTCATCCCATCGCAGCCGGTCTCTTCACAGCCGGTGAAGGCCAGCCATATCTCGGTGTTTTTGAGCGGGGAGTGACGCAGCCGTTCTGCCAGGGCTATTATCGTTCCCACTGCCGAAGCGTTATCATTGGCGCCCGGGGAATAAGGCCCCAGGTCGGCGGTGATGCCGGTAAACCAGGCCAGAAAATGCAAGAGCGCTGGAACCAGCGCTGCCCAACGCAAAAGGGCCAGCGCTGGCAGTAAAGATAAGGCGTAAAGCAGCGGGGAAAGGAACAGGCCATAGATGGCAATGGGAGATAGCACGGCATAGGCTTTCACCAGGCGGTCATGGGCGAACCACCAGACCGCACGATGGCTGTCTAAATGAGCGACCAGCACAACCCGTTGGGTGGCAGCCGTGTGTGCTGGCAGAATGGCCAACACATTTTGGCTGGGGCCGTGAGGCAGCGCCCGGCGCAGCGGGTAATCTCGATAAGTGAACTTGCGCCACATCAAATAGGCGCTGAAGGCAAACGCAACCACTGTGAGCAGCAAGGCCCAGCCTTGTCCCAGTGGGCTTGATAACAGCCAGAACGCAGCATGGCCGCTGATTGCCAGGCCAAATGCCATTGCCAGGAAGAGCCAGATCGAGCGCAATCCTACGAAGGGCTGCAGGTGAACGTTGCGAATATCGAGCGATGCCAGGTAGGCGCCAACTGTTTCTGCCGCCTGGCGCTCTCCGGGCGTGGCAGAGCCGCGCGGGTAGATTTTGGCGATCATTCGGGCGTATTCGAGCGCTTTTTGGCCCCAATCGATCTCTGCGCTTGCCGGCGGCGGTGGATTAGTGTGAAGCTGAGAAGTGTCTAGGTTCATACATACTATCGAGGCTGCGGTTTGATGCTAAAAATAGCGCCTGCGTTAATGAGATTATACCCGATGTGAGATTTTGAAACCCATGGCGCCGGCGCTATCCCGGGAACCATTGGGGATGAATATGCGTCTCTATATAGATATTTGGTACAATATATTTTGGTTGGAGATTATGCAAACATACACACCCATGCAATCGCGTTATTCGCCTGATGTTCCTCAATTACCGCGCCTGGCGCAGGCTTTCCTGGTCGTTTTACTGGGATTGGCTTTGTTGGCACTTACGGCTGCAGCACTGCCGTTCGGCTACGAATGGTATCACCAGGGGAAAATATACCCTTCGGTTTATGTGGCGGGCATTGATCTGAGCGGGCTCTCGGTCTCGGAAGCAACGCTGCTGCTCAATCAACGCCTGGATTATTCCACGCGCGGCCAGGTGGTTTTTCAAGAAGACCAGCGTCTATGGAGCGCCACTCCCCGGGACCTGGGTCTTTACTTCGATGCGCAAACCACTGCCCAGGCGGCCTACAGTATTGGGCGCAACGCCGGTGTTTTTCAGCGGTTTGGCGCACTGTTCCGCGCCTGGTATTCAGGGGTCGATATTGCGCCTTTGTTGATTTACGATGAACGCCAATCGCAGGCTTACCTGGAGCAGTTGGCCCGCCAGATCGATGTGCCGATCTTGGAGGCTTCTTTGACGGTGGAAGGCGTGGATGTGGTGGTGCGGCCGGGCCAGGTAGGGCGCACGCTCGATACGCCCCTCGCTTTAGCCAGCCTGAAGCCTCTGTTGCAATCGATGACGGATGGTATTATCTCTTTAACTGTAACGGAGACGCCTCCGGTGATCCTGGATGCCAGCGAGCAAGCCGCAATTGCTCGCAATATTTTGAGCGCACCGCTGGTGATCCAGGTGGAAGATTTTCGGGAGGGCGATCCAGGGCCGTGGACCTTCGAACGCGAGGCGCTGGCAGCCTTGCTGGTTATCGAGCGCGTCGTTACGCCTGAAGGTGAGCGCTACCAGGTGGGTTTGGATTCGACACAACTGCGAATTTTTTTGGAAGGTGTCGCGCCGCCGTTCGTGCGCTTTCCACAGAATGCCCGCTTCATCTTCAATGATGATTCCCGCCAGTTGGAGCTGATCCAGCCGGGGGTGATTGGCCGCGAGCTGGATATCGAAACCAGCCTGAACCTGATCAAAGAGAAAGTCTTTGCCGGAGAACACTCTGTGATGTTGGATATGGAATACACCAACCCGGCTGTGATGGATGACGCTACGGCTGAAAAACTGGGCATTACCGAGCTGGTCAGTGTGCATACCTCGTATTTTTACGGTTCTAGCGCCGAGCGTATTCAGAATATCCAGTTAGCGTCGGGGCGGTTTCACGGCGTGTTTGTGCCGCCGGGGGCTGTTTTTTCAATGGCAGATGTGCTGGGTGATATCAGTTTGGATAACGGTTACGCCGAAGCTTTGATCATCCTGGGCGATCGTACGATCAAGGGTGTCGGCGGTGGAGTTTGCCAGGTGAGCACTACGCTGTTTCGCACTGCCTTTTTGGGCGGTTTTCGGATCACTGAGCGCCACCCGCATGCCTATCGGGTTGGCTATTACGAGCAAACGCCGACCGGCGGCCATGACGCGAACCTGGCAGGTTTGGATGCCACCGTTTTTGTGCCACTGGTCGATTTTAAGTTTGTCAACGACACCTCTAACTGGCTGTTGATGGAGACTTATGTTGACGCTGCGGCGCGGCGCCTGACCTGGAAGTTTTATTCCACTTCCGATGGACGTAAGACGGAATGGCACACCACTGGTCCGCAAAACATCGTCGAACCTCCACCACCATCCTATGAGGAAAATACCGAGCTTTCCAAGGGGACGATCAAACAGATCGATTACGCTGCAGAGGGCGCAGACATTACGGTCACGCGCACTGTCTGGCGAGATGGGCAATTGCTGTTCGAAGATACTTTTGTTACCCATTACATGCCCTGGCGGGCCGTTTACCAGTATGGTCCAGGAACCAATGTTCCAACCCCCGAGCCCACTGAAGAATCCGGTGGCGATTAAACGTTGGCTTCCTTGTGCGGTTGTTCTGATCCTGGCCCTGGCTGTGTGTTACCTGGTCGGTAAGGCGGCCATCGGAAGGTTGTACTTGCCTATCATTACCAGCGCGTTGCCGGCTGTTCCTACGCTGGGATCGTGGTGGCGGCCTGCGCCGGGCGTTTCCTGGCAGATCCAGTATAGCGGCGCGTTGGATTTGACTCTGGATGTGATGATGTATGACCTGGATTTATATGACACCGATCAGGAAGCAATTGACCAATTGCACGCCCTGGGGCGCCGGGTGGTTTGTTATTTTAGCGCGGGCAGTTGGGAAGATTGGCGACCCGATGCAGATCAATTCCCGGCTGTTGTGATTGGAAACGAGTTGGAAGGCTGGCCTGGTGAAAAGTGGTTGGATATCCGCCGTTTAGATTTGCTGGGCCCTCTCATGGCAGCGCGTTTAGACCTGGCGGCCTCTAAAGGCTGCGACGGGGTCGATCCTGATAACGTGGAAGGATATGCCAACGACACGGGTTTCTCATTGGACGGCGCAGACCAATTGGTATACAATCGCTGGATCGCCGACCAGGCGCACGCGCGCGGGTTGGCGGTGGGTTTGAAAAACGATCTTGGTCAGGTAAACGAGCTGGTTTCTTACTTTGATTGGCAACTCAACGAGCAATGTTTCCAGTATAATGAGTGTGATTTATTGCTGCCTTTTATCCAGGCTGGCAAACCTGTGTTTGGGATAGAATACCAGGGTGACCCTGATATATTCTGCCCGCAGGCGAATGCCATGAATTTCGATGAGCTAAAAAAACGACTGGAATTGGATGCCTGGCGGCAGGCTTGCAGGTGAATTCGAAACAATGTATCATTACCGACGAGGAGAAATTATGGTTAGTAAAGATTTGCTTGATATCTTGCGCTGCCCGGCCTGCGTGCGGGAAAAAGAAGGCCTCTTGAGTTACATCCAGGATGCCTGGCTGGTGTGCCAGGATTGCGGCCGCAAATACCCGATCCGGGATGATATTCCGGTGATGCTGATCGATGAAGGCGATAAGTGGGTCAACACTGCGGTGGGGGCGCTGCCGGTTCCGCCGCCAGCCGCGTAGTTCTTTCCTTGGTCTCCGAGATCCTTGAGTCGCGGAGATTGCTGGCTTTCAACTGCCCAGATCCCAGATCAGCCACAGGATGATCATCAAGACGCCCAGGCCGAAGCGGGCAACGAAAGCCATGCCCCAGCCCAACGCCAACCCCCGCAGGGATTGAACGGCCAGCGTCCAATCCCTCAGGCGGCGATATTCTAGAAGAAGGATCATCCCTGGCGCGGCGATCAGTCCTCCTACCGGGGGGAAGATGATGGTTCCCACCACGCCTGCAACCATGCCCAGTGCCAGGGACGACCAACTGGCTCCACTGCGGTGCGCTTCAGCGCCCATTAACACATTATCAATCGTTACGCCGATGATCATTAGGATGGTGATGAAGACGAACATCCAGATGCCCAGCGTTGGAAATCCGGTGATGATGCCGAAACCTAAGGCGGCCAGCCAGATTACGACGATGCCTGGGAAGATGGGCACCACCAGTCCAAACAGGCCCACCAGCATAACGATCAGGGTTAGGCCGAAGATCGGCAGATTCAACCAATCGGGCATGCTACTTCTCCGCTCGAATCACAGTCAGGCCGCCCATCCAGGGTCGCAGCACCTCTGGAACCACGATCGAGCCGTCCTTCTGCTGGTAATTTTCCAACACGGCGATCAACGTGCGCGGCATGCCCAGGCCTGAGCCGTTCAAGGTATGCACCAGGCGAGTCTTGCCACCTTCTGCCGGGCGGTATTTGATATTGGCGCGGCGCGCCTGGAAATCGGCAACGTTTGAAACTGACGAGACCTCCAGCCATTCTCCGCAGCCAGGCGCCCACACTTCGACATCATAGGTCAAGCGCGCCCCAAAGCCCAGGTCACCGGTGCAGAGCTGCTTGATGCGGTAAGCCAGGCCTAATTCGGCGCAGGTTTGTTCTGCGTCTGCTCGCATCTTTTCCAGGTATGCATCCGAGTCATCTGGTTTGCAGTAGATATACATTTCGACTTTATCGAACTGGTGGCCGCGCTTGATGCCGCGCACATCTCGCCCGGCGCTCATT
>CAZVRZ010000176.1:0-9867 GCA_964629965.1 uncultured Anaerolineaceae bacterium
ACATCGTTGGTTATGAATGGCCTGTGATCAGCGAACTGGTTGGGCGATTCACACCTTGGGTTATTGCTGGCTTTGTAACACTGGGCGGTATAGGGCTGATGGTTCGGTGGCTGTTCCAACGGCGGTTGCTTTTACAACCTGTATTCGTCAAAACAGATGAGAGCGAATAGGATGATTAGAACATGTCTCAAGAATCTAAATATTACCGATCAAGCCGCCCTTTTCAACTTCCACCACGCTGGCGGTGGATATTTTGGCCAGTCGTTGCACTCAGTGGGGGCGGGTCAGCCGTCACCCTATGGATGCAAGAGGAAACAATCCTATTGATGGATTGCGCTCCCATCGCCGCCATACCCGGTATGGCCGCGCTGCTGTACTGGTTCAATCATATCGTTTTCAAAGCGGCCATGCCGCGCCGCGAAGATTAATCTTTTTCATCAAACTTAGGAGAATAGCCATGAAAATCGAAAACAAAGTAATCGTTGTCACCGGCGGCGGAAACGGCATTGGGCGGGAATTGGTGCTGGGCCTGCTGGCAAGAGGCGCACGCGTAGCAGTTGTGGATATCAGTGGGCCCGCTTTGCAAGAAACGGTCCGCTTAGCCGGGACTCAGAGCGACCGACTGAGCTCCCATGTTGTCAATATCACTGACCGACAAGCGGTTGATGCGCTGCCAGATCAAGTCATTGCCAAACACGGCAGTGTGGATGGTGTGATCAATAACGCCGGTATCATCCAGCCTTTTGTGCGGTTAAAAGATCTGGATTACGATGCCATAGACCGGGTGATAAAGGTTAACCTTTACGGAACACTGTACATGACGAAGGCCTTCTTACCCCACCTGCTGAAGCGGCCTGAAGCGCATATCGTCAACGTGTCCAGTATGGGCGGCTTCTTGCCAGTGCCCGGCCAAACGATTTACGGAGCCTCCAAGGCAGCGGTCAAACTGATGACCGAAGGGTTGTACTCCGAGTTATTGAATACCAACGTAAGGGTGACTATTGTTTTCCCCGGAGCTACTGCCACTAACATTGCCATCAACTCTGGCGTCGGAGGCAGCCTGCAGGCAGATAAGAAGGAGAAAAGCCCCATCAAAATGCTGGCGCCCAGCAAGGCCGCACAGATCATCCTCGATGGTATGGAGCAGAATCGTTTCCGCGTCCTGGTCGGTTCTGATTCCAGGTTCATGGATTTAATTAGCCGGTTAAGCCCCAGGAGCGCAACGCATTTCATCTACGATCAAATGAAATCGTTGCTGCCCCAATAATTCATCTTGGCCCATCACCCTGCCCAAGCACAACTTACTCAATAAAAGGGATTAAATTTATGAACTCGAATACTCAATGGCACACCCTTACGACCGATGAAGTTCTCTCCCAACTGCAGAGCACTCCAGCAGGATTGACTGAAGATGAAGCGATCCAACGTTTGGCTGAGCATGGCCCGAATGAGTTAACAGCGGCGCATCGAGTTTCTCCGTGGAAACTTCTTTTTGAACAGTTCAAGAACGTGCTGATCATCATCCTGCTTATTGCAACGGCGCTCTCGGCTTTCCTGGGTCACGGCGTTGAGGCGATAGCGATTGCAGTGATCGTGCTTTTTGCCGTGATTTTGGGTTTTGTGCAGGAATATCGCGCCGAACGGGCCATTGAGGCGTTGAAACAAATGGCCGCGCCCACTGCCACCGCGCTGCGGAACGGCGAAGAAACCGAAGTGGCAGCGCGCGACCTGGCGCCCGGCGATGTTATTCTTCTGCGGGCGGGGGATCGCATTTCAGCCGATGCTCGCCTCATCGAAGCCATAAATCTTCAGGTTGAAGAAGCTGTGCTGACTGGCGAGTCGCTGCCAGTGGAGAAGCATACCGCGCCGCTCCCAAACGGCGACCTGGCCGTTGGCGACCGGAAGAACATGGTTTACAGCGGTACGGCTGCTTCGTACGGTCGCGGGCGTGCTATAGTAGCCGAAACAGGGATGAACACCGAGTTCGGGAAAATCGCCAAAATGCTGCAAACAGTAGAGATAGGCCGGACTCCGCTGCAAGAAAACCTGGACAAGGTTGGAGCCATGTTAGCCCGGGCAGCTTTCGTCATCGTTGCCATCATTGTTGCCCTGGGTCTTTTCCGCGGCCAGCCTTTTATCGAGATGCTCATCTTTGGCATTGCGCTGGCTGTAGCAGTTGTTCCCGAAGCGCTGCCGGCGGTGGTCACCATCTCCCTGGCGATTGGTGTGCAGCGCATGGTGAAACGCAATGCCTTGATGCGCCGCCTGCCGGCCGTCGAGACGTTGGGCAGCACCTCAATCATCTGTTCCGATAAGACCGGCACACTCACCAAAGACGAAATGACGGCTCGGAAGATTTATACGGCTGGGCAGACCTGGGATGTTTCAGGCGTGGGATACGAACCGGTCGGCAAGTTTTCACGCAATGGCAAAGTGGAGGAACCGAATGCGGCATTGCGGCAAACGCTGCTGGCTGCTGCACTGGCATCTGATGCGCACATTGTCTACAATCAAGCCGAACAGCGCTGGCACATCAAGGGCGATCCAACCGAAGGTGCGCTGATTGTCGCTGCGGCAAAAGCCGGCCTGGATAAGCTTGACCTCGACGCCCAAATCCCACGCGTCAATGAGATTCCCTTCACTTCGGAAACCAAGCGGATGACCACGCTGCACAGCGCCGACAATGCTGTTACTGCTTATTCGAAAGGCGCGCCAGAGGTGATCTTAGAAACCTGCACAGCGCAGGTGACCGAGAATGGGAATGCTGCTCTCAGCCGTGAGGATAAGGAAAATATCCTGGAAATGGCGCGACAGATGGCAGGCGAAGCCCTGCGCGTGTTGGCTGTGGCTGCCCGGCCAAACGCCAGCATCGAATCTGCCGAGCGTGAGATGATCTTCCTGGGATTGGTAGGAATGATTGATCCGCCCCGCCCAGAAGCGAAAGCCGCCATCCAGACCTGCGAACGGGCAGGGATCAAGGTGGTCATGATCACCGGCGATCATCCCGTGACCGCCCAGGCCGTGGCTCAAGAGCTGGGGCTGTTCAAAGGCGGGAGAGTGGTTATCGGTAGCGAACTGGAAGCGATGAGCGAAGCCGAATTTGAAAGCGAAGTAGAAAACATTCAAGTCTACGCGCGTGTCTCACCCGCCCACAAAATGAGGGTGGTTTCGGTACTGCAAGAGCGGGGACATACTGTCGCAATGACCGGCGATGGCGTCAATGACGCCCCTGCCCTTAAGAAGGCGGACATTGGCATTGCCATGGGCATCACCGGCACTGACGTGACCCGTGAAGCGGCTGCCATGACGCTCTTGGACGATAACTTTGCAACCATTGTTGCCGCAGTCGAAGAAGGGCGTGGTATTTTCGGTAATATCAAGAAATACCTGATGTACCTGCTTTCCTCGAATATCGGCGAAATCACTCTGATGGCTGGCGCCAGCTTGCTGGGTATGCCGCTTCCGCTAACCGCGGTGCAAATCCTATATATTAATCTCGCCACTGACGGGCTGCCGGCTCTGGCCCTCTCCGTGGATCCTCATGAACGGGACTTAATGCATCGCCCCCCACGCAACTCGCGAACCGGGATTTTCACCCGCCCGGTCGTTATCCTGATGATTATCGGTGGACTTTGGTCGGCACTGGTTAACCTGGGAGTGTTTAGTTGGGCGCTGAATTCTGGGCGCAGCCAGGAAGAAGCCATGACGATGACCTTCGTCTCGCTAGTGCTGATCCAATTCTTCAAGGCGTACAACTTCCGTTCCGACCGCAACTCGGTGCTTGTTCGGCCTTTTGCCAATAAATGGCTCAATATCGCCATATTATGGGAAATTGTCTTGCTAATCCTGATCATTTACGTACCCTTCTTGCATGACGCCTTTGGCACGTTCTACCTGCCTCTGGTGGATTGGGCAATTGTGCTTGGCCTGGCATTGACCATCTCGCCGGTATTGGAAGTAGCGAAGTGGATGGAACGGCGTGGCTGGTTTGGAAAAATGGCCTAACGAGTAATATGTTGATTGATGAGATAGGAGGATAAGCAAATGAAACGCTTCAAGAATATATTGGCTGTCTATAATAGCGAAACCGACAACCGGGCGCTTTTTGACCAGGCTGTGGATCTGGCGCGCAGAAACCAGGCTGCCTTGATGGTGGTAGATATCATTGAAACAGCGCCTCACGAACTGCCAAAGCCAGTCAGGCCAGAACCGGCGGGCGAGGTGCAGGGACCGGTTCTTCATATCATAGAAGAATTTCCCCTTGATACACCGGTACAATCTGCGCAGGAATCTCCGCTGGACGCTTGGAAACAGATGGTCAGTACAACCGAACAAACATTATTGCCTATTCAGGAGTACATCCTGCGGGAAGAACAGCGCAATCTGGAACAGTTTGTTGCGGCCATCCGGCAGGCTGGAATCCAGGTGAGTGGAAAAACAATCTATGGAACGCCGTTCCTTGAAATCATTCAGGAGGTGCAGCGAAACCAGCACGATCTGGTCATGATCACCGCTGAGGGCAGGAACGGTGTAAAGGATGCGCTGTTTGGCAACACGACCATGCACCTGATGCGTAAGTGCCCTTGCCCGGTCTGGGTGATCAAACCGGGCCAGTCTAAACGATTCGGACGCATTCTTGCCGCCGTGGACCTGGTACCGGATGATGATGAACGAACAGCGCTCAACACAAGAATTTTGGAATTGGCTACTTCGCTAACCCGAATGGGGCAAAGCGAACTTCTCATCCTCCATGCCTGGAGAATGTATGGCGAATCCACGATAAGGGGGCGAGGAGGGTTTTCGACCGTGGATGTGGACAAGCTGCTTCGCAAAACCCAAGACGCGCACCGACAATGGCTGATCGAACTGCTGCAACGGCACCCTTTGGAAGACCTGAAATACGAAGTGTATTTATTGAAAGGAGAAGCAGGGGTATTAATCCCTGAACTGGCCCAGGCGAAAGAAATTGATCTCATTGTTATGGGCACTGTCAGTCGCGCTGGTATTGCCGGTTTGCTCATTGGCAACACCGCCGAAAAAGTTTTGCGCCGGGTGGATTGTTCGATGCTGACCGTTAAGCCGGAAGGATTTATCACCCCGGTAATAAGCTTACTATCATGAAGTCAAGCCCTTTCTGATGGAATAGTGAAGGAGTGCAAAAACAGGAGGATAACCCAATGAAATGGTCTTGGAAATTGGGCCGGTTCGCCGGTATTGATGTGTACATGCACGCAACTTTTCTGCTTCTGGTGGGATGGGTGGCCCTGATCCACTGGCGGTAGGAGGGTAACCTGGCTGCGGTCATCTCTGGCGTAGGTTTCATTCTGGCACTATTTGTCTGCGTGGTGCTGCACGAGTACGGGCATGCACTCACCGCCCGAAAGTACGGCATCATGACGCGCGATATCACGCTGCTCCCCATCGGCGGCGTGGCGCGATTGGAGCGGATGCCAGACGATCCCCGGCAGGAATTATGGGTGGTGCTGGCTGGCCCAGCGGTCAGCATCGTTATCGCGATCTTACTATTCGCCTGGTTGATCGTCACGAATGGACTGAGACCGCTGAGTGAACTGAGCGTCGCACAGGGTCCGTTTCTAGAGCGATTAATGATGATTAATCTCTTTCTGGCGGGATTCAACATGATCCCGGCCTTCCCCATGGATAGCGGGCGGGTGCTGCGAGCGCTGCTGGCGACGCGCCTGGATTATACGCGCGCTACCCAGACCGCCGCCAGGCTGGGCCAGGGATTGGCTTTCCTCTTCGGCTTCATCGGACTGCTCACCAATCCGTTTCTGTTATTCATTGCCTTGTTTGTATGGATTGGCGCAGCGCAGGAATCATCTATGACACAAATGAAATCTGCGCTGGGCGGTATCCCGGTCACGAAGGCTATGTTGACTGACTTCAATGCCCTCGTGTCAACTGATACACTGGATCGCGCTGTGGAGCTGATCCTGACCGGTTCTCAACAAGATTTCCCGGTAGTGGAGGATGGACGCGTTGTAGGTGTGCTCTTACGGCGCGATTTAATCATCGCCCTGCGTCAAAAGAACCGGACGGCGCCGGTAAGTGAGGTGATGCAGCGAGATTTTTAGATCGTCGATTCCTTTGAAATGCTGGATGTTGCCTTTACCCACATGAAAACTTGCGAGTGCCATACCATGCCGGTTATGCACCAGAACCGACTGGTGAGTCTGATCACAATGGATAATATCGGCGAATTTATCGCTATTCAAGATGTTTTACGGTCGAGTTCGATTGGAAAACCAAAGCCCAAAGGATCTACGTTATGAAAGACCACATTTCCGATGGGATCGCGCAGTCTTACTCTCGGATCGTAAAATGGTTCGAACGGCTCTTGGCAGTGGGGGTCTTGATCGGGGTCATCGCACATACCGTTTTTAGTGGAATTGTTTTATCAGGCATGGATTGGCGTCTCACTCAAACATTCTACGATCTGATTTATCGGGTGCTACTGCTGGTGATTGGATTGGAACTCGTGCGTATGCTGGTAGTGCATGACCTGATGGCAATTCTGGAACTACTGGCCTTCGTAATAGCTCGCAAAATGCTGAAACCCGATATCGTGGCGCTGGATATTGTTCTGGCTGTCATTGCTTTTGTGGCGTTGTTGGCGGCGCGTCGTTATTTATTGACCGTTCCAGCATTGGTATCGAAGAAAGCTGGAGACGCCGAGGCACAAACCTATCCTGGAAAGAGAGACATCTTATGAGCAAACCTTACAAGGATTCAGTCATGGACTCACAGCAGGAGGCAGCACTGGTTGCTGCGTTTTTGAAACTATGGGAAAGTGCGCATGGCACGTTGGCAGGCAATGTGCGCGTCCTCATGGGACCGGATAGCGTTGCAGCCTGGATTGAGGCTGTATTTAGCCCGGCAGAACGGGTTGTCGCCCAAAAAAATGATGGCCATCTGCTGATACAGCGTTATGCGGAGGAATTGCTGAATTCGATTCGCCCCGAATTACGAACACAAGTGGAGCAGATCACTGGTCGTCGGGTTGTGTCTGGTAATGCCCGGGCTGATGTGGACACCGGCCATGTGCTGTGTTTCTTTGTTTTGGGCGAGTCACTGGCAACATCCCCCTCGCCCGGCGCCGGGGAGTGAAACTGACCATCAGGAGGCTACCATGTTTGAACAAAAAGGCTTGGTGGTTTTGTTAGCTGTTGACGGTTCGGACCATTCGGAGGCGGCGGTAACGCTGGCTGCCGGGATAAAAAGAAAAGAAATAAGATTAGGAGACATACCATGAGACAAAAACAACTTTCGCAACCCACCCGCGTTAACGAGTTAGCCGGGGCGCAGCTCGAGATCAGCGGTATTCAAAATGACAGCCTGAGTGAATCTGCCATCATCGTCAACCGAGGCACAATGGCGCAGCCAATGAGTGGTTGGGCGCTGGTCACTCTGCGGGGTGGGCAAGTCTATACGTTTCCGGATGATTTAATCCTACTGCCAGGGGGGGCGGTGGTCATTCACAGTGGGCAAGGTGCATCAGAAAACCCACCGCATGACCTGTTCTGGACACATGAACAAAGATGGAGTAACCAGAGCGATACAGCAATCCTCTTTGACGTTCATGGACTTGAGGTAGATCGCTGGGTCTATCCACACGGGCGCATATCGGGCAGCGCCGCTAAACATCCTAAGAGACTGGTACGCGACGGAGATACATGGCGCGTGGTGAATGAGCAGAAAATAGAAACGCAAAGAAGCCGACAAATTGTGAGATTTCCTCGAAAAAGAGGTTAAGATGCACCGACGTGTGCTGGCATTTGATTTTGACGGAACCCTGGCTGTGAATGGCAGTGTGCCTCCAATACTGCAGATAGCCTTGGATCGATTGCGTGCGTTTGGATATGTTCTTTTCCTGGCGACAGGTCGGAGGTATGGGAGCATTGAATTGGGCTCGCTTAGCAACCTCTTCGCCGGTATCGTGTGGGAGAACGGCGCTGTACTCTACCACACCGCTACCGAAGAGGTTTACCTGCCTTTTGGTTCTGTTGACCCGCGGTTAAAGTAAGCGTTGAAGGCATCCGGAGTGCCCCTGTAATCAGGTCAGGCAATCGTCTCAACCTGGACCCCTCATGAAAAAACGGTCTGGCGCGTACTCAATGAATGGGGCGGCGAATCTGTGGTCGCGTATAATAAAGGCGCAGTGATGATCCTGCCTGCAGGCGCATCAAAAGGAGCTGGACTTGAACGTCTTTTAGGGATATGTGGGTATTCACCTCGCAACCTGGTGGCATTTGGAGATGGAGAGAATGATCTATCCTTGCTGGAGTTGGGGGAATTTGGCGTAGCTGTGGCCGATGCCGTGTCATCTCTGAAAGCCGTAGCAGATATGGTGACTACCCGGCCTGGGCCGGCCGGAGTGCTGGAAGTGTTGGAGGCCTACTGGCTGAACAGTTTAACGCCCAGCATCCCCTTGCGGCGTGAACGCCAGATTCTACATTTTCTGGCCGAGTATCTCGGTCAATTCGGGTTACGGCTTATAGACACCAAGATAGATATTGATTGCATAACGATCAGTGCCTCAGCAGCCAGTTTGTCGGCCTCATGTCCGCAATGTCATCACGATAGCTCAAAAGTGCATAGTGGCTACGTTCGCACGCTGGCAGATTTGTCGCTGGGGGCAAGGAAAGTCGTTGTCCATCTTGATGTTCGTTGTTTTTTCTGCAAAGAGCAAACATGCAAATACGCGACATTCGCTGAGCCCGTCTCAGAATTCGCAGTTCGACATGCCCGAAGGTCGAACCAGTTACGGAAGGCCTTATGTGAGATTGCCTTCGAATCGGGTGGCAGAGAAGTTGCATTATGGAAAAATTTCACCGGACACATTGCTGAGGCTGATTAGAAACACTACACAGCGAAAACGAACCCTAACAAGGCCAGTAAAGCCATAAGAACAAAAAGTGCTACCCCACCCGTCGTCAGTAGATAATAATTTGTGCGAGTGGGCGAATGGATGACCCGGTGGATTAAGACCATTTGCCAGATTGCCAACGGAACTGTCCATCCCATCCGCTGTCCGGGGTATTTTGAAAACAACCCTTGAACGACCAGGAACAGGATTGAGCAACCGATTAAAGCAGTCACCACCCAGGCCGCGCCCTGCAGTCCAAGGCGAACCGTCAGCGTTTTTTTGCCAACGGACAGATCTGCCGCGCGGTCAGGAAATTCAAAAGAGATCAGCATCGCAGTGTGAACCAGAACCAGGGGTATGCCAACCAGCCATAATTCATCTGGCGGAAAACTGCCCTGCATACAATAACCTGCCAGAGGTACGAGCAGGGCAACGATGACCGATGTGGTTAGCTCGCCCCAGCCGGACGACATAAGGGAAAGGGGCGGCGATGAGTAAAACCAGGAGCCTAGAAGGCTGAAGATAATAATGGGGATCATCCAGACCGATAAGAGGGAGGCAAGTATGCCGGTCAGGAGCGCGACCACAGCGCAAATGTGGGCCGCAGCCAAGACCGCTGCGGGCGGTATTTCGCCCGCAGCGAGAATTCCGGAGCCGCCCGAAAACCAGGTGCGGTTGTCTGCCGCCAGGCGGTCGACCTCCATATCGTAATATTCATTCAGGTATTGCGCCATGAGCTGGATGGACGTTACCACCACCTGCCCGAGCAAATATACAGCCCAATTAATGGTAATCCCCATCTGGACTGCGGCGGCTGCGCCGAGAGCATATAGCAAAAATCCTCCCAGCAGGAAAACGACCCTCGTGAGTTTAATAAAGTTCCAGAACCTGCTGCGGAAGTTGGATATTTCTACCTGCCTTTCTCTAAGCTAGACTTTATCCATCTGAAGATGGTCAAACCGTGTAACACACGGCATTTC
>CAZVRZ010000177.1:0-7088 GCA_964629965.1 uncultured Anaerolineaceae bacterium
CCGTCGCTACCAAGCGTCCTTGTGTAGCTTTATTATCATACAAGCAGTTACAAAACTTTCCTAATTTGCATGGAAAAACGAAGGGGAGTATCTGGAAATCTCACTTCCTAGATACTCCCTCAAAACCAGGCGGCCTTTGAAAAGACCTGACTTCTTAATCAGGGAGAGGTTGATTCTGCAGATGCGGCCGGAAGATCAGGACCATCTCCTCCGTGGCCGCGTCTGCCAGGTTCTCTGAAGGCGCCGGGCATGTTGATGCCGGGCATGTCGATGTCATGGTCACCAAAGAGGACCTTACTGTTCATCTTTTCCAAGATCAGGTCGGCTTGCGCCTGAGTGATCACGCCGTCGGTAACTGCCTGTTTCACAGCAGACTCGAAAGCGGTTTGCATGGAAGAGTGGAATCCCTCGTTCGAGAATAGGGCGCGCTGCCCTTTCATCAGGTCAGCCTGTTCCTGGGTGAGCTTGTCGTTCGCCACAGCCTGGTCAAGCTGGCTCTCATAGGCCTGGGCGCGAGCTGCTTCGAGCTCTTCCACGCTGATCCCCAGGGCATTGGCAAGAAGCGCATCGAAATCAATGCCATTCTTGGACAGCCACCCGCTCCAGCGTTTGCCAAAAGGAGATGCCGAGCCATCCGAGTTGAGTTCATCGGCTTGGACCTGGGTGATCAATCCTTCTTCGACGGCCTGCGCCAGGGCAGCCGCTTTTGCTTCCTGGCGAGCCGCTTCGAGCTTATCGACGCTGATCCCCAGGGCCGCAGCCAGGTCTTCATCAGAGTATCCCTTGACTTCGCCTCCTTGGGGACCTTTACTTGCCGGTTGGCTGCTACCATCCTTGGTAGAGGTGCTCTTGGGTTCGGCTGCGCTTACCGAGCGATAGGCTACGGCTCCGAAAACCAGCGCTACCGTCACCGCAGCTAGCAAGAAAATTGACATCCATTTGATTTTGTTCATACAGTTTCTCCTTGTCATTAAAGTTAGATCATCTGATCTGGCTGAAGCGAGGTTTCGCGACCGCTACTGCAGATGGATCTATATCCTAAGGATACCCTGTATCTATTTAGAAATTGTTAAGAATAGATTTTGAAATTATTCAGATTTTGGAGGGCTCATGGCAGCCAGGTCAGGGTCTGGATGTAGACAAACGCGCCGCCCCAGGCGAGAGAAATGTCTGCTTCGGTTGTGACGCTCCGGCTGGCGCTTTTGACCAGCCAGTAATGCAGCTTGGCAGCCTGTTCATCAGAGATCAGGCCCAAGAATAAAATCTGCGCACTGTCCGGTGCCCAGGCGGCATACGTAGCCCGTCCATCCTCATCTACATCCAATTCCAGGCTGGCATAGGAAGGCGCCTTGAACAGCCAATACCGCCGGTCCAGCACCCGGTTGGAATATCCCGATTGTTCGGCCTCTATCAGCAAAAGATACATGCCATCCGGTGACCACTGGTAGCTTTCTAGCATGTTGTTTGTCGTACGTAGGTTGCGGGGTTTCCCTTCACCAGGAACTTCCACTAACAAGGAATTGGACCCGTCGGTGTTCTTGTGTGTATACGCCAGGCGTCCATCGGTGGTAGTTTCTGGGCGAATGATCTCAGGCGCTGCACCCTGCTCCTGGCCGAACCAATCGCTCCAGCGCAGGCCAGATGAGGTGCAGGCAGACAGGCCGGCCGAGCAGTCGCCGTTTTCCCAATACAGACGGGTGCCTGTGGAAGAAGAATACAATTGAATGGGGGTGTCTTTGGGCTGGTTGATGGCGAGGGCGTGATCTTCGCCTACATGCCGCACCATCAGATTCAGGCTGGAGGGGGCTTGCGGGTCGCGCTCGATGTAGGCAAAGGCCCCCGGTTCAGAAAGCCAGGTTACGCCGTTCTGCGAGATGGCGAAGAAGCTGTTGCTGATCAATTGGCGCAGGGTATTGTCGGTGCTGAGCAGAAAAAGCGTTTCTCCCTGGCTGAGCAGTACATAGCGCCCGTCGGGCGAAACCCGTTCCAGGCTGTATCCAGTCGAAGTGAGCGTCTGCAGGCTATTTTGAGTGGGATCAAGCTGCAGCAGACCGGAGCTTTGTTCTTGCTCGTTGGAACGCTCGCCCAGGCTCAGCCAGATGCGGTCGCTTGCGCCGGTGTTGGCAGCACCCGTCTGTAGATAGGGTAGCTCTGCAGTTGCTGAGGTGGCAAGCTGTGTTGCCGTGGGCGCGTGAGCTGGGTACAGCGGTGCTGCCACGGGCTCATTGGCGGGAGCAGTGAGCAAATGCCAGACAGCATTGATCGTATCCAGCGCAGTGAAGCTGCGCACATTCCAAGCGTCTATCGTAACGTGAAAGCCGGTCGCATCGCGATCCCAATCGATACCATTGTTAGGCAGCGGCTGGACTGCTTTCCAGAAATTCCACAGCGGCAGATCATATTCGTAAGCCAGCCTGGCAATGGCAAGATTGATCGAGTGGTCGCCTTCGGTGTTATCGGCTTTGGTAGCCAGGATGGGCACGGCGCCGTGCTGGATGGAGAACTCGATGATCTGGCGCAGATATTTTGTGTAGGTGTCGACTTCGCGGCCGGGGAACCAGGTTTCCATGCTGATCAGTACAATGCTTGGACGATGCAAGCGGAACTCACATTCCAGCGGTGTTTCACCTTGCTGGCAGGCCTCCAGGTCGGCCCAGATTGGCGAGAGTACGGATGCTACGTTAAAGCCGCCCCGCACTGCCTGGCTATCTCGCCCGAACGAACCGGAGAAATAATCGATGGTTGCCTGGAGTTCTTCGTACTTTCCGACCAACTGGTAGGTCCCAGGTTGGTCGAAGAAACCCAAGAAGGCACCGGTGACGTTCTGGCAGTCGCCAACCTTGGAGAAAGCGTGCGGATTGTTGCCGTTAGCCAGGCCTTGCAGATAAACCTGGCGCATGGAGGCGCTGATGCGTTCCGGCGTAACCGGCCATTCCTGCCAGTCTTCGGGCAACAGGCGCAGATCTGGAGTCGGGCTGGGCATGGCAGTTGGAAGAAGAGATCCATTATCTTGAGACGCAATCGTTGGCGTCGGAGATGTTTCTGGCTGCTGAGACGCAATATTTTGCGTCTGTACTGGCGTTTGCGGTTGAGATGCAATCGTTGGCGTATGGGCGGCCTGGGTGAGCAGGTAGGGGATAGGCGTGGCACCGCTGCCGAAGATGGGCGTTTCGGTGGGAACTTGTGGCGACGCAGTCATTTGCGTCTCTACCACAGGGGAAGCAGCCTGGCAGGCAGCGATCAACAGAATGCCCAGGATAGGAATAAGGTAGCGCCTTGAGTGCCTTAGAGATCGTAGAAAGTTTTGCATAAGCAAGCATGTATTATACCCCGGCGTTGACAAAACTCCGGCAGGCGTTAAAATAGCAGGGTATGAAACGCTACCTATTCAACCGGGAGAACCTGGCTGCTTTGCTGCTGGCGCTGTTGATCATTTTGCTTGTGATCCTGACGAGTGACCAGGCGCCGCAGTGGATCTACCAGGGTTTTTAGCTCGTTATGTCGCTGATTCAATTAGTCATGTTGAGCGCAGCGGCGCTGCTTTGCGGTGCGCTGGGTCGCTGGCGCACCTGGGGCCTGCTGGTTACCAGCTTGCTGGCGGTTTTTTGGCTGCAAAGCGCCACCCCGGTGCGCTTCCTGGATTTTTGGATGGGGGCAACCTCGTTGATATTGACGGCGCTAACCTGGTTTGCCATTCAGCCGGACCCGGCCAGGCGTTGGAAGCTGGCGTTGCCTGGAGCAGGTGCAACCGCGGGCGTGATTGTGGCGTTGGCGTTGACACGCTACCTGCGCTTGGGCTACGGGGAAGCGCCGTTCAATTTGCTGCCTTCCCGCCCTCCGGATTTGCTCTGGGTGCTGGCTTTCCTCGCCGCAGCGGTATTGCTGGCGTTGGCCAGCCTGCGCTGGATCAAGACCCATAAGTACCTGGCTACAGCGCTGGTGGGAGTGCTGATGGCGTTGTTCCTAGTTTTGAAGATTGAGCCGCTGGGGAACATGGTGAGCGCCTGGCTGCGAGCGTTGAACGGGCAGCCGATTAGCCTGGCGTCTGCGCTCGATCTGCGTTGGCTGGGCTATTCTTACATCGCTTTTCGTCTTTTACACGTGCTGCAAGACCAACGCAGCGGGCGTTTGCCGGAGATTTCTTACCCTGAACTGATGATCTATGTGTTGTTCTTCCCTTCTCTCAGCGCCGGGCCGATCGACCGGGTGCAGCATTTTATGCAGGAACTACGCCGCCCCTTCCAGCACTCAGTGGAAAATTTTCTGGCAGCAGCCGAACGGCTGGCAAGCGGTATTGCCAGGAAATACCTGGTCGCAGATACGTTGGCACTGGCGGCGCTGAATCCTGTTAATGCTGGTCAACTGTTGGCGGGTTCTGGCGGCTGGACCTGGCTTCTTTTGTATGCCTACGCCTTGCGTATTTATTTCGATTTCTCTGGCTACACCGATATAGCCATTGGGTTGGGCTTGCTCAGCGGCTTGCGGCTGCCTGAGAACTTTGCTCGCCCTTACCTGAAGAGCAATTTGACCCAGTTTTGGAACAGTTGGCACATCACGCTGGCGCAGTGGTTCCGGGCCTATTTCTTCAACCCGCTGACGCGCACCTTGCGCGGCGCTCCTAAGCCCTGGCCAATGCCTTGGATCATCTTCCTGGGGCAGATGGGCGTGATGCTGCTGATTGGGTTGTGGCACGGCTTTACCTGGAATTTCGTGATCTGGGGCGCCTGGCACGGTTTGGGCTTGTTCATTCATAATCGCTGGTCAGAGTGGATGCGGACGCTTGCGCTGGGTACAGCGCCCCTGGGTACAGCGCCCACAGCGGGACTGGAACAGCGACCCTGGCTGAAGCGTCTGGTTACCCTGGGCGGCTGGTTCCTGACTTTTCACTTTGTCGCGCTGGGCTGGGTGTGGTTTGCTCTCCCCACCCCTGAGTTATCCTGGCGCGTGCTGCAAAGCCTGTTCGGATGGTAGATAAAATGTCCACACCTGATGCGCCTGCTGTTTCTTCTTCCAAGCGTTTTTTGATCAATGTGTTGTGGAAAACCGCCCTGCTGCTGGTTGCTTTCAACCTGGCTTTTGCCATCTTTAACCCGCTGCCGGTGCTGGCGCACCTGTCTCTCTATAACCGGGTATTCCCGGGCCGAGCACGCCTGCCCTTTGGCGAGAACCCGGAGAAGGCTTATAATTTCAGCCTTTACCAGGTGGATGCTATGTTCGCCGCACACGAAGTTGCTGCCTCAAAAGTGATCGGTGAACGGCGTGTTCTCTTGATCGGCGACTCCTCCGTGTGGGGCTACCTGCTGCCTGCTGACCAGACGCTGGCGGCGCAGCTTAACAAGTTGCTGGCCGAGCAAGCCGGCTTTGAAGATGCGCGGGTATACAACTTGGGCTACCCGACCATTACGCTCACCAAGGATCTTCTGCTGCTTGACTATGCCCTGCAGTATCAGCCCGATTTGATCGTCTGGCTGACTACACTGGAAGCCTTTCCTCGATCAAAACAGTTAGAATCGTCATTGTTGCAGAATAATCCTGAATCCGTGCGCACCTTGATCCGGGATTGCCGGCTTGCCTCCGACCCGAACGATCCATCCTTTATTGACCTGACTTATTGGGAACGCACCCTATTTGGCCGTCGGCGCCCACTGGCGGATTTGCTGCGTTTGCAATTGTATGGCCTGCCATGGGCTGCCACTGGTATCGATCAGTATTTCCCCGAGGCCTACGAGCGCCCCCAATCCGATCTGGAAGCAGATCTGGCCTTTCATGATCTTGCTCCCGAGCGTTTACAGGAAAGCGACCTGGCTTGGGATGTGTTGCAGGCCGGTTTGCAACGGGCAGGCAGTGTTCCGGTCTTATTGGTGAACGAGCCGATCTTTATTAGCCAGGGCGCTAACAGTGATCTGCGCTATAACTATTTCTACCCACGCTGGGCCTACGACCAGTACCGCGAGCAGTTTGCCCAACACAGTGCGCAGTCCGACTGGCGCTATCTGGATGCCTGGAACATTGTCCCGGCGGAACGTTTCACCAACAGCGCTATCCATATGGATGCACAGGGCGATGCGCTCTTGGCGCAAGCAGTGCTGCCGCGGCTCTTGGAGTTGTTAACAGATAAATAGGTTGTGTTTCTGGATGCACACATCCAGATGGACACATCTGCGTTATAATCGCCCATGCGCTGTACTCAGCGAATAGAAAGGAAGTACTTTTATGAGCCAGATTGTTGAGCAATTGGCCGGATATATCACCCGCGATGTGCTCAAGCAGCCCAACCGGAAGCTGGGCGAGAGTGAAAAGCTAATCTCCAGCGGCTTGGTCGACTCTTTTCACCTGGTTGACCTGGCGCTGTTCGTAGAACAAACCTTTGCTGTGCGCATTGACGATACCGAGCTTACCGCGGATACTTTTGATACGTTGGCCGATCTGGCTGCCTTGATCCAGCAGCGCCAGAGCTGACCAACGATATGTTCAACGTTGCTGCCCAACTGCGCCAGAATTACTTGGCCGATCCTGAGCGGATCGCTATGCGCTTGTTGTTCAGCCGCCAACCCGACCTGGCGCTGGATTGGCGGTGTTTCATGCAGGGCGCGTTGGGCTATGCCGGCGCTTTACGAACAGCCGGTATCCAGCCCGGCGAGGTGGTGATCCTGATCCTGCAGCACGGCGAAGCGCTGGCAGATGCCTTCTTCGGCGCCATGTTGTACGGGGCTGTGCCGTCTATCATGCCTTTTCTCACCGAGAAACTGTCGCCCGAGCAGTATCGCCAATCACTGGCGGCGCTCTTCCAGGTGACCGCCCCGGCGGCGGTGATCACATATCCTGAGTTCGAACCCGAAGTGCAGCAGGCCATGCTGCAGGGTCCGCAGCCTTCACCGGTGCGATCAGTGCTGCTTTGTACAGAGATTTACCCGCTAGAAGATGTTGATTTCTCTGGCCTGGCCGGGCTGGAACGTTCACCGCAGGAGATCGTGCTTTTGCAGCATTCTTCCGGCTCCACTGGGCTGCAGAAAGGCGTGGCTTTGTCGGCGCAGTCCATCTTCAACCAGTTGGAAAGTTACGCCGAGGCTCTACGCCTGGTCGATTCG
>CAZVRZ010000177.1:7098-9804 GCA_964629965.1 uncultured Anaerolineaceae bacterium
TCAGTTGGCTGCCGCTCTACCACGATATGGGCCTGATTGCCGGCTTCATTATGCCCGTGCTGCGGCATATTCCGCTGGTGCTGATGTCGCCTTTCGATTGGATACGCGCTCCCTACCGCATGTTCCAGGCAGTATCGCAATACCAGGGCTCGTTGTCCTGGCTGCCGAACTTCGCTTACAACTTCTGCGCGCTCAAAGTGCAGGATCGCGACCTGCTCGGTGTGAACCTTGCTTCCTGGCGGGCAGTGATCAACTGCTCGGAGCCAATGTCCTGGAAAAGTCATCAGATGTTCTTGGAGCGTTTTTCTTCCTACGGCCTGCGAACAGAAGCGTTGGCGACCTGTTATGCCATGGCTGAGAACGTTTTCGCTGTCTCGCAAGGCGGCCTTGACGGACCGGTTACCCTGGATCGGATCGACTCGCAGGCTTATTTTCAAGAACGCCTGGCGCGTCCGCTCCAGCCGGGGGGAGAGGAAATGCTGGTGCTCTCGGCGGGCAGGCCAATCAGCAATACTCGTGTGCGTATCCTGGGTGATGCGGATGAATGCTCTCAGCGATGCGATCTGCCGGAACGCGCTATCGGTGAGATTGCCATCTCCAGCGATTGTATGCTGACAGGTTATTACCACCGCCAGGATGCCACCGAGCAAGCCTTTTACGAAGGCTGGTTTCTGACGGGCGACCTGGGCTACCTGGCGGACGGCGAAGTGTACGTGGCGGGACGTAAGAAAGACCTGATCATTGTGGGCGGCAAGAATATTTATCCGCAGGATCTGGAGACGTTAGCCAATGATGTGCCAGGCGTGTACCCGGGACGTACGGCGGCGTTTGGTGTGTTCAACGAACAGGTAGGCACCGAGGATGTAGTCCTGCTGGCTGAAGTCGATGAAGCCGCTGCGGGTATCCACCCGGATATGTCGCCGAATGAGCGCCAAACTGCCCTGGATACGGTGGCGAACGAGATCCGCCGTACGATCACGCGCCGCTCGGATGTGGCGCTGAGGTTTGTGCGGATGGTCGAGCATGGCTGGCTGCTCAAGACCAGCAGCGGAAAGATTGCACGCAGCGCGAACCGGGAAAAATACCTAAAGACAACCTGACTTATTCAATTACCTCGATCACTTCGAACTGGGCATACAGGTTGCCATCGAAATCTTCAGCCATAATGCCCACCACGTAGATCCCTGGCAAGGCGGAAATCTCTTCCCAGGTGAAGTTGTCTTCTCCAAACACCAGGGTTACGCCCGGCTGGCTGAAATCCGTTTCATCATCGGTCAAATAGATGCCCTGTTCCAGGATCGTAAATTGATCGTTCATAGCAGGGGTGATTTGGCGCGGCGCGCCTCCCTCTTTCCCGGTGAATCCAATCACACGCTCCAACTCGCCATCCCGAAAGATCATTTGGGCATAACGATCGGGGCTGCCATTAGCAAAGTGATAAATGCCTTCCACGACATAGCTTGCCGATTCTTCGCCGTAATCATCCGGCATCAGCAGTGCAGGCGCCAAAGTCTTTCCGTCCCATATGGCATAGACGATCGGCTCGAAATCGTACGAAATCTCTACTTCATTGCTGCCCCACTCGGGGTAGAAAATACCACCTACTTGCTTTACCTGCTCGGCATCGATGTAATCTATATCTTCGATCAGCATGGTTTGCTCATCATCCAGCACTCGTCCAATGAAAACGTAAATGAATGCGATCTGCGAGCCTCTTACCACGGTGTCGAGTGTGACCGGCTGCTCAGGGGACGCGACATCGCCTGATAGCACGAGCGTTTCAATCTCAATGGGCTGGTTGCCCACCCGCCGTCCGGGACTGCGAGATTTTTCTTCATACTGCCAGGCATCCACTTCTTCCCATGAATCGGATTGGGGTGGTTCATTGGTGAAGTAATATTCGAGATACTCATCCCACTGCGATTGTTCGGTAAAAGTGGATGCAACGGTGGTATAGCCCAGGTTGTCCGAAAGTTCGTAAAGATCATAGACAGGGAAGTAGATCGAAAGCCCAGTAGCGCCATCGCGCCCTTCACCGTGCTTTTCTATGAGTACCGCCTGCTCAATAGCATTCTGGAGATCTGCTCCGGCTTGCTCTGTCTGCTGGCTGATATCGTACTCTAATATCAGGCTGACAAAGCTGAGCAGATCGATGTAAGGGGAAGGCAAATCCTCATCGAACGCATTCTCGAAAGATTGGGCATATCTGCCAGCCTCAGCGATGATATTCTGATCTTCTTCGGCAATGGCATAAGTAAACTCATCCAGGGTGGAAACAACCTCCCCGATCCGGTCAAGGTCAACCGCAGCCAGGGTGACATCATAGCGGAGCTCTTCGGCTGCTTCAGAAGCGCTAGGGGTTTTGCTGTTGAGCATCTCATCGGCCAGTTCCTGGCGGGCTTGCTGGTCGGTGATACGCTCGTCTTTGTCGATGTAAGTATTAACGATCGATTTCGCCAGATCGTCTCCGTTCATCTCGGAGGTAAATGCTAGATCGATCAAAAAGCTGGCATACGCCCAGCCCAGGCTGGGCTCCACTTCTTGAGAGGCCACGGCATAGCGGGCGTAAGGAGCCATGGTCTGGTAGACTTCGACC
Source organism: uncultured Anaerolineaceae bacterium (assembly GCA_964629965.1). Taxonomy (GTDB): domain Bacteria; phylum Chloroflexota; class Anaerolineae; order Anaerolineales; family UBA4823; genus CAZVRZ01. The sequence continues at coordinate 9,695 of CAZVRZ010000177.1, forward strand.
AGGCCCATCAGGCAGGCATCAAACCCGATCAAGTCGAACCGCTCGATGCCGGTCTCCTTTTGAATGCGTCCCAAGGCTTGGTCAAGCTCCATCAGCCAGATGCCATCTCC
>CAZVRZ010000178.1:0-9765 GCA_964629965.1 uncultured Anaerolineaceae bacterium
AGTTCACGATGCATTCCACCAACCATTTTCCCAGGCCAAGCCCGCGGTGTGATTCGAGCACAAAAACATCACATAACCAGGCGAAGGTGGCATGATCGGTGACCACCCGGGCGAATCCCACCTGCTGATCGCCGGCGTACACGCCAAAGCACAGCGAATGTGTGATCGATCTCTGAATGACTTCCAGCGGGCGGTCTTGCGCCCAGTACGATTCCTGTGCCAGGTAGCGATGGATCACACTGACATCCAGCCTGGCCGGATCAGCGCTGACGGTGAACTGATCCCGCTGGTATTCGGGGTACTCTGCAGTGATGGCTTTTGCATCGGCTGTCGCTTGTAGAAGCTCCTGGCGTATCTCCATCAAGATATAGCCCAGCCGGTTCTGACCGCTGCCATCGCCGCCATCGGCCCAATACCTGTCATGGGTGGTGTGCTCCACCAACAGCGCATCTCCGGTGGAGAGCAGCATCTCGCCCAGGTCGGGATGCTGGGTGAACTTGGCCCGTACCGCCGCGCACATCACAGCCTCTTTGATCGTTTCCCAATCGGGGCGCAGCGGCTTGGCGCGATCTCGCCCAATTTCAGCGGCCTGGCGCGGCGAGCCGGCCTGGCGCACTTGCTCTTCAAACGGCGTACCGGCGAATTTCTGCGCCTGGAAGTAGTGTTCAGAGGTCGGCCAGATCTTGCCTTTTAGGTAGATGGCATGCCGGGAGAAATTCGAGAAGCTGCCGTAAGGCTCATCAAGATTGTAAAATAGAATGGAATTCATTGCCACGAGACTAACCTCCGCCGTGCGCTTTTGCCGGTTTGACTTCTCTGCAGCGTGGGTAATTCGCACAGCCGTAAAACTGTTTGCCCTGGTGCTCGCCTTGCGCCACGGTGCGCAAGATCATAGGAATGCCACACTTCGGGCAAACCGGCGTAGCACCTGTTGGCTGGTCGGCTTCGGGCTCCGGTGGCGGCGCACCAGCAACCTTGGCCTTATCTGGCATATACGGCGCAATAAGCGTGGCGATTTCTCGCGAGTTGTAATCCCGCTGCACCGGCACCCTCACCAATGGCAGATGCGCGGTCTGGAAAACCTTTGCAACAAACAAATCGCGTTCTTGCCGGTCGCTGCGCCGGTGGCTCGAATCGTCCAACTCGATGCCAAACAGCGGCTTCATCGTTGGGGTATCGCAAACCAGGAAGTCCACATGGCGCTGGGCGATCCGGTTGAGATGCGCCAGGTTTTCGTTGGGGCGGGCCACAAAGAAAAGATCCGCCAGCCTGACCTTCGACTGGATCGCAACCTGATCGCCGGAGAGCGAGGCGAGGACTTTGTAGAATGAGAATTCTGCCGGAGAGAGAAAATCATCGCGTAAACGGTAAGGAAGCGCTTCTTCGCTCGCCTCTTTCTTCGCTTTTCCCAAGAATGGGAAGAGCTTGCTCAGGCATCCTGGTTTTTCGTTCGTTTTCGTTGGCATGTTTGGTGTTTTGTCTCCTGTGGTTGATGTGCCTGCTGCCATTCATCTTTTCTTGAACAAGATTTCAGTCTACTTACGACATCCCAATGGCCTTCAAGGCTGCCGCCAACGGTTCTGAGTAAAAGATCGGATCGACGCGTTCCAACAGATCTCCGGGCACTTCCAGGTATTGCCGCTTGTTGCTGACCGGCACCAGGACTTTCTTGGCCCCGTTGTCCACGATCACCTGCAGCGGCTCGATCAAGGAGCGCACTGGCAGGATGTTGCCCTGGATGGTCATTTCGCCTAGCACAACCAGGCCCGCCAGCAGCGGTTTGTCTCGCAGTAGGGAGTAGAGTGCCACAAAGAAAGCCACGCCGCCCTGCGAGCCTTCCTTTGACTGCATTAAGTCCACGATCTGCACGTGGAAATCGTAGCTGTCCAGGTCGCGCTCGATCCCCAGGCGGGAGCGGTTAGCCCGCACATAGTCAAAAGCGGTTACGATGGACTCTTTCATGCTGCGGTCTGGGCTGCCGGTCACGCGCAGCTTGCCAGACCCGCTCATGCGGCTGATTTCAATGCGGTGCAGCGAAACAGTATCGTTTTCGTTGACTGCAGCCGTGTAGGCGCTGCCGGGGGGCATTGGATCCTGGCCGATCAGCGCGCGCCCGCCCTCTTCGGGAACGCCGACAAAATGCTCCTGCATGCTCTCGTTATCAATATAGGAGAAAGAAGTCTGGTAGTATTCGAAGGAGCCCATCTTCTTAAGCTGCTCTTTGACCCGCCGCCGGCCTTCCAACGCCAGCTCCAGGTATTCCGCCATCTCGCTTTTTGTTGGGTCGCCGGCCGGATGCAGCAGCTTGATCAGGCCAGAAAGGGTGCGGCGCACGGCTTTGGCGTCCCGCGTGTTCAGGTCCGTGCCCAGGGAAAAGCTGCGATCGATCACATCGGTGTAGTTGCGCCGGCGCAGCTCGCGGAAGGCCTCCGCCAGGTAATCCACCACAAAGCCGTAGTGATCGCTCAAGAACTCGTTGCGCATCTTGGGTAGCTCCCAGCCCGGGATGTAGAAATGGATGCGGTCGATCAAGGCCATATCCTGCATCTCGTCCGGCAGCGGCTGGAAAAGCGTGCTGGTTTTTACTAACACATCCACCGGTTGATTGATGTTGCCGGCAAAGACGATGGATGCTTCTGCCACCAGCTCTTCGCGCCCGCGGCTGAAGCTGCCGCTCTCCATATAATCCTTCAAGATCTGGATGGCGGTCTTGTCGTCAAACTGGACGCCGGCGACCTCATCGAAGGCCACCACGTCCCACATCCCCACCAGGCCCACTTTGCGCGTGCTCATGTTATAGAACAGGTTGGGGACGGTCGTTTTACCGCCCGAGATCAGGATCGAATAGGGGGATAGATCACGGTAAACGAACGACTTGCCTGTGCCGCGCGGCCCCAGCTCGATCAGGTTGAAGTTGCGCTGCACCATCGGCGCCAGCCGCATCAGCATCAGCAGCTTCACCCGCTGGGTGAAGTGAGCCGGCTCCAGACCCATGCTGCGCACCATCAGGTCAATCCACTCGCCGGTCGTAAATTCTGCCCGGCGAGCAGAATAATCGTCCAGGCTGAAGGTGGCTAATTGGATGGGATTGAGCTCGGTGATAAAGAACGGGCGGGCTTTCCCGGAGACTTCCTCGTCCTCGCGGTATTCCAGCTTGACCTGCGCCCAAATGCCCCCTTCCAGCAGCCGGTCATATTTGCGGACGATGCTGTCCGGAATGTGGATGAAGCTGTGGCTGAAGTTGACCAGGTCGGCCCAGTATTTGGTGCCATCCAGGCGTACCGAGACCTTATCAATATAGGTCATCAGGCTGCGCTCTTTAACGCGCGACTGGGCTTTCATGGCCTCATCGGGGCGGATGACGCTCTCCGCCAGGGTGGAATTCACCAGGCGCAGGCCGGCCTCGATCGAGGCCAGGTCATCGGTGGCGCAGTACTTGCCGAGCAGATATTCCAGCACGTACACCGGCACGTTGGTGCCCACCTTGACCTGGCGCACCAGGTCTTTACGCACCACTCGCCCGGCAAAAGCCTGCGTTGCTTTGCGATCTAATTCATCCAATGGTTGCATGCTCGCTCCTTCGTATAGCCAACCGTACAATCTCAGATGGCCACGTTGATAGGTATCGTTGTTTCGGGGTACAGGCTGGCGCCGAGCTCATCCAGCAAGAGCAGGGTCACGGTGTCCGCGGAAGGGATATCGGTGATGTGCAGCGTGATCGTGTTGGCCCGCAATGATCCTGGCGCATCCGGTTCGAATTCCATCATCACGTCGCGAGTGGCCTCGTTGAAGCCATAACTGGCTGCCACGGGGGTGGAGATCACGTGGCTATCGGCGCGCAGCTCTACCCGCAAGCGGGGAGGCGCCGCCATCGAGAACAGGTCGGCGGCTTCGCCTTTGACCGTCACCGAGAAAAAGCGGGTGCTGATCTGCCTGCTGCCGGGGGTAACCGTCCAGCGGAAGGCCGGCGTATCGGCCAGGGCCTTGGCTTTACCGGCCGATACCGATATCACTGGGATGACCAGCTCTGGCAAGCTCAGCCCGCCATGAAAGTATTCGGTTGAGCCGCCTGGCGCTTTGAAGGTGGACATGCCATACGGCGTTACGATCTCCAGGTCGCCGCCCATCCCAAAGGCCGAGAGCGGCTTTCGCAAGCACTCGGGAACCACCGCTCCGCCTTTTCCCACCCACACCCGGCGGTGCAGGTCGGCCGTATCGCCGCCAGGTGCATCCAACGCTTCGCCGATCATCAAACGCTCACCAGCCAGGAAGCCATGATCGGCAGTGATGATGACCCTGCCGACGCCGAGATTGAACAAGGCGCGCATGCCCCGGCGCAGTTGATCGAAAATGTGATCCTGGAGCTGGCGCGCCATGTGCGGTTGATTCTCCCACATGCCATCAATCTCATCCGTGGCCGTGACAACCACCAAACGGGCCGCCTTAAGGCTGCTGCGGACGTCTTTATCTTTGAGCGGCGCGATTTGGTTGAGCTCAACTACCGCCACCGGCGCCGGGCCTTTTTTCTGGATGTGCTTCATGCGCTCAGAACGGTTTTTCAAAACCGCGTCCAGCACGCCAACCCCCAGCTTGCCGCTGCCCGCCGAAACCAGCGCCAGGCCGTTCTCTGCGCCGGGCATGAGCGCCCCCATGCCCACCTCCGTGATGGTGGGTGGGGTGGCCAAGGCCGGGGTCAGCTCCACTTTCCAATCTTTTGGGAGCGGCTCACACAGCTCGCGCGCCATCTCAAAGCGGAATGCGTCTACCAGGATATAGGCCGTTGGCTCGTCCGCCGCAGCCGGGTCGACAAAGTCGTGATAGATATCCGCTTGTTGGATCACTCCGGCCAGGTTAAAGCCGGCCGCCTCGTAGGCGCGCACGAAGTGAGAGGCAAGCTGGTGTGCGGCTTCGGCGTAACTCTGCTGCGCCGCGGCGACTAGCTTGAGCAACGGATCGTGCGCCTGGGGATCCAGGTCGAAGTTGTGCACGTCGCGTTCCAACTGGCGCTGCAGTGTATCTAGGCCGCACCAGGCGCCAGTATCGGCGGCGCTTTCGCTGCTGGAGCTTGCTCCGCCGGAACTCGTTCCGACGTACCGTTTGAACAGGGAAGCAGCAGACAGATCGCCTCTCAGCGCCTGGCGGATTTGCCCGGCCTGGAGCGCCACCCGGGCTGCTCCGGCGATCACTTGCCAGTGCAGCTTGATCTCGGGCTGCTGCTCGGCCCAGAAACCGTTCAGCCTGCGCCGGGCCAGTTCCAACAGGTTTTGGGAGGGCTGATCGGCCAGCGCCTTCTCCACCAGGGTTTGCAGCGCCCTTTCGAAGCGCAAGAACGTCTCGCTGGAGCGCAAGTTTTCGACCGTCCAGGCTGCCCCCTCCAGGCTGAATTCCGCCTCGATCGTTTGAGCAGCCTGTACATAACTGCCGGCCAGGTCGCGCCGCAGCCGCCAGGTCTGGACGATTTGAGCGGCGGCCTGGCGGGCGGCTTTGTTCTGGGGCAGGGGGATCGTCTGCAGAGCGCCCGGGATTTCACCGGACAGCGAGCCCAGGAATTCGGTCACCAGCAGATGGCGGGCCAGCCCAGCCCGCAGCGCGGCCAGGTCGCTGCCATCTCCCAGCCTCGCATCCAAGGCCTCGCCAAGCAGGCCGGCCAGCGCGGATCCGGCGGCTTTGGCAGCCAGGTCTGTGTCTACTGCTGGATCGGCCAGGAAACGCAGGGCGATGTCTTCTGCATTGCTGGTCTGAAAGACGATGGACAGCGCCCCCATTTGCACTTCCTGGCCTTTTTCGGCCAGCGCTTCAATCTCAGCCAGGTTGAGCTGTCCTTTCTCAACTCCGGCCACGATGGTCTCGACCGAGGCGGCCGGAAGCGCTTTCTCCAGGGCGCGCCGGGCAACCACTGCCAGGCGGGTGTTGCGCTCGGGCGGGTGTGCTCCCGGTTCGAGTTGCACGCCGGCCGTGATGAACTCGGCCAAGGCATGGTGCGTCTTGCTCTCGGCCAGGGGCGCATAGACCAGCAGGCGGGGCGCTTCCTCCTGGCCCCAGACCGGTTCCAGGCTGCGGCGCAGCGCCAGGAAGCCCTGTTCCGGATCATAGCGGGCGAAGGTGGTCGCCGGCGCGCTCAGTTGGCCGGCCAGTGCCTCGACCAGATCACCGTAAGCCTCTTCAGGATCGAACCAGACGACCACGTGATGGCTGTCGAGCTGCTCTTTGAGGATATCAAGAAGTGTGTTCGCGATCAGTCCCATATTACCCTTTCACCAATCCTTTGCGCCTCAGCCATTGGCTAATGCTGCTCCATTCGTACTTGCCTTGCAGTAATTCCCGCCAGGCACTTCCGGCTTCTTTCCAGGATACCAGCTCGTGCAGCGGAGCGATGTTCAGCAGCACGCCATCGTTCAGATCGGGCTTGACCTCCAGCAGCGCGGCGGCGTCCAAAGCCTTCTGGAACGATTTGAGCTCGGCGGCCAGCGCTGCCTGGGCGGCGAGCTTGCGCTCCTGGATCTTGCGCCCGCTGCCAAGCGCCGCGGCCAGGCTGTTTTGCATATCCTCCAGGCGGCCATTTTCTAGGTTGAGCTTGGCGTCGGCATATTCGCGCCCGGCGCGGAACAGGCTGTCCGGGTTCAGGCGGGGATAGTACAGCCAGATGCCATAATTGCGTTTCGCCGACTGCAACAGCCAGTAGATGGGCGCTTTGCGGCGGCTTTTGGAGTAGCGCCGGATGTGATAGGTGAAGAAACCGCGCGGATCGCGCAGCCAGGCGCGCAGATCGGGCACACCCAGGACCTGGCAGGCCTCGGCTTCGATCGCTTCGGCGTTTGCCGGCCATAACAGGCGTATCACATTCCTGACGGCTGCCACTATATCGTTGGGGTGATCCGGGTCATCGACCAGGAAACCGTCCCAGGCAACGGGCAAAGGGTAACCGTGCGGTGAAGCGGATAAGGGCAGCCCATCTGCGCCGGTGAGCATGCCAGGCGAACAGACCGGCAGCGGGTCGAAAGGCCCGGGCAGGGGCGGCAGCTTGTTCGGATCGAGCGCAAAGCGCACGTCCCAGCGGCCGAAAGCGACGCCGACGCACCACATGAGGAAATCGGAGACAACCGATACAGGTTGCATGATGGGGGCGGTTTCCGCCTCGCTTTCTTCATCATCAGCACTTTGGGTACTATCTGGTATATTGGAGGATGATCGGCTTTCCTCGCCACTTTGAATACTACTACTGTTTGCAGTTAATTCTTGCATGCCATATAGTTCTGCCACAAGAGCATCGATTTGGGTCTGCAAAGCAGCCAGTTTGGATTGGTGTTCACTTTTGCTCTGAGCTAGGTTTTGCAGGCGTTCAGATAGTGTCAAGCCAGAAAAATACAGCAGAGCGGGTAGACAGAATACATGCGTAGTTTCATCGCTGTAGGATAGCTTATGTGCAAATCCACAAGCTTGTGAGGCCAGAGCTGCTAGTTCTTCTTTTGCGTAGGGTAGACGCGCAGGTATAGGAGCTTTTTGAATCAAGCCGATCTCATATGTCATAGTCTGTCCACTTCCGAACGTACCCCTTCCCATCTGTAATTGAACTAGAAAGTTAAAAAAGGCGGAATTGGTTAAGGCTATCAAAGCTAATAATTGTTCGTGTGGAGCAAATAGTGCAGGTCCATTATGGGCAAATATACAACCCTTCGGCAAAGCCCTAAAACTTCCCTTTTTGTGTGGGCGACTGGAAAAAGTTATTCCTGGTAGGAAGAAAAAATCTGTATTTTGTGGGCGCGCCCCTGGCAGAGATCCATCTGATGCCCCATCTTTGATTTCCTTACCATTTTCTCCCCAATTTACAAGCAGATAAACATCCGAATAGAAGGGTGAATATGCTCCACCTTTGGCAAAGTAAACCCATGGTTGTTCTAAAAAGGTTTTTTCTATAACCTGGTCACCATCCTGACCGTGAGCAATTTTTTTAGATTGAACTTCCCAATATAGTCGTAAGAACCGAAAATCATCCCCACTACACAATCCTGCTTTTGATGTTCTACCTTCACTCTCGAAATTAGGTAGTGTAAAGAACATTTTGTAAACAGCCTCGCCTACCCAATACGAGAACGGTGTACTCGGGATGGCGGCAAAATCGGCCGGATCAGCTTGGAAAATGCCCTCCGCCGGCAGGCCCTGGTTGAGGGAGTCAATCTGCCGGCGCAGATCATCGCTCTTGGCGGGGATGGGGGAAGTCAGCAGGCGGAAGAAGGTGGAAACGTTATTCATTACGATTGATTCAGCGCCTGTATGGCTTTCTCCATTTCGTCTGCCGATATCCCTTGCTCTATGGCATTTTTGAGTACATCCCGCGCCGCCTCCCGCTGTCCTGCTGCCAGCAGGGCGAAGGCGAGCACCTCATATCCCAGGCTCTTATTTTTGATTGGGCTGGCAAGGATCCGGGTTGCCAAAGTGATGGCTTCCCCGATGCGATTTTCTGCCAAGCGCTTGGCGGCCAGGTTAGCCAACAAGGTTGCTCCGGGCGAACAGAACCTATCTAGACGATTTTCCTTATCATCGTGAATCACCCGGAAATCAGGGATGATTTGACCATCCTTGAAAAAAGCCACTCCCAGGCCATGGGTGATATTCTTTTGCTCCCCGCTATCTAGTTCTATTCCCTTCAGAATTACATTTTCAGCCTCTTCCATCTGGCCTTGGAGAAGGTGGAGGTAAGCCAGATTGTTCAGGAATTCCGATCGCTCATTGGCATTTATATCAAGCAAAAGTGTTCTTGTGATGATTTCCTGAGCTTCTAGGAGTTTCCCCTTTTTTATCAAGAGGATAGACCAGATCCAGTTTAAAGTCGAATCATCAGAGAAGAATTTGTATAGGAACTCGCTGAGCTTTTCAACGAACGAGTGTTTTTTTCTGTTAGATATGAGCAGATCGTACTTGATGTTGAAGATTTGATGAAAAGTCGTAAATTGATCGTTTGTTTCGATTTCTTGCTTAAGTATCTGGGCGGCCTCACTCTCTCGTCCTAGATCGACCAAAACCTCGATCTGCATCGAGCGCACCCAACCATAATAAGAATTTTGATCTTCTTTCGAATCCAATTCACTCGCTAATACAGTTTCAATGACTAGCAAAGCTTCCTCGTGCCTGCCTTGTTGTTCAAGCATATCAGTCAAGGCAGATAATACGCTGGAAGCCAGCGGATCATTTAGAACTATATTGTTTAGATGTCGAATGGCCTCTTCAATGGCGCCCATCTTTTCAAATGCTCGGGCCCACAATATGTGGATATATTCAACATCAAAAAAATAGTCATCTTCCTCGCTAAGATCCGCAACTGCCTCCTGGGCTGTACGAATAACCTCCTCGTATTTTTCCATCTGCAGCAAAGCTTCTAATCTGCATATCCAACCTCGACTACCTCCAACATGCTCTACTGCCTGCAGGGCCTCTGCGGGCTGATTGAGGGCCAGGTAGGCATCGGATAAATTGCATCGATAGGAGCCCAAGTTTGCATCGGCGTTATCCGCCTCAGAGCAGTATTCTTCCATGTTCTCATACTCAAAGTCGTAATATTCAGCAGAATCGATCGCGCACCGGAAAGCTTCCACGGCTTCTTGATATTGATGCTTATCATGCAGTACGGTGCCAAGCTCATTCCAAAATTCGTGGTAATTCGAGTGGGCGGTGAGAAAACGCAAGATGGGGAGAGCTTCTTCGTAACGGTATGTGTTACGAAGAAAAATGGCTAATTGGAAGCCAATTTTTGGGTTGAGGCTCTTGGCC
>CAZVRZ010000179.1:0-9747 GCA_964629965.1 uncultured Anaerolineaceae bacterium
AGTAACCGGTCAGGATGTAGGCTTCCTTGCCAAAAGCGCCCACCTCCACACAGCCGCTGGAGCCGCCGTTGCGGGCATCCACAAGGCTCTTACCCTGGCGCACCAGTTCCTGTGCGATCAGGTCGGCATTAAATACGGAAGGCTGTCCAAAACCGGTGCGGATGATGCGGGCGGCGCGCTTGATGAAACGGTCAGGGTTCTTCTTGCTCACCTGGATGGAGGCGCTGGGCTGGAGCAGGCGCATCTCTTCGACCACGTCGAGCAGCAGGTAGCTGACTTCGTTGACCGCGTCGGCGCCGTTCTTGTCCACGCCGCCGATGTTGATCTGGGCAAAATCGGTGTACGTGCCCGATTCGGCAGCCGTGACGCCCACCTTTGGCGGGGCGGGCTGGTTGTTGAACTTGATCCAGAAGCACTGCAGCAGCTCGCGCCCTTCCTCCGGAGTCAAACGGCCCTGGGCCAGGTCATTTTGATAGAAGGGGAACAGGTGTTGGTCGAGGTGACCCGGGTCGAAGGCATCCCAGGTGTTGAGTTCGGTGGTAACGCCCAGGTGCACGAACCAGTAATACTGCAGGGCTTCCCAGAGAGTGCGTGGGGCGTGGGCGGGAACCAGCCGGCAGATGGCGGCAATCTTTTCCAGCTCCTGACGGCGCGGCGGGTCCGCTTCTTGGCGGGCCAGCTCTGCGGCGTATTGCGCATGCCGTTCGGCGAAGCGGATGATGGCCACGGCGCAGATGGACATGGCCTTCAGCTCTTCCTGACGGGCGTAGGCCTGCGGGTCGTTCAGGTAATCCAACTGTTCCAGGCTGCGCTGGATCTCTTGCTGGAAATCCAACATTCCCTTGTGATAGATCTTGTCATCCAGCACGGTGTGACCTGGAGCGCGCTGTTCCATGAACTCGGTGAAGATACCGGCTTCGTAGGCGGCTTTCCATTCATCCGTCATCTCCTCGAAGATGCGGGTGCGCATCGACAAATCCTGCCAGAAGGGGATGATCGTATCCCGGTAGACCTGGAGGGCGTGGGCGTTCACTTTGAAGGGGATCTTGGGACGGGCGTCGAGGATGGCCAGGTCTTCCAGGCTGTGACAGCACAGCTCGGGGTAGGTGGGTGCGGCCTGGGGAAGGGGGCCTTTTTCTCCTACGATCAGCTCGCCGGGGTTGATGCAGATTGTTTTGTGTTCCAACAGGTATTGAAAAGCCATGGCTCGCCGGACGGGTGCAGAGAGCAGCCCCAGGTTTTGGCGATAGAATTCGGTGAGCAGCTCGGCGCGCTCCGAGGAAAGCGTGGGAACCGTTTCCAGGCTTTGTTGGCGCAGGCGGGTAACGCGTTCGGATAGAGGCATGATCAGGCTCCTGGTGGGTCAAAAACCACCGTTAAGTCGTATTCTAGCAGGATTTGGGCGAGTGTGGCAAGGTGTCCGCCGGATGGCGATGAAGTACCTTTGAGGTCGTATGGGCGTGCCAGGCGTTCGTATTTGGCCTGGGCGGTGGGATGGTAGGGCAGCAGTTCGACCGGGTGGCGGTTGGGCAAAGAGCTCAGGAAAGCGCCGATGCCACGTATATTTTCTTCATTGTCTGTTATCCCTGGGATGACAGGTATGCGGATGCAGATATCGTGACTGTGCTCCGAAAGCGCCCGCAGATTTGCTAGGATCAGGCGGTTCGAAACGCCGGTGTAGGCCCGGTGAGCCTGGTCGTCAATTAACTTCAGATCGTATAAGAACAGGTTTACCCAGGTGCGCAGGTTGTCGAAGACCTCCCAGGTTGCCAGGCCGCTGGTATCGACCGCCGTGTGCAGCTCGCGCCGGCGGCAGGTGTGCAGCAGAGCTTGCAGGAAGCCAGGCTGGGCGAGCGGTTCGCCGCCGGAAAAGGTTACGCCGCCATGCGACTCATCGTAGAAGGGAGTGTCGCGCTCGATTGCTGCCAGCACCTGGTCCACATCCATTTCTTGCCCGGCGATCTGGCGCGCTTCTGAGGCGCAAGCTGCGACGCATTCGGCGCAGAGAACGCAGATGGAATCGTCGGTGAGGTAATCGACGCCATCCCACCGGATGGCGTCGTGAGAGCAGGCAGCCGCGCATGCGCCGCAGCGCAGGCAGCGTTCCAGGCGCAGGATACGCTCCGGCGTGGAGGATTGACCCTCTGGATTGTGGCACCAGGCGCAGGATAGTGGACAGCCTTTGAGAAAAACCGTGGTGCGGATCCCGGGGCCGTCGTGGATCGAGAACCGGCGAATGTCAAAAACGATGCCGCGGGCTGGGTTTGTCATACGTTCAGAAATTCCAAGATGGCCGGCGTGATGCTGGTGATATCGCGCAGGTTGCGGGCAAACCGCCGGCGCAATTCCCGGCTGCCGATCAGCAGGCAGGGCACCGGGTTGGCGCTGTGGCGGCGGGTGCCAAGGTCTTCCAGGTTTCCATGGTCGGAGGTGATCAGGATCAGGCCTTCATCATCCTGCCAGGATGCCAGTAAACCTTCCAAGACGGCATCGAGCGTTTCGAGCAGTTTGCAAGCGGCCTGCATATCTTGCCTGTGACCGGCGTAATCGCTCAGCCAATATTCGAAAAAGGCCAGGTCGTAAAGGTTTGCCAGCTCGGCCAGGCGCCGGCCTGCCTGGCGGTAGGTGAGCACGGGTGCATCTGGAACGCCCAAGTCGCTGCGCCAGCCCTGGCCGCTGAAATCAGCCGAAATAGCCTGCCCAATAAACAGGTCTTCTTGGGTCTTGAGCGGGATGCCGGCGCTGTGCACTGCCAACGGAATGGCAGAGTAGAGGCGCCGGCCCGATGCAATTGCCTGGAAATAGCGCTCCGGGTAAGCATTCAAGAGAGCGGTGCGCTTTCCTGAACGGTGCAGGGTGTGGAACAGGCTGGCGGTGCGCAAATAACGCGCCACCTGGGCGTCCGGCTTTGGGCCATAATGATAGCCAATCTCCGCAGGGATATTCTGCCCGGTGAGCAGCGCCGCCTGTCCGGTGGCCGATTGCGGCAGGCCCGCCACACCTAGGCAGGCATCCAATGACAGCAGCGTGGCGCGCCCGGTTTCCAGCGGCGCATGGGATGCCAGGAGAGCGGCGCCCGCCAGCAGGTCTTTCAAGTTGGGCATGGCGGTGCGGGCAAAGGGATTGGTGTTGGGATCGTTGGGCCCCAATCCAACCCCATCCAGAAAAAGGAATAGTAATCTCACATCACAATCTCTTGGTAGTTGTCAGTATCCTTCTACTGGAGAAGATTATAGCCTTAACCCATAAAATATGGGTATGGGGTCGAATGATGGATGTTATTGTATAATTATAATCAGAGCAATCGGAGGCCCTATGAGTTTCTTAAGCAGCGCATCGGTTAACACCCTGTATATCGTACTTTTGATCCTGGGATTGATTTATGCCTTGTTCTTATTATTTACCGGGCACCTGGGAATGGACATGGACGCCGGGGGGGATGTAGATGTTGGCGGTCACTTCGACTTGGGCGGTCACGACGGCAGCACGGAACATGCCCTTTCCCCGATCAGCCCTCTGACCATTGCCACTTTCGTGACCGCCTTTGGGGCAGTTGGCTTGATCTCCAAAACGATGTTCGATGTTTCGGATCGGGGCAGCCTGGTTTGGGCATCGCTGGGGGGCATCGCGTTTTCGGCAATCACCTATATAGGTTTTCTGTATTTGTTCATCAAGCCGCAGGGCTCGAGCGAGGTGCGTATAGCCGACCTGGCCGGGCAAATTGGCGAGATCATCACCCCGATCCCGAAGGGCGGCCTGGGCGAGATTGCCCTGGTGGCCCAAGGCGGGCGGGTGACCTTTTCAGCGCGCAGCCGCACAGGGGAGGGCATTGGCCGGGGCACGCCGGTCAAGGTGGTGCGCATATTGGGAGGCGTGGCTTTTGTTGAGCCGGCCGAAGAGTCATAATAGTTCAGAAGAATCATAATTAGTTGATGGAGAGTGAAAAATGAGTGGTCCTGTAATTGCCTCGTTCGCAGCGGTAGTCTTGTTCGCGGTTGTATTGATGATCGGTTTGGTTTTTGCTTCCCGTTACAAGAAGGTTGGTCCCAACCAGGTCTTGGTTATTTCGGGTCGCAAAAGCTCTTACGTGGACCCGTCTACTGGGCAGAAAGCCCGGCGTTCGTTCCGGATCGTGCGCGGTGGTGGCGCGTTTATTCTCCCGGTCATTGAGCGGGTTGATCTGCTTTCTCTTGAGTTGATCACCATCGAGGTGGTTACTCAGAACGTGTACACACTGCAGGGTGTTCCGGTGACGGTGGATGGCGTGGCCCAGGTCAAGATTGCCTCCGATGATGTTTCGATCGTCACGGCGGCTGAGCAGTTCTTGTCTAAAACCCAGGTTGAAATTAAGAACGTGGCTTTGCAGACCTTGGAAGGTCATTTGCGCGCCATCCTGGGCACGATGACGGTTGAGGAAATTTACAAAGACCGGGATAAATTCGCCCAGACCGTGCAGACTGTTTCGGCGCAGGATATGCACAACATGGGCCTGCAGAACATTTCGTTTACGATCAAGAATATCCATGATGATGAGGGCTACCTGGATGCCCTGGGTAAGGCCCGCACTGCGGAGGTAAAACGTGACGCTGAGATTGGCCAAGCCCAGGCTGCCAGAGATGCGGCGATAGCTTCGGCCAAGGCGCGCCAGGAAGGCGAGATTGCCAAGCTGGCAGCGAACACCAAGATCGCCGAGGCAGATCGAGATTATCGCTCCAATAAAGCGGAATACGATGGCTCGGTCAATCGCATCCAGGCGGAATCTGATCTGGCGTATTCGCTGCAGCAAAATATTATCAATCAGAAGGTCAAGGAGCAGGAAATCCAGATTTCTGTGGTGGAGAAACGCAAGCAGATAGAGGTGCAGGAGCAGGAAGCGCTGCGCAGGGAGCGCGAGCTGGAAGCCACGGTCAAGAAGCCGGCGGAAGCTGAACAATACCGGGTACGGACGATCGCCGACGCCAGCCGCTACCAGATGGAGATCGAAGCGGAGGGTAAGGCGAAAGCGGTGCGCTCTGTGGGTGAAGGCGAAGCTTCTGCCAATAAGGCCCGCGGCCTGGCGGATGTTGATGTGATCAAAGCGCGCGGTATGACGGAAGCGGATGTAAACAAGGCTAAGGGCCTGATCCAGGCAGAAGTGATCAAGGCGCAGGGTCTTTCGGAAGCAGAAGCGATGCGCCGGAAGGCTGAGGCCTGGGAGCAGTATACCCAGGCGGCGATCTTACAGTTGCTGATCCAGAATTTGCCTGCCCTGGCGGGTGCCATTGCGGAACCGCTCTCGAAGACGGAGAGGATCGTTTTGATCAACAACGGCGGCGGAGAAGATACGGGCACAGGTGCGGCGAAGATCACGCGGGATGTCGCCAGTATCCTGGCGCAGATGCCGGAGGTGGTTGATTCGCTGACCGGGATCGACCTGGTGGCCGCGCTAAAATCACTGCCGGGGTTGAAAGCCGCCGAGGCGCATGCTGCTGCGCAGCCGGTTGTTGAAAACCCACAGTCCGAACCGCCTGCGTCGGAAGAGCCCAAAGCTGGATAAGAGGGAAAACAGTCTCAGAGATTTATTTTCAGGAATTGCGTCTGCCCGTAAGAGCAGACGCAATCGCTTTTTATAATTTTCTCTTTGACAAGGACGGAGAGATAACGTAGAATCAAGGACTGCATGATTATGATTATTACAGGAAGGGTTTCGTAATGAAAGAGTATACAACTGATAAGATTCGTAACATTGCCCTGGTTTCGCATTCCAGCTCGGGTAAAACTATGTTGGCCGAAGCCTTTTTGCACTTTACCGGCGCCACCACGCGCCTGGGGAAGATCGAAGATGGTACGACCACGGCTGATTTTGAGGATGAAGAGATTCGGCGAGGGATATCCCTCTCGACGGGTGTTATCCCCATCGAGTATTCTGATTTTAAGATTAACTTGTTAGATACGCCCGGTTACACCGATTTCGTGGGAGAAATGATCTCGGCGCTGCGGGTGGCAGATGGGGCGCTCATCCTGATCGATGCGGTTGCCGGCGCCGAAGTGGGCACCGAAATTGCTCTGAAGTATTGCGACAAGTTCAATTTGCCGCGTTTTATTGTGATCAATAAGATGAACCGTGATAATGCCAATTTCCGCAAGGCTCTTTCAACGGTAGAGGAAATCTCGGAAAAACGCTTGATCCCGGTGCAAATCCCCTGGGGAGAGAAAGCCGACTTCAAAGGCGTGATCGACCTGCTGACCATGAAGGCTTATTTGGGCGATGGCAAAACCACTCAGGATATCCCGGCAGAATTTGCTGCTGAAGCAGAAGAAGCGCGCATGGCGGTCATCGAAGCGGCTGCCGAAGGCGAAGATGCCTTGTTGGAAAAATACCTAGAAGGCGTTGAATTGAGCCCGGAAGAGGTGATGCGCGGTTTAAAGAAGGTGATTCTCTCCGGGGATTACATCCCTGTATTTGCCTCTGCTGGCAGCGCCGAGGTTGGCCTGGCTCCGCTGCTGAATGCCATGATTGCCTTGATGCCTTCGCCGGCGGAAGCTTCGGTTGTCAAAGCCCAAGGCAAGAGCGGCGAAGAGGAAATAACCACTGCTGACGGAGGCCCGCTGGCAGCTTACGTCTGGAAAACAACTGCCGATCCTTTTGTGGGTAGGATCACCTATTTCCGCTTGTATTCAGGCGTTTTGAATGCTGACAGCCGTGTCTGGAACAACACCAAGGGCGCCGAGGAGCGTCTTGGTACTTTGTATATCTTGCGCGGCAAAGAGCAGATTGGTGTAAAAGTAGCCCATTCCGGCGATATTGTGGCAGTGGCCAAATTGAATGTCACCAGCACCGGCGACACTTTTTGCGATAAGGCTCACCATCTGACGCTGCCGGTGCCTGACTACCCGACTGCGTTGTTCAGCGTGGCAGTCTTCCCGAAGAGCCAGGGGGACGCAGCTAAGATCAGTCCGACCTTGAATCGCCTGTGTGAAGAAGATATGACCTTGAGCTGGCGACAGGAGCCCAGCACGAACCAAACCATCCTGCAGGGTATGGGTGATCAACATATAGACGTGGCCATCCGCAAGGCCGAAGCTAAGTTTCAGACGAACTTGCTCACCGTGCTGCCCAAAGTGCCTTACCAGGAAACGATCACCAAGGACGGCCAGGCGATGTATCGCCACAAGAAGCAAACCGGCGGCGCGGGCCAGTTTGGTGAAGTGCACCTGCGCGTCTACCCCCTGGAAGAACAGGAATTTGAGATCGTTAATGATGTGTTTGGCGGCGCGATTTCATCCAGTTATATACCGGCGATCGAAAAAGGAGTTCGCAGCGTGATGAAGGAAGGCGTGATTGCCGGTTACCCTGTCCTGAATGTCAGGGTTTCGGTATTCGATGGTAAGGAGCATCCGGTTGACTCGAAACCCGTGGCGTTTGAAATTGCCGGACGTGAAGCCTTCAAGCTGGCATTCAAAGAGGCCAATCCGGTACTGCGAGAACCGATCATGAACGTGCGCGTGGTCGTGCCTGAAGCCAACATGGGCGATATTATGGGCGACATGAACACCCGCCGGGCGAGAGTGCAGGGTATGGAAAACGAAAAAGGACATTCGATCGTGATCGTTCAAGTGCCTTTGGCAGAAATGCAGCGCTATACCACGGACCTGCGCTCTATGACAGGCGGCCGCGGCGTGTTTTCAATGGAATTCTCACATTACGAAATGGTGCCTGCGCACATTGCCCAGGAAGTGGTCGCAGCTCGCCAGAAAGAAATAACCGCAGGCAAGGAAGAATAGCTGCGGTTATCAGAATAAGACATGCATAAAATCCCAGGATCTGCAACGATCCTGGGATTTTTATGTCCCGAACAATTAGTTTTCAGGTTTGTCCGGCGAAGTTTTATCGGGGGCGGGCTGGATCGAGTCGGGATCGTATCCTCCCCACTTTCCTTCATAGGTAGAAGCAAAGATCATGGCGTTGGTGCGCTCGATTTGCTCTTGCGCCTCTTGCGCTTTGGCCTGGCGCTTTTCGCTGGCCCTGGTGGCCTGTGATGCGCTGCTGCGGGAAGTTACTGACAAGATCTTGACGCACACCACATCTCCCTGGCGATAAGGCACCTGGACTCCCGCCGGTTTGCCAAAAATAGCCTGTGCCAGCGAAGTGGTTTCACCCAGAAAACCACTATAGAAATCTGCTTGCTTGTCTGGCACGATGTTGAACTCCAGCGTTTCTACACCTCCCTGCGAGTCGATCATTTCTAAGGTCACATGTGTGTAGCGCCGGACCCTTTCGCTTTTGGGGATGACCGGTTTTCCGGGAGTGGATTCGGGTAAAGACATGTTGGTTATTCCTTCTAAGGTTGTCTGTTTGGTTGGGCTAACTTCAGCCGGTAGAAGAACCATGGCGCCAGGCCGCTTACCCAAAAGCCGACCAGCCCATAGCGTATGTAGCGCAGTATCATACTAATTATATCCTCGCCATGGGGAATGAGCAGTCCCAGGCCGAGCCAACAGACAGCGATGCCGATCAATCCCACGGGATAGCGGAGAAGCCTTTGCTCCCATGTGCCGTCTGCCCGGTAACCACCCCTGGGCGCCAGCCAAATGGCGCCCGCCGCCAGACCAAAGAATGTTGCGGCGCTTGCTACCAACCCGCCCAAGGCAAACGGGGTGATTGGATTGCTATCAGGCATCGCCGCGGCGGCGTTTTGCGCCCAACTGGCGGGAATTTCCCAGTTGACTAACGCCAGGCGGATCAATACACCCGCCAGGATAAGTAAGATCGAGCCCGCGAAAGCCCAGCCTACCTGGCGCAGCCGGGATTGAGGTTTTAGCCATGCCAGCAACACCGGTTCAGACCGCAGTAATGCGTATAGTACGAGTGCACCGGCCAACCAACCCGCCAGGACGTCGGTTGGAAAATGAACGCCCAGATACAGGCGCGACAGCCCGATCAAAAAGGCCAGTAGCATAGCTGCAATCCAGGCGCTGTGCCTGTGCAAGAATGCTGCCAGCGTTCCCCAAAGAACGACTGCATTTTGACTGTGGCCGGAGGGAAAGCCAAAGGCTGCATCGGTAGAAAAGGCATGGACACGCCGGTCGATCCAGTAGGGGCGAGGCTGGTGAAAGAGAAACTTGAGGCAGTCATTGATCCCGCCGCTGATCATGAGATAGATGCCCATGTGGAGTCCTATTTGGGCATCTATGCACCACAAGAAGGCGGGGGCGATAATGAGATAGAATTCCCCGTATCCCAGGGCAGTAATGGTTTGCATTGGGCCGGTCAGCCATGTTCCCAGGCCTTGCAGGAACAGGATGAATGAAATTCCCAGATCGTGAATAATGTTCATATGATCTCCTGTGATTGAACGGGCAGCCAAAAAATCGAAATGATCAGCATGGCCAGGATACCGACCAGGCTGAAAGAATATATCCAGAGCGGAACGCGGGTATACAATTGACTTGCGATCAAAGGTGCCAGGATGACGGCGACAGATATTGCGGTGTCTGTGGCGCTGTAAGCTAACCCCATATTTGCAGCCTGGACGAGCGGCCGCGCCTGGGCAAAGATCAGGGAGCGGGCGGTCTGGTAGCTGCCGAGCAACAGATAACCTGCCAGGTACCAGGGTAAAGCGGTTCCTTTCCAGATAAGAAGTGAAAAAAGCGCCATGGCGATATGGGAAAGGATAAACCCATAGCGGGCATTAAAATGACCCAACGTCAGGCTTATAGAGAAACTAATTCAAAAACGGACATACGATATTGAAACCATAGCGGTCC
>CAZVRZ010000180.1:0-9702 GCA_964629965.1 uncultured Anaerolineaceae bacterium
TTACGCCTACCCCTGAGACGCCCACCAACACGCCCATCACACCCACCAACACGCTCGTCCCGGCGACAGCCACTGGCTTAACGCCCACCGCCACATCCGTCGCAGCGACCGCCACATCCGTCACGGCGACCGTCACACCCATCACAGCGACCGTCACACCCGGCGTATCGCCAACGCAGTCGCCACCTGAAAACACGCCGGAAATGCCAGTCACAGGCGGGCAGGTAAGTGGTTTGAGCAATAGTGGAATGGGCGCTGCATTGATCTTAGGAATGATGATTCTTCTGATCGTTGCCATCAGCCTGGCCATTCGACAAGTTGCCAGAACAAAAACGAAAATTTAGGAGGTGTCTCATGTTTCGCATACTTAATACTACTCTTCCCAGGCTTGTAGCCCGGCTTGCCGGTCTAATTGCCATTGTCTTAATCGTTGGGCTTGCTGCTCCCGCAGCAGCCGCGCCCACGGCTGTCTCACCGCCGCTAGGTATGGCGGATAGCTTTGCGATTTTAGCCGCAACACTTATCTCGAACGTTCCTGCTTCTGCTATCAGTGGGGATGTTGGCTTGAGTCCAGCCGCCGGTACCAACTACACCGGCTTAGGGACCACCGACATCCTAACGGGCACGATCTACGCCGTTGATATAAGCGGGCCAGCAGGTTCGGTCAGCAACCCCACCCTACTGACTACGGCGAAAACCGACCTGGTCACTGCGTTCGATGCGTTAGGCAGCCAGACATGCGATGTTACCTACGTAGGTAGTAGTCAAGATCTAATTGGGTTAACCCTCGTGCCAGGCGTCTATTGCGCGGATTCCTTTGCATTGTCGGGAATACTCACCCTCAATGGCGCCGCCACAGATGTGTGGGTTTTCAAATCAGCAAGTACGCTCATCACCACGGGCGCTGCCAACGTTGTTCTTATCAGTGCGGTTGACCCCTGCTATGTGTGGTGGCAGGTCGGCAGCTCTGCGACTCTCGGCGTAAACACTTCGTTAGCAGGTAATATCCTGGCGCTGACGAGCATCAGCCTGGCAACCGGCGCAGACTTAAACGGTCGGGCGCTGGCGCGTAATGGCGCCGTGACCATGGATCAAAACACCATCACCCGCCCCATCTGCAGCCCAACCGCGGTGGAATTGCTTTACTTCCGGACTGTCCCGTTTGGCAACCAACAGGTGCGCCTGGAGTGGGCCACTGCGCTTGAGGTAGACAATTTTGGCTTCAACTTGTACCGTGCCAACGTAGATGACCTGGGACAGGCTAAACTGATTCACTTTGAACCAGCAGACGCTCAGGGCAGCGCGGGTGCAACGTATGACTACATTGACACCACGCCATACCCTGGCACATGGTGGTACTGGTTGGCCGATGTGGATACCCAAGGACAAGAACGGGTTAACCGTGGGCCAATCACTGCAGCAGTGCAAGCTTATCTGTACCGGTTTTATCTCCCCACCATCCTGAAACGGTAAGGGGTAAATAACGCCGGGCTGTATCCGGGCAGTTGGGATAGCTTATGAAAAGCGTGGGCCGCGTGGCCAAGGAAAAACGGATGCGCTTGACCCTCAACTGGTTTTCAGCTCGCCTGATCACGTTACTGCGCAAAGGGTGCGTTGGCTTGATCGTTTTAGGAAGCGCGCTGAATGGTATCGCCGACGGCAAAGCCAATACTTTGCCGCCGGCGCTCTCTGTGAGACCGGCTGTGTCGGTCACCTCAGATGGCCTGCTCATAGATTGGCACGTCCCCGAGATAAACATTGTGCTGCTCCCCGATGGGACCATGGACTTGCAGCTGCCCGGTAGTTCGCAAACCGCCCAGCCTGGCACGCCGCGGCTGCCTTTCATTTCAGTGTTGGTAGCTGTGCCGCCTGGCGCACTTCCAACCCTGCATGTGATCCTGATCGAAGAGACAGATAGACCTGCGCCCGGTCCGTTGGCGCTTTCACCGTTCCCTGAAGGCGTTCAACAGGATGCGGCTGGCTTTCCCATGGGAGGCGCATTTTCGGCAGGTGACCTTACACCCACCACCTCGGTTCAACCGGCTCAAAGCAGCATAGATGAACCCATCAGGCTTGAGCCTGCCGGCGTGGTGCGCGGTGTACACTTGGCACGACTAATATTCTACCCGGCCCGCCTAATCGGCAACTCTTCCCAGACCCACCTGCGCCTGACGACCCGTGTGCGCGTGGCGCTTACTTTTGAAAAAGAGTTTACCAGCCTGCCTCGAGCCGCATCGACCGACCCATTGTTAGCCATCCTGCGTTCGGCGGTCATCAACCCAGAGCAAGTTCAACCGGTAACTTCCACAACCCAAAAATTGGATCCAAACGAGTTCGGCTCGGCCTGGATCGTTGAAGTCGCTTCGCCTGGCCTGACCGCAATCACGTATGCGGCCCTGATCGAGTTTGGTTTTCCTGTCACGAGTACCGACCCGCACGCTTTACGCCTGGCCCGCTCCGGAAACGAGATCGCGGCCGAATGGGACGGCGATGAGGATACCAGCTTTGAGCCAGGCGAACGCCTGCTTTTTTACGCCGAGCCGCGCTTCAGCCGGTGGACACCCACCGATGTCTACTTCCTTTGGCAAGATGGCACGCCCGGCCTGCGGGTTCAAACCCGCCCGGCCGCTCCGCTCGGTCTACCGGCCGGAATTGCCTGGGCTGATGAGACAGCCGAGGCCAATCGGTTGTATACCCCCGATTGTTTTTGCGGGGTCATCCCTCCTGGGCGTGATGGCGACCGCTGGACTTGGGATGACCTGAAACAGCCTGGTAACTCAACAGCCTCATATTCGATCAATTTGCCCCCAGTGGACACGACGCAGCCGGCTGCCCTGACCGTGTGGCTCATTGGTTATACCGACCTGGCCGCGGCCCCCGATCACCGGGTGGATGTGGATCTTAACGGCGTGTCGGTAGGCAGCCTGGTTTGGGAGGGCAAGCAACCGATTACAGCCACGCTGCCCATCCTTCCCGGTATCTTGCACAGCCAGGCCAACACCCTCACCCTGACGCTGCCCGGAATACCTGGCGTTAGCATTGAAGGCGCCTGGCTGGATGCTTTTTCAACCCGCACTGCGCGTGGCAACGCTCCCTTTGGTCACTCGGTCACCTTCAGCGGCCAGCCGGCGCCACAGGCTTATACGCTTGCACTTAGCTCCACCACTGGCCTGCGCGTTTACGACATCACGGATCCTGGTTGTCCACTCCGCCTGACTGGCGTGATAACGACCGGGAACACGATTGCGTTAGGCGATCCATCCGGGGGCGAGTGGGATGGCCGATCACATCGCTACACGCTAACAACGGAAAGTGGATTGCTGTTCCCGGTTGCATTGCGCCCGGCGCAAGTATTGCAAACAGGCGGCAACTTTACCGGCGCCGACTATGTTTTGATCGCGCCGGCAGATTTCATGCCGGCGCTGGAGAGCTTGATCAGGCTGCGCCAGGCGCAAGGGCTGACCGTGGCGATTGAAAATGTACAAGCTATCTATGCTGCCTACGGCGATGGGCGGCCTGATCCGGCGGCCATCCGCGCTTACCTGGCGCACGCTTACGCCGCCTGGATGTTGCGTCCCGTCTACGTTGTACTGGTCGGCGATGGAAGCTTTGACCCCAGGCAATATCGCAGCGACTCGCCGCCCACTTTCATCCCGCCTTACCTGGCCGATGTCGATCCGTGGGCAGGTGAAACAGCCGCCGATAATCGCTACGTGGCAGTGGATGGGCAAGACACGTTGCCAGATATGCTGATTGGCCGCTTGCCGGTCAAAACATTGGCCGAAACACAAACCGTGGTAGATAAAATTGTGCAATATGAGACAGACCCTTTCCCGGGCGGCTGGAACCAAAATGTAACTTTTGTGGCCGACGACACAGATGAAGCCGGTAACTTTGCGGCTGCGTCAGAGGCGCTGGCCACAGCCTATGTGACCTCGCCTTTCATGGCACAGCGAATTTACTTCACGCCGTTAGCCACAACGATAACGGCTACCCAGCAAACCGTGTTGAATTCTTGGAACGCTGGCGCATTGATGATCCACTACACCGGTCATTCATCATGGCAACAATGGGCCGCCGAGCGATTTCTTCACCTGGACGACTTGCCCGGGCTGCGTAACGACCGCCGCTGGCCGATTGTGATCGAGATGACTTGCTTTACCAGTGCGTTTCACAGGCCGGAGCCGACGTTAGATGAGAGACTACTCACCCTGGATGACGCAGGCGTGGTGGCTGCCTGGGGTGCAACCGGTCTGGGAATCAGCACCGGTCACAGCAGTCTAGACGAAGGTTTCTTTCAAGCCGTTTTCCGCGACTCGGCGAGCGCTACTATGCTTACAGTGGGGCAGGCTGCCTTGGCCGGCAAATTATCTCTAGCCATTACCGGCCAGCATCTCGACTTGCTGGATACCTTTACGCTTTTAGGAGACCCGGCCCTCAGGATAAACCGGAACATCCTGCCGTGGGCCAGCCAGACCTATCTGCCCAGCGTTATTCAGAACCAGAACACACCTGAAAGGTGATGGCACCATGCGCATGAATCTACGCCGCTTCGCAAACGTAACCTTACTGGTAGTGTTATTACTGACGCCATTTGCTATGATCTATGCTTCTTCAACCAATCCCAAACCGGCAAGCATCCCGCCTGCTCTGCTCGTTTCCAATGCGATCTTAGGGATCTCGTTATCGACCAGAACATCTGATACATTCGATCCTACTCCAATGATACTCATGGTTCCCGCAACGACCAGCACACCTGAGACCCTCGCTCTTGCTCCAGCCGTGGCCGGAATGGCCGTCAACAGCGATGTTCATAGCCAGATCATAGAATCTGCTGAGGCCGCCCTGCCCGATGAAGACAGAACGCTAACGCGCCTGGCGGTCCCGAACAATCCAAACCAGACCATAGATTCTGCCGAGGCCATCCTGCCCGATGAAGACAGAACACCAACACGCCTGGTAGTCCCGAACATTCAAAACTGGATCATAAAATATGGCAAGGCCTTCCTGCCCGAAGAAGACAGAACGCCAATACGCCTGGCGATCCCGGTTATCAGGCTAGATGCGCCGGTAGAGGCAATGGGTTGGTACACTGAAACCCGCAATCGCCAAACGGTGAACATATGGAACGTGCCCGATCATTTTGCTGCCGGTTGGCTGAAGACCTCGGCGCTTGTGGGTGTGCCAGGAAACACGGTGCTGGATGGCCATCATAATGTTCTCGGCAGGGTATTTGAGAATCTAGTCGATCTTGAGGTGGGAGATTTCATCACGCTGTATACCGCCAGCCGAGAGCATTCCTATCTTGTGGCAGAAAAATTGATCCTGAAAGATGCCGGCCAGCCTATGGAGGTTCGCCTGGCAAACGCGCAGTACATCTCCCCCACGACCGACGAACGGTTAACGCTGGTGACATGCTGGCCGCCGACAGGCAATTCATACCGTCTGATCATCATCGCCCGACCGGTTTCAGAATTACCCACGGGTATCCAATTCCTTGGAAATAGATAATCTGCAGGCTATGAGTATAATGGCTTGGGAACTGCTGAGCAAACCGCTATTTGGGCCGAAAATTTATTCAAAATACTTTTAGCGGTTTGCTTATGTATCTATTCGTGCAACTGCATATAGGCGTAGGATAACCAAAACCACGATCAGGATCACCACCAGCACACCCGACAAGATCCAAACAACCATAACCAGCCTCTGCCCGCTCGCTTCCATTCCTTGGGCTGTCGTCTCCAACCCGAGCAGGAAATCGTCCATCGTACCGTTTTCCATACTGAGCTGCACTGGAAAAGCCATTTCCAACGGAAGATTGGCCTGGATCGGAATCGTTTGGCTGATGGCAACCGCGAACTCGGTCGTTATGGGCATACTAATTGGGATCATAGTGTCAATGGTAATGGTTTCCTCGAATGGAATATCCAGGGTGATGTCAACGGGCAAATTGCCGTTGATTTCTACCGGGATAGCAAGCGGCTGCTCTAATAAATAGATCGAGGCATTAAAGGTTTGGTTGACCGGGATGATCGTGGAAATAGGCGCCACGATCTGGGTATTGACAAGAATATCAGCTTTCAATGGGAATTCCTGGTTGATCTGGACGTGTAAGGGCACTGTGAGTTCCTGTTTGACAGGAAAATTGACATTGATGGGAATGTTCTGGTCCACCTGAACCATATATTCCACACTGCCCCCCAGGATACCATCCAGGCCTGCCCCCATCTGATCTAACACTTGAGCAGTTTCAAACTGAACCTGGCCGATGGTGAAGAGCAGGTAGGTCACCATTCCTAAAGACAGCATAGACACGAAAAGCGACACAAGAATGCCCAGCAGAAGTATCGTGCCTGTGCGGTTTTTGGGGGAAGAAAGCATAATATTTTATCTTCGTCTTGATTATGCAAACCACCATAAGTAAATTTACAAAGTTAAAGGTCTCGCTGGCGGTTTGTTTAGTGATTGGCCGATTTTTTGTAACGCATTGGTTAATTACTTTCGGCCAATCACATAGGCCAAAATTACAGATCTCTAACGATGGTTGCTAAAAGCAAGAGTGCTGCAGCAATCAGGGCTAGCCAGAATGCATAAGTGGAGAGTACAGCTAAAACACCTGTATGACCGAGCAGCGCGAGGATAGCAAGCGCTAGAGCGATGAACCAAGTAATCTGTTTCGGTGGGGATAGTCTCATTTTGAATCTCCTTATATCGTGTATTGATGTTGAATTCCAATAGTGCAGGTAACTTCAGCGGCCTGTAATCTTCCTGAGATTAACTGCTTTGAGGAGCTAGTGGACATACCTTCTGGCAATCCATTTGATCCAAATAACCCTGAGGCCGGGCGCAAGATGTATATTTTTGATTCAGTCCGCGAGAATAAACGTCACCTTCATCTGTACTCGATACTCGGTGATTTGTCCTTCATCATCGACCAGAACTTCTTGGTTCTCGATCCACGCAGATCTGACATTCGTAAGAGTTTTTTGGGCGCGAGCAAGTCCTGCCCTGATTGCATCATCAAAACTCACGGTAGAAGACGCTTTGATTTCAGTAATCCGTGCAATTGACATTGATGGAACTCCTTTCCCATAATAAGATATTTTTTAAATCTTGCACCTTCTGTACTTATAATTTAAGTATAATGACCTGGAGTCTCAAAAGCGTCACATGTTTCATCATTCATCAGTCGAGAATCTTTCACGTTCCGCATCCAAAGCCAAAGCCTTATCCTTCTGCCCGGTCAACATATAAGCCTGGCTTAGCTGCCGGTACAGTTCCTGCAAATCTGCCTGGCCTGGCATTTTCGGCAGCGACGCCTCCCGCACGAACTGGTGGGCACGCTCGAAATGAACGATGGCCTCATTCACCGCGGAGAGGCGCAGCGCTTCTCGCCCGGCCGCCAGGCTGTGGTGGAAAACGGCCTGCGCCAGTCCGGCAGCCAGCGCATGGTGAGCCAGCACCGCCGCAGAATCACCCGCTGCTTCGAGCGCTTCCAATGCCCGGCGATGAAAAAAACGCCGCCGCGCATCCCCGGCTTCAGTATAAACCACATCGCGCAGCATATCGTTGGTAAAGGCGTAGTCGCTGGCAGCGCCAGGCTGCGCATTTTCCTGCAAGAGCCGGCTGCTGATCAATTCATCCAGGGCAGGTAAGGCGATATCATCGGTGATATTGGAGACGGCACACAGGCGCTCGAATGTGATGCGCTGATCGAGCACGGCCCCGCCCATCAACAGATTGAAGGCTTTCGGGCTGAGGCGATTCAAGCGCGAGCGGATCACGGCCTGCACAGTAGACGGCACGCGAACTGCCCGTCCGAGATCGTGCTCGGCATCCACCGTAAAAGTCCACTGATCATCTGCCCGACGTTTAGGATGCAGCACCCGCCGTTCGAGCAAATCCTTCAAGGTTTCTATCAAATAAAATGGTTGGCCACGCGTTTCATCGTACACCCATTGGGCAAAGTCGGCAGCGGGCGGCGACAGGATGGCCTGTAACATTTGCACTGTCTCGCCCTCACCTAACGGCACCAGTTCAACATGGACCGGCGTGATCACCCGCTCCACATGCGCCAACCACTGAAGCAAACCCTGCGGGCCGCCCGCTTGCTGGGGTTGGGCCATCGGGTGCAAAGCCTCTGAGCGCAGGCAGGCCAACAGCAAGACTCTGACGCTAGAAGGCAGCGTGACGCTAGAAGGCAGCGCGGCGCTCTCTCGCCAGCGCCGGAGGATATATTGCAGCAGATCCAACGTGGCGCTGTCCACCCACTGCAAATCATCGATGAACAGCACCAGCGGCGCTCGTTGGGCCAGGGCCAGCGTTAATTGCACCAGAGACTCGAAGAGCTGCGCCTGGCCTGCCATCGCTTCCAGACGAGGATGCTCAACAGGGGCAGCAGGTAAATCGAGGTAGCGCTCGCGCAGCTCTGGCAGCAGCTGGCTGAGCGGGGATAAGCGCACATCATCCAACAAATCCTTGGATAAGTTATCGAGTTCCAGCCACGTCCGCAGCGCCTCTGCTAACGGTTGAAGCGGTAAATAGCTGCCGCTCTCAAAAGCGCCACCTTGCAGCAGTCCGGCTCCCTGAGCGCTGGCCCAATTCAAGAATTTCCTGGCCAGGCGAGTCTTGCCAATTCCCGCCTCGCCGCGCAGCACGACAAGCTGGGGTTGGCCTGCCGCAGCGCTTTCGTAGCTATGAACGAGCGCCTGGTACTCGCGGGTGCGCCCAGTAAACAGGTTTCCCAGAAAAGCAACCGATGTATCTAGCAGGCGTGGCTGAGGCCTGGAGCGGCGGATATGAGGATTTACGGGGGAATGTTGGGTGCGAATGCGCGCCGCCAGCGCGGCCGTGTCCGGCTCTGGCTCGATCCCCAATTCAGTTGATAAAATGGTACGACAAGTCTCATAAGTTTCCAACGCCTGTCCGCGCTCACCGGCCGCGAAGTGCGCCCGCATCTTGAGACGATAAGCCACTTCGTTCAGCGCATCCAGGGCAATCCAGCGCGAGGCGATCTCTGTGGCTTCGGAAAACTCGCCGCACGCAAACTGGATTTCAGTCAAACGATCGAAGATCAGGCCCAGGCGGCGGTGCCAGACTTCGCGCTGGATAGCCACCCAATCGTCGAAGTCAGGCGCATCGCCCAGCGAAAATCCGGCCAAAAAATCGCCGCGCTGGCAGGCAGCCGCCTCCTGAAGGTACGGCAGGCTGGCGGAACCCTCTGGCAGCATCCGGCTGGAACGGTCGGCGCGTGCCTGTGCGTAGGAGCGCTCTATCGTTCGCAGGTCAAAGTTGATATTTGCCTCAGGGTCTAGGCCCAGCGAATGGTGTGTGACCAAAAGGTAAGGAGATTGGGCCAGGCCGCTGGCCTGGCGCAGGGTCGTTTGCAGGTGGCCGAGCGTGTTGCGCAGGCTGGCATAGCTGCGTTCGGGGTTAGATTCCGGCCACAGCAGAGTTGCCAGGTGATCGCGCGGCTGGGCGCCTGCCTCGATTGCCAGGTAGATCAGCAGCGCCAGCGTCTTGCGGGTAGGAAATACCAGCAATCGATCACCCAGGCGCACTTCGGGCGGTCCAAAGGCCAAAACGTGCAATGGTAGGAGAGGATTAATCATCATAAGGTTCACTGTGACGCTGTTGAGACTCTTAACTAACCCAAGTTGCCACCTAGCGGTGACATGAGAAAGTCCATGCGAAATCTGGTAA
>CAZVRZ010000181.1:0-9497 GCA_964629965.1 uncultured Anaerolineaceae bacterium
TTCCCTTCCTTTTGCATAGGCTTTTGCCGCTCATTTCCCATATACAGAATTGCTGATTCGAAGTACGCCATTGATTTTGATGGTACAATCTCGCTCAGGTGATTTATACCTGACAGGTGATCTAAACCTGACAGGTGATCTAAACCTGAAACGACGAACAGATACTCTGCATCATGCACATCCTTCTGGTACACCAGCTTTTCGCCGCTTTGGATGAGCCGGGAGGCACCCGCCACCACGAGTTGGCGCGCTTCCTGGTGCAACAAGGCCACCGCGTCACCGTCATCACCAGCCCGGTCAGCTACCTGACCGGCGCCGGCAGCCAGGCGGAAAGATCACCCGCCTTGGCTGGCTGCGAACAGCGGGAAGAAGGCAATCTGACCATCCTGCGACCCTACACCTATTCCGGCGTTCACCGCAGTTTTGTGCACCGGGTAATCGGTTTTCTCAGCTTCATGATCTCATCCTTCATCGCCGGGCTGCGCGTGCCCCAGGTCGACCTGGTGTGGGGCACATCGCCGCCCATCTTTCAAGGGCTAACGGCCTGGGCGTTGGCGCGCATTCACCGCGCCGCCTTCGTCTTCGAAGTGCGCGACCTGTGGCCGGCTTTTGCAGTGCAAATGGGCGTCCTGCACAACCGCCTGCTGATCTGGGCTTCTGAGCGGCTGGAACGCTTTTTATACCGGCATGCCGATCGCTTGCTGGTCAATTCACCCGGTTTTATCGGCCACCTGCAGAGGCGCGGCGCTCGCCAGGTGGACTTGATCCCCAATGGCGCTGACCCGCGCATGTTCGACCCGTCCCTGGATGGGGCCGAATTCCGCCAGGCGCACAACCTGGGCGATCGCTTTGTGGTGCTCTACGCCGGCGCACACGGCCTGGCAAACGACCTGGGAGTGGTGCTGCAAGCCGCCGGGCTGCTGCGCAACCAGGCCGAGATCTTGATCGTGTTGTTGGGTGACGGCAAAGAGAAAGAGAACCTGGTGCGCCAGGCAGAAGCGCTGGATATGGCCAACGTGCAGTTCATCCCTTCCATCCCCAAAAAAGAAATGGCGCAGGCGCTAGCCGCCGCAGATGCCTGCCTGGCCATCTTGCAGCCCATCCCCTTATTCGCCACCGTATATCCGAACAAGGTCTTTGATTACATGGCAGCCGGGCGGCCCGTTATCCTGGCCATCGACGGCGTGATCCGCCAGGTGGTCGAGCAGGCCCAGGCCGGCCTGAGCATTCCAGCCGGCGATGCGCAGGCGCTGGCCCAGGCCATCCGCAAGCTGGCGCAAGAGCGCAGCCTGGGGCAGGCCATGGGGAAAAACGGGCGCCAGTACATAGAAACCCATTTCGACCGGGCCGTCCTGGCAGGCCGGTTGGAGCAAATCTTCCGGGAAATGTGCCAATGAACGCCCATCCTACTGCCAACCCTGCCGCCGCCCCTACCACCACCGCGCCCTCCAGGTGGTCTGTACCCGCGCCGCCCCTGATGGATGCCGAAGCCATCCGGCGCCATCGCAAAAATTTTCGCAATGTACAGATCGACGCCATCGGCATCGGCATTGCCAGCGCAGCCGCCACCTTCCTGCCGGTTTTCTTGACCCGCCTGGGCGCCAGCAATACCCAGGTGGGCTTGCTCACCAGCATGCCCGGTTTTGCCGGCCTCCTGCTGGCTCTGCCGGTGGGCGTTTTCCTGCAAACCCGCCGGAACATCGTACCCTGGTTCAGCCTGGCGCGCCTGCTGGTAAACGCCTGCTATGTGCTGACGGGGCTGCTGCCCTTCTTGCTGAAAGGCGAATATGCCGTCATCGCCGTCCTGGCCGTGTGGGGCATGGCCACTTTGCCGCAGACGGTGGTGGCGGTCTCCTTTTCCGTGGTGATGAATGCCGTTGCCGGGCCGCAGGGGCGCTTCGAACTGATGCGGCGGCGCTGGTCCACCCTGGGCGTTACAACCGCGGTCACGGTCGCCCTGGCCGGGCAGGTGCTGGACCGGATCAGCTTCCCGCTCAACTACCAACTGCTGTTCATGGCGCTGTTCATCGGCGGCCTGATCAGTTATTACTTCTCCAGCCACATCGAACTGCTGGACAAGGAACCTGAGCAAATGCGAGAACAAACGGCCGGCAACATCGTCGGCAATTACCTCGGGCTGCTCAAGGCCAACCCGGCCTTCGTCTCTTTTGCCCTTAGACGCTTCGTCTTCCTATCGGGCATCTCGCTGGGTGCACCGCTCTTCCCGCTCTTCTTTGTGAACGAAGTGCATGCCAGCGACTCCTGGATCGGCATCATCAGCATGGTGCAATCATCGATCATGCTAGTCGGTTACACTTTCTGGACGCGCCAGAGCCGCCTGCGCGGAGGGCGTTTTGTCCTGCTGTGCACCACGTTGGGGGTTGCCATCTACCCTGCGCTGGTCGCATCGACCCACCAAGTGCAGATGATCGCCGTCTTCGCCGGCCTGCTGGGCATCTTCCAGGCCGGGCTGGACCTGATCTTTTTCGATGAGTTGATGAAAACCGTCCCCATGGAATATGGCGCCACTTTCGTTTCGCTGGCGCAGGGCATGCAGTACCTGTCGGCGTTCCTATCGCCGTTCGTCGGCACCTTCCTGGCAGATCAGATTGGGCTGCCGGGCGCGCTGCTGGCGAGCGCCGCGCTGCGCCTGGCCGGCTTCTTTCTCTTCCTGCGCGCCAGGCCGAGCCCACACCCCCTGCCGGGCGAGGCTGAATAGCTAAAGAGCACATCCATCATACCCGTATTGTCGCCGGCCAACCCAGGCAGCAGATGAATTACACCCCGTTTCGCTCGCTTGCACACTCCGATAAACCTGCCACTGGTGTTTCAGGTGTGATCAACTGGATGCGCACCTTGGCGGCGTTGGCCGGGGCGGTGATGCGCCCGCCTTTCTGCTGCCAGGCAGTGGTCAGCGTTCCGGCTGCCCCGCTGGCGGCATCCTGGTAGCTGATGGCGGCGTTGTTGCTGTCGTAATAGTAGGCGCGGATGATCCAGCTTCCGGCGCTGTCGTCTGCATCCAACTCGCCGCTCACCCAGGCATACAGATCGTATTGCGCCCCGGGAGTCACCGCAATGAAGTCGGATTGCAGGTAACCATAGGCCTGGTTGCTGAGGGCATAGCCATAGCTGCCACCATGCGGGCTGGCTGTCCCCCAGGTGCTGCGATAGAAAGAAGTGCCCGGGTAGCTGGCCGAGGCAATTCCATTCCAGTTGCCGCTGCTCCCGATGTCAGTGACAGTGATATAGGGTTCTTCCCAGAATTATGTGAATGAATATTGTCCCTGCCACAAGACGCTCTTTCGCAAAAGGTCTTCCTTGCCACGTCCATACATTTGGCGCTTCAGGTTTTTCAGGCGGTTGACATGCCCTTCGGTTGGGCCGTTTGACCAAGATAATGATAAGGCCGAATGAACAGCTTTATAATCCTGCTTGATACCTGCAGCGAAATTTCGCCACACCTGATAGCCACTCTTTTCCGCTTGTTCAAGCCACGCATCAAGTTTACCGGCCTGTTTTTGCCGGACGATTTCAGCGAATGTTCTGGCTAATGTGATCGTTGCGGTCAATTTGGGCTGATCAGCAGCAAGTATTTCCAAGAGCTTTTCATCTTCTTCCGCTCGTTTTTCCGGACGTTTTGCGATCAAGCTGGCAAGTTTGCGCAAGGAGAGCTGGCTTTGTGCTGAGGTAGTGCTGACAGGCTTTCCTTCTTGATTACGGACTTTGGGTGGAAGCCCACTGGCCTTGCGAAGCTGGCGAACGAAGAGAAGGACAGTTGAATACTTTCCGGCAAAGCCTTGGGACTTGATTTCTCGATACAAAAGGGCCGCATTATGGCAACCTTCATTCCATCGTTTCAGGAGATAAGGCTTGACCGGATCTAACAAATGAGCACCGCACATTCTGTTTGATCTCGGCGAAGTGGATTGAATATAGCGGCTCATAGTTTTCGGGTGAATATCAAGATGCTCTGCAATGCTTTTGCGTGTCCAGCCCTGCTGACTCAACTCTTGAGCAATACTCATCCGACTGTTGCGACGTTCTTCCGCCTTGGTGAGAGGCCCTTCTACTATTGTCACCTTTTCATGCTCTATGTCTTCCGCCTGATCGGGAGCTTGCGATTGCAGTAGCCGCGTTTTGATATCGGCATATTCTTGTTGCAGGATTTTGATCACAGCATCAGATAAGTTCTTGAGCAAATGCCAGCGATCTGCAACCTGCACAGCATTTGGTGCCCCTGCCGATATTCCTTCCGCATAGGTTTGTGAACGGTCCCGGCTTACTATTTCTATCTCGGGATGCTGTTTCAACCATTCTGCCAAAGTGCCTGCTTCTCTATCACCCAGTAGATCAATAGCTCGGGCTCGTTCCAGGTCAACCAGGATGGTTCCGTGGCGTTGCCCTTTGCGTTTGGCCCAATCATCTACACTCAATACTCTTACCGATTGGGATTCTGGATCCGGTAATTCTCGTAACATCTGATTGATCGCACTGTCACAGATCCGAACCCCTTCAGCTTCAAGCAGCTTTTCGGCCGTTCGCGCACAAGTGTTTACTCCAATCCGCCGTTGTTTCTCAAGCACACGATTTGTTCGGTGTGCGTACCGGGAAACAACGCCTGGAAACTGCTCCGCAAAAGTCCGTTGCGCGCATTCCTGGTTCTGGCAGAAAAACCTTTTGACTTTGAGATGAAAGACGACAGCTCGTTCAGCCCATGCCAAGTCGGCAGGGTAACGAATGTAGTGACTGTGTTTTACCCCGCTTTCTTGGCTGCACTTCGGACAAACGGCCATATTGGCAGAGCTTTCCAGTGCAATGATGATCCTGTTCTCTTCGACCATGATCTGTCAAACGTTCAAGCCTGTTGTGCCTAACAAATGATTACAAAGGTGTGTGATATCCATGCCCGGGTTATACCCGGTAAAAAGGCGTTCGTTTCACATAATTCTGGGAAGAACCCTATATCACTGTCATTGACACTTTTCCAGCCCATCGATCCACGGGATAAGCGAGCCGCTGGCCGCGGCATGCCACTCGATCTCGAGGGTGTGCGGCGCATCGGTGATCGTCTTCCAGCCGGTGTAGCCCCAGGTAGCATCGTCTCTCTTCAGGCGCGCCCGCACCTGGTAGCCAGAGGCGGACAAGTAGCTGAATGGCACATTCATCACGGCTGCGCTGTCCAGACAGCTAAGTAAGTGGAACCAGTAAACCTGTTCTATAAATTAAGGCTTCCAGTATTCACCTCGATTAAGCTCGATATCCTCAAGAATCGTTTCAACAGTCCCAGAGCACACATCTAACCGCTCTAGATTCAATTGTTCAGCTTGAGAATCGTAGACTTCTAGAAGGATGTAACGAACGTCCGGTGACCAATCCAACCCATGTATGATTGGATTTTCAAATATAACCTTCCATGCCCCATTTTCGACTCGGTCGATTCTCACGGAATCGCTCGTTTCAGCACCCTGGTAAGATTTCTGGACAGAAGCAATGAATAAACCATCCGGAGACCAATAAGCTTGTTCCACTGCTAACAGATCGTTCTTCCTATAATCTATGAAAAGCCGCCGTTCTCCTGTTTGCACATCGAGCAAGACCGCACTGCGATGGGGCGTCGAGATATACAAGATTTCGTTACTGTTTTTAGGATTCCATGTGGGATATTCTTCTCCGTACTCATTGTCAATCTTGCTGTTCCCTAATGATACCCATCTTGAGTTCTCAACATCAATTACGCGCAACAAGTATCCTGTATAGCGATTCATCGAGACATCAAAGGCGATCCTTTGACCATCCAGCGACCATTCGGGCCACACAGAATGATTGAACCCTACCCAGTAATTATCTAGCTTCGTCAGGTTACTCAAATTCAAACCATCTACCTTGTTCAGGTAAAGATTATAATATCCATCCTCATCCTCGCCAGTAAAAACGAGTTTCTGCTCAATTGGAGACCAGGCGTGATCTCCAATCACAACCAATAATCCTGAGATCAAAGTTCTTGATCCTTGCAGATCGGTCACGTATAACTTCCAATCCCCTTTAGGTATAAAAAAACGGTTATCTTCCGGGCCACCTGAGATGTATGCCAGGTAATTCCCATCGGACGACCATTTCGAGAATGCAGTAAATGGCGCTTGCTCATGAGTGATTTGCTGTTGGTTCTGGCCATCTCCGGTTGCTATGTAAATCTCCGGATAGCCAGACCAGTCGGCTACAAAGGCTATCTGGCGTTTGCTGACATCCATAGAAGAAGCAGATGTGCAAAAATCGAATTCCAGGGCAGGCACGCCAGTAGGCGTTGCGGTGTATGAATCTGTAGGCGTCTCCGTCTGTGTAGGCGTGGCTGGAAGTGTTAGGGCGGCTTTTGGCTGAAGGGTTGGTGTACGGGAGGCTTCGACCGTACTGCTTGGCTCATTCGTTGGCTGAATAAAATTAGTGCTGGAAAGGAGTGTTGGGGTGACGATATCCAAATCCTTCTCTCCGTAACCGCAACTGACTCCCCAAACCATTGAAAGGAGACATAACACCACTAACTTTTTTATAAATAAAACTTTAGTAATCGGTTTCATGGCCTAATCTCCTAATGATAAAAAGATCAAACCATATTGTTCCTGTTTTCCTGGGGTCGTAAGTATGTCTAAAATCTATTTCGGTCTGCATTCCCGTTCCAGTAAACATATCTATCCCTGTTTCAGAGCAACCCGGGCATCTGTCTTGCGCCTTCATGATTCCTCCTGGATTAATGGGATCACCTTCTAAATCTGGGCTCCAAAGAGTACTTCCATCAGGAACCTTGCCACCGAGTGCAACAGCGATCGACTCTCTAGGTTTCAAATCCTTTTCAAGGCCTAAATCAAAATAAGGATTGGCCCATACATTCTTTTCCCGATCCCAACTTACGGATCCACAATTCTCGCAATGGAAAAAAACCTTCTCCCCATCAACCATTACAAACCCTGTGCCTTCCATTGGGACACCATCATATCCATAAAGCATACCATGTTTTGCTGTTAGTGCTTTACCCTTCCATGTTAATGGGTTCCCATCTTTATCACGAGGAATAGGAACCATATCTCCACGGTAATCATCGGGATGGGCATAGTAATATTGAGAAACGGAAAATTTTCCCAGATAAACGTATTCCCAACCCAGACCACCACCATCATCACAATCCCCGACCATTTCTCCATCGCAATATCTGTGTCCGCTCGGATCTCGGTAGACCACAGGTGAATTCCTGGAATAAGCATATCTGTCAAAATCAATGGGGCTTCCGACATTCGGCACAATCGTATCGGCAGAAGTGAACCTGCCTAGCGAACTGTCATAATATCTTGCCACATAGTAGATTAGCCCGAAACTGGTTTGCCTCTGGCCGGTATATCCATAGCTGGTCAAGGTCACACTGCCGCTTCTCACCTCCCCCCAGGGCTTATACTTCGTCTGCTGGACGATCGTTCCGCTGCTGTTCAGTACCAGCGAGGTGCTCCCCAGGTGATCGGTCGCCAGGAAATACAGGGTAGTAGAGGCCGGGTTGAACACTTCCTTACGCATGGCGATGCGCTGGCCTCCGGCATAGTAGTAGCGAGTGCCGCCCATGCTCGTCCATTCGTAATAGGAACCGATGTAGATGGTCGTCACTCCATTCTCCACCCCCTTCACCCGCTTTCCGTCGCCATCGTAAACAAAAGTCGCCGTGGCCGCACCCGAGACGCCCGTCAGGCGGTTCTCTTGATCATAGCTCAGGGTGTAGGTCTGTCCGCCAACCGTGCGCTGCCGCATGTTGCCGTTGCAGTCATATTGATACGTGTTCCCACCCATGGCCGAGACGGCATGCGGGATGGTGCGCGATGCCTGCCCGTTGGCGCAAGCGCTCACCCCGGCGGCGTAGGTGTAGTTCGCTCCGTTCTTCAGGTTCAGGTTGCCGCTCGTCTCACTATATCCATAGCTCTCGCTGACCGCCCCGCTCGCTCCCGTCAGGCGGTAGAGATCGTCGTAGCTGTAATTCAGCGTTTCAGGCGTCACATCATCCTGGATCTGGGTCACGTTGCCTGCCTCATCATAAGTATACTCCAGGTCCTGGCGCCGGTTCGCTAACAGCGCAAAGTTGTCGAAGTCCGCACTTACCGCCGTGGCACTCCAGGTCTTGACGATCATGCCCACGTGCGTCGGCGCAGTCGCCCAGGTTTGGGTCGAGAGGGTGATCCATATCCCATTTGTGCTGGTTTTGTAGTCGAAGGCGTACTTCGTCCCCGTCTTGCGCACCCGCAGCCAGACCGTGGTGGTCGTGTTGCTCACGTTTGCCAGGTTGTTCTGCCCGCTCTTTTCCAGCCGTAAGTTCGCACCCTGGTAGAAACCGAAGTAGGCGATGTCGTACTGCCCAAAACGCACCATCAATCCAGTCTGGAAGTTGGCGCCGTTGGTGTAAGAAGACAGGTTGACCTTGACTTCGGCTGTCCAGTCCTCGCCGCTGACCGCCGTGCGCATCTGGGGCGCCTGGTCTACCGCAGTCCAATGGTTATAACTGGCCGTCCCAGGCACGCTCAGGCGCAGCCAACCCGGCTGTGCCCCGAGCGAATAGGTTGCCCCCGCTTTGGGCAGGTGCCATTCCCAGCGCCCGTTCAGCGGTGTGCTGCCAAAGCCATCCACAAAGGTTTGTGCTGCCGTGTGCAGGCTTGACAACCGTCCACCCTGGCTGCTCCAGGGGTAATAGTCGTAGTCGTTTGTTACTTTCGGGTTGATCGCCAGGTTGCTGCCGCCCATATAGCGTTCCTGCACCCGCCCGGCCGCATCGTAGGTGGTTTGCTGAACATAGTAATAGCTTGTATCGCTCCATACATTCTTCAATGCCATCTGCGGGAGGTAGGAGTATGTGACGATCTCGCCCACCCCGCCAGTGTTGCCATTGGGATATTGCATTGTAGCTGCCTGGTCGGCGCTGTTGTAGCTCCACTTCGTGACGAAGGTTCCACCGCCGTTGATCGTTTTCGATTCCTGCGTCATCCGGCCGCGCACATCATATGCCCAGCTTGTGCTGCCAGAAGAGTCGATCATACGCGTGCGCCGCCCGATGGCGTAGATCGCTGCCCCGCCCTCATCGTAAAAGTACTGCACCGCAGCCGGGTTAGTCGGGCAGGCTGACCCGCTGGCGATGTAGTTTTTACCCGTCAGCCGGTTGAGAGGCTCATAATACAGGCAGGTGCGCTGCCCCTTGGCGTCATCCTGGTATTTCAGGTTACCTAACGCATCGTAACTGTAGGCCCAGGCGCCCATGTCGGCATCGGTCATGCTCGTCTTGCGCCCGGCTTTGTCATAGCTCAAGGCGGTTGTCGCACTGCCGTACTGGGCCTGGATCAGGCGATCCAGTTCATCGTAGCCGTAGACCGTCCCAGGCCCCAGCGCCGGGATCACCTGGATCGTCCGCCCCCACACGTCGCTTACGGTGGTGGTTTGGTTCCCTTTCGCATCCGTAACGGTCACCCGGTCGAGTCCGT
>CAZVRZ010000182.1:0-9486 GCA_964629965.1 uncultured Anaerolineaceae bacterium
AAACCTAAACGAGCGATTATGGCTGCGCACAAGATGGCCACATCCTCACAATCACCGGTGCCTTCCATCAACGTTTCAATCGGGTAGCGCGCCCAATCATTGTGGCCAGTTGTATCCTTGTCATTCGAGTACGGAACACAACTCTGAACAAACTTCAGAACATTATAAGCTTGGTTGAAAGTGCTCCATTTATGTTTTGCGTGTAATTTCTGGAACTCACTGGCTAGATCACGTACCTCAGGCATCTCCAGCTCAGCATAAAGATTCCATTGCCCATTAAAGCGTGGCTGACGGCGGTAATATTCGAAGCGCGAGCGGCTGATCGCCAATTCAATCGTCTGCTCGATCTCTTTATTTGAGCCCTTTGGCTGAAACTTCCAATGGAAAGTCTTGTGCACAAGGTCAGGGCTGTTCTGGTCTACTAATTCCGCTATCGGCGGCGCAGCCCGGTCTAACCCTGAAAGCAGATCATACGCCTGGCGCTGGTCATACGGCAAGCCTTCCAGCCTCAACCGGGCACTCTGGAAGCTGTCGCTTAAAGAGCGCAGCGGAACGTTGCGCCGGAACTGCACGAACAAGGCCGCATAAGGATCGCCGGTATAGACCGCCTGCCAGCGCACTGCCCCATTCTGGGCAGTCGGCAAGCAACAGTATTTCCAGTCCGGATCACCAGTCAGGCCATGGAAGGTCACGCTGGATCCGCTCGCCCCACCCACCACATCAAAATCCGGCCGCACCAGTGGGAAGGCAGCGTTCATACAGGTGGAGATCGTCTTGGCCGAGAGCGGTTTCTCGGCGCTGAAGTCAGGTGTTTGGGCCGCCAATGTATTGGCATCCCAAAGAGAGAAGATTTGTTCAAGGTCAAACGACCAGACTGGCCGGTAAGCCTTGACAGACTGATCTTGCACCCAGGAAACCACAGCGCCTGTTTCGGCACTGCGCCAATCGGCAAACAGAGGCTGGGCGGCAAGGAAGGCGTGTACCCAGGCATCCAGGTCGGGCTGCCACTGGTCGTAGGCCCAATTGGCCAGCGCTTGCCCGGTCGCCGACGGGCGGAAGAGTGCATCCCAGCCATTCTCGGCCGGAGCAAGCGGAAACACGCCCCATATTGGCGTAAAAGCCTGCACGGCCTGGTTTAGCTCTTCTTCAA
The DNA here is from genome assembly GCA_964629965.1 of uncultured Anaerolineaceae bacterium. Taxonomy (GTDB): domain Bacteria; phylum Chloroflexota; class Anaerolineae; order Anaerolineales; family UBA4823; genus CAZVRZ01. Next base: position 1,151 of record CAZVRZ010000182.1, read on the forward strand.
GGCCGGCCAGGGCGGTTTTCGCTTCTTGCATCTGAGCCAACAGACCCGGCAGCACAGTCTTGACCTGCTCCAGCGCCTGCAATTCAATGTGCAAGCCGCAAAGCTGCTGCAGCAGCGCCAGGCACGCGTCGCGCAGTGTCTGGGCTTGATAGAGTTGTTGGCCATAGTATCGCGCCAGGTAAATCGGCGCCAACCATTGGCGGGCAAAAGCCGGCAGAATGCGCACCCACCAGGGCAGCGCCGGTGCGCCCGAAAGCAGAGATTGCATCTGCTGGCGCTGGGCAGCCAGTTTTTCAGCCGTTGCAGGCTGCCGCTCCTGCACCTGCCCAGCCAGTTTTTCCAGATCCCTGGCGATCTTTTCCAGGTTTTCCGTAGTCAAATCCAGCACCCGCCGGGCGTTGTGCAGCCCGCCAGGATACAGGTCTGCTTCCAGCGGCAGGTGATCCAGGGTTGTCTTCAAGAGTTCGCCCAGGCGGGCTTCGAGCTGTTGGCGGTTGGTTTCCAGCTTGCCGGTCACATCCGGCAGCGTCTCCTTCTCAAAACGCGCCTGGTAGCTCTGCAACTGATCAGCCCAGGGCGTCTGGTTGACGCGTTCGTAATCCAATTTCGCCAGGGCAATATCGGTCAGCAGGGCTGTCACGTCCAGGGTGTCCGGTTGGATGCGCACCTGGCCAACCGCCGGTGGAAGCTGTACGCACAGGCTTTCCAGCCAGGCATAGATCCCCCCCAGCTTTTCTTGAAGCTGGTGCGTGTATTGGATAGCAGCCTGGCCATCACGCGCCGTGCACAAGATTTTCTCAGTCAGGAAGACATGACCAATCCGGGCAGCGCAGGCGGCTTGCAAAGCATCAGGATCGTACACCAGCCCCGCTGAGCCAATACTGCTGTAATAACTGCCGCGCTCGAACAGGGCGTCTTCGTCGCTCTCCTGGAAGAATCGCCGGGCTAGGTCGCGCTGCAGCAGAGCCAGCAGGGCATTGCCGAAAAGCGTACCCAGGCTGACGGAGTCTTTGACCACGGCTGTGCCTTCTTTGCGGCTGTCGAACAGGTAGACGGCAAAATCGGGCGCCTGGCGGTACTGTAACTTCAGCGCCTTAGCCAGGGCCTCACGCTGCTCCGACTCCGGGCGCAGAAAATCGTCGAAGGCCTGCAAGAAGCTCCAGACGGCCAAATCCTGGTCGGGTACGCTTTCAGGGAAAACCGCCGTGCCCAGCAGCCAGTGCGCCTGGCACAGGCTGGTGTTGGCGATCAGTTCGTTGAGAATAGCCCCCAGCGGCAGCAGTACGCCCGCCGCCCAGGGATCGTTAGCATCTGCCAGGATGAAGAAGTTGAGCGGCACATCGTACAATTCAGCCCATCCGGCTGCCATCAAACGCTCCTGAATACGCTGCTCGTGCAGCAGCCTTTCCAGGCGAGATTTCAACGCTGGAGCATGTTCAATGGCATTGCGCAAGGCAGCCTGGCGCTGCTCCAGAAAGGAGCCGCTGGTCAGTTGTGGTTCCGCAACAACATCTTTAGTCAGCTCCACGAGCGCCAGTCCTGCGGTTTCATCCGGTTGGAGCCGGTAGAAAGCGCTGGCAGCCGCCCGGCGGGCATCGCCGCGCAGGTAGATATTCTGCACCTGGCTGGCTGCTTGGGCCGCGAATTGCCCGACGGCAATCACCACAGCCGGAGTCGGGCGGGCAATTTCGTTTTCTGGAGGAGCGGCAAAAGGATTGTTCATGTTCCGGTTATAACCTGTATCGTCTACTGCTGGTATCAGATTATCTAAGAAAACTCTGGGCGCAGCGGGTTGCGTCCGCTGCGCCCAGTCTGGATGGGTTACCCAACTTTGCCTAAGCGGCGCTGCATGGCCTTGAAGGCGTTGATCTCCTTCTCATACTGCTTGCGCATGCTTTCGTCGCTGGTGGGCATCTTGGCAATCGCCGCTTTGTGGGCTTCGATGGCCTGGTCCAGCTTCGTGATCGCCGCATCGTTGCCCATCCCGCGCACCTCGGTGTCCACGGCCTGGTCAACCTTGTGCACCCATTCTTCCCGGTGCGAGAACACTTCCTCAGACTTCTCGCGCCCTTGGGCCAGGCGGAACTCGCGTGCCGGCTGGATCTTGTGCGTGGCGTACCCACGTTCGGGGTCGAAGTAGTACCAGGTGCCAACCTGGACGATGTAGCCGAAAGCCAGGGCAATGGCGAACATATCCCGGCCGCGGCGGCCCTGTTCGGGCATCAGGTCGCGAGCGAACTCCATGCCTGGCAGCACGTGTAGCGGGTCGGTGCCCTTGCGCTTCTTCTCGTAGATGCTGCGGTATTCGTCCATGCCGCGGATCAGGAAGGCCGGCAGGCCATGCTGGATGCGCGACACATCGATGCGGTCGCGGAAGCCGGTGGTCTTGATCTCGTACAGCGAGCCGTTGCGATACGCCGCGGGGATCAAGGAGCTGTTCTCATCCTCTACGCCCAGGATGCTCTTGCCTTCCAGGTCGGAGAGGCCGCGATCCTTGTCATACTGCCAGAAGGGGTGACAATATTCCACCAGACGGTCGAGCTGCTGCTCGATCAGCGCCTGCGGCTCGATGCCACGCTTCTCAGCCATTACCTTCAGCGTGGAGAGCAGTGAGGTGGCATCCAGGTCGGCGATGAAGAACTGGCGGGCGTATTCCAGCGCAGCGGGCTTGATCTCTTCCGCTGTCCAGGCGGCCAGGGTTTCCATGTCGCCCATTACCCGAGCCGGGATCATGCTCTGGAAGACAGCCCTGGGATCGATCCGGGTGGCGTGCTCCCAGTAGTAATCGGCAAAGTCCACATCGATCTCTTGCAAGAATTCGTAGCCATTGGCCTGGGCCTCGGCCTGGCTGGACAGGCGGTCGGCAGCCGTCTGCAGCTCGCCAGAAGCGATGTTGACAGCGGTGACAGCGCCCGCCAGGCGGGCTTTCAAACTGCTGGCCAGCGAAGACAGTTGGTCGTAAATACCGGTGGCGTGCTGCTGCGAAGCCAATTGCAGGGTCGCGTCGTTGACCTTGCCCATGGCCGTCAGGACATCGCGCTTGAACATGGCGAACTTCTTGTTCCAGCCGTGGCGGTTGATCGCCCGTTCCAGCACGTCTTCGGGGCCATCGTCAAGCTTCTTGAGCGCTTCGCGGGCTTTCTCGTATTCTTTCTTGGCCATCTGCAGGTCGGCATCGGTCAGGCCCTGCTGCAGGATGCGGGTCTTGAAGCCGTCCAGCGAGGTTACGTTCGCTTCTACCATGCCGGTCGGGGCGGATTCGAGCAGCTTGCCAAACACGGCCTGGGCAAAGGCGAAACCTTTGGTGGCGGCCAGGCGGCTCGTCTCCTGGTTCAAACCCTTCAACAGGGCAGTCAGGCGCTCGGCGCTGACCTTGCCCAGCTTTTCGGTTTCAGCCCGGCGAGCCGTCTGGTTCTGGCTTTCCTGGGCATCCACCTGGGCGACAGCGGCGGCGACCGAATCAGCCTTCTGGATGGCCGGCTCGTAGTGCATCTTGACCCGGGCCTCAGCCAGCAGGTCGCCCAGCAGATCCATATCACGCAGGCGGAGCTGTGAGAGCAGGGTGGCGGCGTCCACACTGACTTGGTGCTCTTCGGCAGCGCCCATCAATCCCTCGGTCAGCAGCGCCCGGCCCATGCGGCTGGCGCAGTACTCCAGCAGGCGCTCCTTGGGGTAGATCAGCGAGGCGGCTGCCAGCGAACTGAACGAGCGCCGCAGGCCTTCGAACTGCTCGCCCAGGGCAGCCACGTTAGCGGTGAAGCCGCGCATGGCGCCGGCGATGGAGGAGCCAGTGTCGAGGAAGATGGATTGGGCAATCATGTTGTACACATCGTCAGGCGAGTTCAGGCGGTAACCGGCCTGGTTCTCGATGTCTACTACGAAGCGGTAGTCGAAGGGCGGGGCGGCGACTTCGACCGGAGCGCCCTCGGGATACTGCACGTTCCAGGAAGGGTTTTCGCTCAGGTAGTTGTCTTCCTTGAACCAGGCGTAGGTATTGGCGCGCACCTTTTCCTTCTGGGTTTGGGTCTCGCTCTGAATGGCCTTGTCGATGACCGGCGGCAAGATGCTGATGCTGATCACGGTCGGGTTCTTGCCAGCCAGTAGGTTGCGGCAGAGATAAGCGATGTCGAAGCTCATCGAGCTGCCAGTCCCACCAGCGGAAGAGAATACCAATACGACGCGGCAGCCTTGCTCGACGGAGTACTGCATCTTCTCCGTTGACTTGGCTTCGGTGGCGCGAATGTTCTCGATCTCGAACAGCGCTTCGGTGGCCGCTCGCAGGCGGTCGATAACGGCCATGCCGCGCGTGCGGTCATTGAACATGCGGAACAGCGCCAACCGGCCTACCAGGCGCATTTGCTGCGGGGATCCGCCGCCGGCAAGCATGCCGGCTTTGAGCAGCGTTGTATCGGGCCACCATTCCTTGATGGCGGGGTAGTTGTCGATGTTCTTGACCACGTTCGCCGGGTTGAGGCCAGAAAGTTCAACGCGTTCGGATGCGGTGAACCAGGGCTGGGCCAGAGGATCGATATCGGTGTCGATATCCACCCACAAGGTGCGCAGCACCGGCACATTACCGTAGGCGCGCTTGAGCAGTTTCTTCACCCGGTATGCGATCTGCCCCGAGCTGGTGCCCAGGAAGACGAACAGGGTGGGCTGGAAGCGCACATGGGTCACAAGGGCCTGCGCTTCTTTGGCTGCCTTGGCAACCAGGTTGTTGAACTTGTCGGATTTTTCGGTCACATCATTTGCGTGTAGCATGGTATTTACCTCTTTCGTTTGCTACTAAAGATCCAGGTCTCGGATGTATTTGAATAGTTGGCTGCCCATCTGGTACTGGACGTTTTCTTCAAGGGGCAGGTCGCTGGTATATTCCCGGTAGCCTTTGCGAACGCTGGCTTTGGGGCGCAGGGTGAAGCGTAGTTCGTCGTTCTCGTCTCGCTCCACCAGGATCAGCGCGTGCTCGTCTTGCATGGCTTCATCCGGTATCACGATGTCATTTTGGCTGCCTTTTCCAATTTTTACCTCCGTCTTGTTGAGCGCCGTCAGGTTGACATCCATTGTCAGATCAGGCGCATCCTTGTTCCAGTGGATCAGGGTGCCGGTGACGATGGGGGGCCTGGCTTTGCGCCTTGCCCGAGCGATCAGCCTTGAAAACAGGATAACCGTACAAGCAAGCGCGGCACCTGAGAAAATCATAGGTTTACGGCAGGTGACCCACAAAGGATCCACCTGAAAAGAAACCTGGAAGCTGCTTTCCCCGGTTATTTTCAGCCCGGGGCGAACGCCATCCACCACGATCTTGCCGGTATAACTGCCCGGATCGAAAGCCTGGCTGCCCGGCAGGATGGTTAATTCCACCTGGCTGGTGCCGGGCACAACCGTCACCGTTTCCTGGCTGAGAGACGCACCAGGCAGGTTTTCCAGGCGCACCTGGAACTGTTCCTCCTGGGTGCTGGTCGAGGTCAGGTGCAGTGTCAGACGCACAGGAGCCCAGGCCAGGCAGGTGTCGGCCGAAACAACCGAGGTGATCACCGGTGTGACCGACAGCGCAGGCTCGAAGAGCGCCAGCGCCAACGGGATATCCCCACCTACCAGGTCGATCCCATCGCGTGTCGCAAAGACCAGCCGTCCGGTGTAAGATTGCGGTATCAGCGCCGGGTCGGCTGCCAGGTGCAGCGTCAAAGTTGTGTCGGTGTTAGCCGCAACAACCAGATCGCCAGTTTCGAGCAAGGTGAAACCGGGCATGTCCTCCAGCCGGGCTGTGACGGTTTCTGCCTGGGGGGCTGTGGAAGAGAATGTCACAATTAGCGCAATGCCCTGCTGCGCCTGGACCAGCTCAAAGCGCGGCGTTTCTCCACCGGACAGTAGCGCCAAGCCAATCCGAGAAGATTTCACAGCCAGGGTGGGGATCATGCGGGCCTCGAAAGCCGTTGCCAGGTTGTGCAGGTAGGGCAGGCCCTGGAAAGTGGCATTGATTGGCTCGAAGCGCACCTGGTAAGTCCCATCTGCTGTGGGCAGGTAGGCGCCGCTGCACACACCGTTTGCATAGGTTAGCGGCACACTCACGGGAATGCCGCCTGGGGGCGTCACGATGGCCGCGAAAGCGCCCTGGTCCAGCTCGTTTACAACTGCTCCGGCAAGGTGCATCTGCAGCAGCACGGCGTCCGAGCGAATGTCATAGCGCGGTAGCAGCGGCTGATCCAAGACCGGCAGCGGGAAAGCAACGCCAAAGATCTGGGCCTGGTAGGCCACCGGCACAGCGCCTTTGCTGCCGCGGATCGCCAGGCTGTACGTGCCCGGTTGATTTGTGTTGACATACAGGCGGGTATATAGGCCGTCTCCGGCCAGGGCATCGCCGTGTGTACCATCATCGTAGAACTGGTCCAGGCTGTCCTGGGCGCCATCCGGTCGGGTGATCCAGGCGGCGAAGCTCGCATCGCCGATAATTGTCACTGGGGCCTGACCAGGCTGGGCCTCGACCAGCTTTACCACCAGGGGCAGCGGCTGGCCGGCTTCGAAAGCACCCTGCGGTGAAACCAGATTGACGCGCAGGCGTGAATACAGGATGGCGCGCGCCTGCACCGTGCCACTGCCGCTTACCGCAATTTGCCAATCGCCGCTGGTCGGTTGGGGCAGAGTGTAGACCACAAAGCGCCGGTCTTGGATGGCGAACGAAAGCCCAGGATCGCCTCCTGCAACAACCTGTCCGTCGGGAGCCACCAGGTTGATGCTAGCAGAAGCCGGCTTGCTGACCACAAAGCTTACCCGGTCCACGTACGGCATCAGAGCCGGGTCAAGGGGAAGGATCGCTTGGCCAGGAGCGTTGATGCTGCCCGAACCAATCACAGTGCGGTCTTTCAGCTCGCCCAGGATTTGCAGATAGCTATCCAGCAGGTCGGCGGCCGAGTTGGCCAAGATCATCCGCCCGCCGGTTTCACTGGCCACGCGGTTCAGGAATGGCGATTGGGCACCGCTGGTGAGTGCAATTGACAGGACCGGCACACCCAGGCTTCGGGCCGTGTCCAACGCCTCCTGCTCATATGCGGAGTATGGTGCGGGGATTTCTGGCCTGCCATCTGTCAGGAATACGACGACCACCCGGTAGCCAGCCTGGTTGAAGGCTTGCTGCATGCGCCGGGCTTCTTCAAAAGCAGCCTTGACATCCGTATACCCCTCCGGGGCAACAGCAGCCAGGCGCTCGACCAGGCGCGTGTGCTGTTTGGGGTTGGTGACGATCTCAATGCCGTTGGTGATCTGGCTGCTGGTAGAGGAAAATCGCAGTGCGCCGACCGCGTCGCCTTCATCCAGCAGAGACACAAAGAGTTGCGCCCCAGTGTAGCGCAGGTCGGTTGGATCGCTGCCATTCATGCTGCCCGAGTCATCCAGGATCAGGATGGCCGCCAGGTGCTCGTCATCGCTGCCTTGTGCGGCGGCCGATCCCTGGGGCAGCGCCTGCGCCAACAGGATCAGGATCAACAGCAGGGTGTGCTGGAAGCAACGAACAAGAAAGCGGCTGTTCACAGGTTTCTCTCCATTCAGGCAAGATTCATATCCTGAATAGAGTTTAAAGAAAACCGGATAACAACCGCTCAGATTATCTGTGCTTTAAGTATTGCTGTAAGCCTGCAATCAGTTAATTTCTGTGATTTCCGGGTAGGTAAGAAAATGAAATGCCAGGGTTTCCTTATCCTGAGCCTTCTTTGATCGGGTGCGCCGGAGTTGTTCAAGGGTCTGCTCAAGGTGAGCCAACACGGTCGGATGGCTGCCAAAATAATCCTTGGCATCCCATTCCCCACTCAAAACCTGGTTCAAGCCCATTTTCTCATACAAAGCGCTGACCAATCCAAAGGTGTAATCTTCGCTGATCCCCAATTCGTCCGCCAGGTCGCGGCGCTCCATGCTGAAGATGAAAGCCAGACGTGCAGCCTCGGCTTCGCGAGTGGTGAAGTTAGCAAACGCGTTACGCCCATCCAACATCAGCGCACCGGGCGGCAAGGGGCGTTCTTGATCAAACAAAGAGACTACCCCCGGCGTAACAGCCACCTTTCCTCGCATGGCCAGTAAAACAGCCCAGGTTTGGGCATAACAAATCTCATCCTTCAAGATATAACCGCCAAAGTTCGGCGTGAACTCTGGCTGCATCACCAGTCCTGCTACATCCGGGTTGGGCATTACTCCAGTCAAAATGAAACGCATTTTAGGGGCAAAAGCTTGTAAATCCTGAAGCGTTTGCTTGAGCCAGTGCTGATTATTCGGGATATCCGTATCGATAAAGGCTGCGTCCAACTTCTGAGAAAATTTCTGAAGTCCTTGTAAAAATTCGGGCAGCCGCA
>CAZVRZ010000183.1:0-9440 GCA_964629965.1 uncultured Anaerolineaceae bacterium
TGCTGCCAAAAAATGGCGAAGAAGTTAGCAGAACATATAATACCAGGACGGCCTGGCGCTCGCTCAAGCCAAAGGCCACCAGACGGTGGGAAGTATGGTCCGTTCCACCGCGGGCAGGAGATTGACCGCGTAAGAGGCGGGTGACAGTTACCAGGGATGTATCCAGGATCGGCAGTAAAAAGATCAACGTGGGCACGCCAACCACGGCGAAGACATTGGAAGCTTGCTTGGTCAGGGCAACAGCCAGGGCAGCCAGGGTGAAGCCCAAGAACAGGCTGCCGCTGTCGCTCATAAAGATCTTGGCGGGCGGAAAGTTGAACACCAGGAAACCGAGGATGCCGCCCGCCAACGCCAGGCTGATCGCTAGCAGGCCAGGATCACCGGCATTCCAGGCAAAAAAAGCCAGCATGCCGGCTGAAATCAAAGAAACCCCTCCAGCCAATCCATCCATATTATCAAGAAGATTGATCGCATTGCTGATGCCCACCAGCCAAAAAATCGTCAGCAGAATATTGGCTACCGGCCAGGGAAAGAAACGGATCGTCTGGTCGCCAACAAAGACGAAAATCAAGGCCGCCAAAAGCTGGCCGAACAGCTTGGGGATAGGTGTGAGGCGTTTGAAATCATCGATGACTCCAACCAAAAAAGATAGAGTCGCTCCAGCTAACAATCCCCAGTGATATACGGCTGCTTTAGACCACCACAACCAAAAGGCCAGGGCCAGAACGAAGGCCAGGAACATGGCAATGCCGCCCAGCATAGGTGTTGGTTTGCGGTGCCAGCGATCCTGGCGAGGCTGAGAGACCTTGCCAAGGCGGAATCCGAACCAGCGCACCAAAGGCACCAACAAGATGCTCAGGAGAAAAGCCACCAGAGTCGTGATCAACTGCGCGGTGAAGCCCATCGAAGATTACCTGAAAAATTTACGGCAGCGAGCTTATTTCGGCCAGCAATTGGCCTGCAGATTCTTTTTGATCGGTAGGCGCTTTGTCGTATGCAATCTGGGCGTGATGGACGGCATTCTGCTTATCGCCCAACTGCGCGTACAAACGGGCTATTTGTTCCTCAATGCGATAGACATCAGAACCGCCGGGATTGGCATTGATCGCCTGGCTGAAAGATTCGATCGCCAGGGTTATTTGTTGAGGATCCAGCACGTTAACCCCCGCCATCTGAATGTGGACATTGCCGGCCGAGATCAGGTAACTGACCCTGGCGGCGGTCTCATCGAATTTTGCTACGCTTGCAGCTCGCTGGTAGTAAGAAAGCGCCTGCTGGTAAGCCTGGGTACGGGCTTGCTCGTCACCGGCGCTGTGCGCCTGGCGCAGGTAATAATCGCCGAATAAACCTTGGGTAAAGCTGTAAGCGTCATCCAACTCTGAGGCATGGCTCAGGCGCTGGAAAGCTTCTTGGGGCTGTTGCAAAATATCCATGAACAGGATCGCCCATTCTCCCCACAGGGTGGAGTTATTGGGGCTGAGTGTGACGGCGCGATCATAATATTCAGAAGCTTTGAGTCCTCGGCTCTGGCGCACAGCAAGGTCGGTCGACTTGGAAGCCCACCAGCTATACAGGCGTCCCAGGTTGGCGGTATGATCGGTATTCAAAGGGTTGACCTTTTGAGCCACACGCAAATCACTCTCGGCGCGCAGCACCAATTCTTGCTGCTCGTTTTCGCTTTCAGCCGCTTTGGCCTGCTCGAGATAACTGCGTCCGAGAAAGAGGTAATAATGATCTTCGTTTGGTGCCAGCTTGATCGCATGGGTATACAACAGGGTAGCCACAGGCCATTGCGTCTCGGTCGTAAAAGGTTCAGCCATCTTAAATGCAATGTCGGCATGGATGACGCGTAAATTGGTCTTATTCACCAATAAAGCAACGATCAATAGGGCAACCGGCAAGAGTGCTATACCGAGGTTGAAAGATCGCTCGCCGCGAGCATGCTCCATCAACCCAACCAGCGCAAACGCCAGCAAGAGCAAGAAGATGTAGATATAGAAATTCGTTAACAGTGCGCCAATCCGGTTGACCTGCTCGATCAACCCTTGCTGGTCACTCACCGCCTGGCGTGCCAAAAAGCTCAACTGCCCGGCCTGCCACAACCAATAGAAGAAAGCTGCCACAAACGAGCACGCACCTGTCAGGCCGACCGTTTTCAACCAAGTGGCTGGATCATTGGTTAGTTCATCCTCAGAAGTGAGGATCACTGCGCCGGCAACCCAGGTGGTTAGAAGCAAAGCCAAAATTCCATAAGATTGGGCATTATTTTGGTTTGGCAATCGCGTCAACGAGCTTACCAAAATTTCGCCAGTGCTTTTGAGCCGTTTCGAATTGGAAACATAATCGAAACCCAAGGCCGAGAGGAAAATCGCCAAGACAATGCCTGCAATCAATGCCCGCGACCACCAGGATGAGACCCATTCGCCCTGGGAGAGGCGCTCGGGCCGGCGCCGTTTCGACCGGCTGGCTTGACTTTTTCTAGTTTCTGCAGGCGCCTTTTCCGCCGAGGCCGGCTGCGGAGACTCCTCAGTAAAGATATGATGCCGGGGCAAAACATACCCAACCAACAACAGCAGGGCTGCATAGACCCAGAACAGCGTGCGCGTGGAAACAATCGCAATTCCAAAATTGATCTCCAAGAAATGCGCCATGATGGCCGCGATCAGCGAGATCAAGATCATCGAGCGCGCAGCCTCGCCGGATGTTTCCGGACTGCGATATGAGCCCACCAAAGCCACTACCCCCAGGTAAACCAACAAACCAATGGCAATACCAAAAGGAAGACCCACGCCAAACCATTCAATTCCTCCCCAGAGGATCAACATGGTCGCTCCAACGATACCGCCAGCCGAAGCCAGGCCGAAGAAGAGAATCCTTTGGCGGGTGCCATCGACAAGGCCAAGCCATTTCATTCCAAAATAGAAGGCCGAGATAAAAGTTGCCAGGTACACAAAAAAGCCTAACCAGCCGGTGATCACGAGCGAATCCCAGGTCTCGTTGTGAGAACGATCGGGCGAGGCGTTGCGCTTCTCGACTTGCCCCAACATGGGCGGGTAAAATGGGTTGTAAGCCACGTACATACTTTCGGGTCCATATCCGATGAGAGGGCGCAGGAAATTGAAGGCATCACGGCTGCTATCTGGGTAATTCAAGGGATCGTGAAGAGACACCAAATCAGCCGCACCTTCCCAGATATATTTACGCACCCTGGCGCTGTTGCTTTCTTCATCTAAAAGCATACCAAAGCGGCCAATGGCAGGGGACTTGCGCAAGGACTCCAATGGGCCGTTATCGATATTGAACACGATCAAAAAGGCCGCGCCCAGCAAAGAGGCAAGGATAATACCAAACGTCAGCCAACGCTTACGCCAGTTTAGAGATAATAATAGGCCCAAGAAATAAATACCTGCCATCCAGCCCAGCGCAGGGCCACGGCTTTGGCTCATATAGATGGCAACTACGGTCAAGGCGGCAATAAAAACATAGGCAGTCGCCCGGGCAACGTGCGCCAACATGCGCTGCTGCTCCTTTAAAATGGCCGTAAACGATTCGACAATCCTGCCTACGGTTAGCGGAAAAGCCATGATCAGGTAGGCCGCTACAAAGATCGAATTCCCCATGTTGGAGGCAATGCGTATGGTCGTGTCGCCTCCCCATGGGATCGGATCCAGCTTATAGCGCTGCAAAATACCATACAGCGAGATGGGCAGGCTGGAGATGATCACGACACTGATCAGCCGTTGAACCTGGGTCTTGCGCCTGAGATTAACCAACAAGGCAGCAAAAATGACCAGGTAAGAAAACGTGGTATAGGTGCCCTGCAAACGTTGATAAGAGCCCCATAAGCTGGCGCGCGGTGTGACAGAAAGGATCGTTGAGACTAGATACACCAAAGTCATCACAAAGACCGGGGCAAGCATGGGGAATTTCAGGAGAAATTTCCAAACAGGCTCTTTAAGCTCCAGTCGATCCCAGCGCACCCGACTCTCGTCTAAAAGCTTCACGCTCCACAAGCCAAGGATCAACAGCGCTAACGAGCGAACGATGGTGATCTTATCTGGTTCAAAAATCCGGCTGGAATAGATATTGAAGAAAACAGGCGCCAAAATGACTGCCGCCAGCCAGGCAGCCTCCATCATAGCGTCGCAGAATCGACTGAGTTTGGTCGGCATTTTTCACCTTACCAAAGAAAAATAGGATTTTTCGAAGTGGTATAATAATGCATCATCTCCACAAGCAAGCGCTACGATAACACAAATTGGAAAAGAACGCAAGAAGACCACCTTTAACCCCACCTGGTGCATCAACCGGTTCTGCCTACCACCTGCACATTCATCCAACCCGCGGTTGGGCAGCCATCAACTTTGCCGAATTGTGGGAATACCGCGAACTGATCTATTTCCTAACCTGGCGGGATATAAAGGTTCGATACAAGCAGACTATTTTGGGGATTCTGTGGGCTATCCTGCAACCGTTATTCAGCATGGTGATTTTTAGTATTTTCCTGGGTAACTTGGCAAAGGTACCGTCAGATGGTCTTCCTTACCCGATCTTCAACTTTGCAGCTTTAGTTCCCTGGACATTTTTCTCTGGAGGAATTACCCAGGCTGCCAATAGTTTGGTTGCCAGCTCCAATCTAGTCAAAAAGGTGTATTTTCCACGCCTTGCCATACCCATTTCAGCTGTGGCATCAGGTTTGATAGACTTCTTCTTAGCCATGTTTGTTTTGGCCGGTTTAATGATCTTTTACCAAATTTTTCCCGGCTGGAAAGCCCTGTTCCTCCCAATTCTGATAGGACTGCTGTTTCTTGCTACTTTGGGGATTGGCTTGTGGCTGACAGTTCTGAATGTACAATTTCGCGATGTGCGTTATGCTGTTCCTTTCCTGGTCCAGGCATGGATGTTTGCCAGTCCCACGGTCTATCCTAGCAGCCTGTTATCTGAACCCTGGCGTACCTTATACGGAATCAACCCAATGACAGGCATCCTGGAAGGTTTTCGTTGGGCTTTACTCGAGCCAAGCAATTTCTCCTGGAATATGTTTTTGCTTTCAGTAATTTCAACAATTATTTTATTCAGTAGTGGCTTGATCTACTTTCGGCGTATGGAAAAAATGTTTGCCGATGTGGTATAAAAACATTGGGATTTCCCAAAATCATGCCTGATAAAATCATTGAAGTCCACCAGATTAGTAAACAATACCGGATCGGGAAACGTATTGAACGTTACCGTACTTTACGAGACACACTTGTAAATGCAGTCGCTGCACCGATTCGACGCATAAACCGCCTTTTGCACGGGCAGCCCTTCGGCGCAACAGATTTAGAAGATACGACCTGGGCGCTAAACCAAATTTCATTCGATGTACAACAAGGAGAAGTATTAGGAATCATCGGGCGTAATGGGGCTGGTAAATCCACATTGTTGAAAATACTATCCAGGATCACCGAACCCACCGATGGCTGTGCAGATATCTATGGGCGGGTAGGATCCCTGCTTGAGGTTGGCACGGGGTTCCACCCAGAACTAACCGGACGAGAAAACATCTACCTCAATGGCGCCATCCTGGGCATGCGACGGGTAGAAATAGATCGAAAATTTGACGAAATCGTTGCTTTCGCCGAAATTGAAAAATTTATTGATACCCCAGTTAAACATTATTCCAGCGGAATGTATGTTCGCCTGGCATTTGCCGTGGCCGCACACCTGGAGACAGAGATTCTATTCATCGATGAGGTTTTGTCAGTAGGTGATGCGACATTTCAAAAGAAATGCCTGGGCAAAATGGGCGACGTGGCTGATAGTGGACGAACGATCCTGTTCGTCAGTCACAATATGTCAGCCGTAAAACGATTGTGCAATCGAACCATCTGTCTGTCGGATGGCCAAATAGTATTTAACGGCAATACAGAAGAAGCCGTAAGGATTTACCTGGGTACTATGCAAGATAAATTGGTTGCATATTTTGACCCCCGATCCGAAAGCCCTATCCGGTTACGCAAGATAGAAATTTTGGATTGTGAAGGAAAAGCAATAGACAGTGAAATTGAAACTGCAAATGGTTTCCGGATTCATGTTACCTATGATATTAACCGCCCTGTCCAGGGCATCCATACGTTTCTCCGCATCCATGTGGCCGAGGGTGAAACTCTGTTAAGCACAGGTGACGCAGATACCTCACCCAAAATGCTGGAGACCCGAATGCCAGGACAATATTCAGCATATATTGATATTCCCTCCCGCTTACTGGGTGAAGGCAGGTATAGTATCACATGGAGTGCCGGAATACCCTTCCAGGTTAATTACGATGTGCAATTCCATGCCCTATCATTTCAAGTGATAGATGTGCGAACACTTCGCGGAGAAATTACCCACATGCCGCGTCCCGGTTACCTGGCTCTTGATCTAGAATGGAAATATCTTGAACCCAAAGGATTGCCTGTTTACGGAAAGATTTGATTCATGCTCTTTCAAACACATGATGTAGCTGTGCCTCTTGATCATCATTATGATTGACAAGTATAAGATACCTGATCACCGTAAACTTTACCAGAAACTCTGCCGTCGATATGTTCGTTTAATTAATAAAGTGCAAGGCTTTTTTGTCCCAGATTCTGCACCTCGAATATTATTGTATACCGACAGCCGTGGCAATCACATTCCCGGTCATACAAATTATCCTCATTATGGGGATCGATTAAGTAGAAAATACCAAGTCGATGCGTATCTATGTCCTCAAAAATGGACCACCATTCTGGATTTTTTAAAGCTTTATCAATCTCTCAAATCTACATCTTGTTACGATGCAATCATTTTACATGTTGGCGTAGTTGACGCTTCACCTCGCCCTCAAAAAATTATGGTTAATACGATTTACCCAGATAAAAAAAGTATATTTGACGAGGTTTTTGGCGAGCAGAAAATACTTTCTTACATCAACTCTGATTTACAATGTGACTATGAAGGCGACAAGACCATCAATATGTATTCTATCCAAATGGCTAAAGAATCTATCATCACAAGACTGCTAGAAATTCCAAATCTAATTTGGATCGGAGCAAACATGATAGACACATCTTGGCGTGGGAATTATTGGAAGGATCGTCCTGCCAACATTCAACTGATAGAAGAATATTCAAGGATTTTTACTGATATTCTTCCAATGACCATTAATCTCTTGGATTTATGGTCATTGGAAGACGTTCGTATATATACATTCGATAATATTCATCCGAACAAAAAGGGAAGCGATTTTATCTACAGGAAGCTTGAAGAATTATTACATACGATCCCAACTTTATCGAGAGTCAAATCTTGAAGAAAATTTTCGGTGTGCCCAAGCGTATCAGAAAATTCGTAAAAACAACCTTCACCAAAAGAGTAAGCCCGTTACCTTTACCTTGCGTAATGGAAAGGAAGCTCCTCAATCAAACCGCAAAGTATGAAGCAATTGTTTCAGAAGATCCTATACGCCACTGATTTATGCGGAGAAGAAAATTGGTGCCAAGATATAGTTTACTCGATAAAGACCGATGACCGCTTCTGGGAAGTAGGAAGCTTTATTGGATTATTGTCCAGAGTCTCTCGATATTATGAAAATTGATGTCGAGGGGTTTGAAAGAAAAGTATTAGCAGGTATGCCAACAACATTGAAATCTGGTCGCTTGCGAGCAAGCTTCATGGAGTTACACCCTAAATACCTCAATGATAACCGACAGTCAATTGGTGAAACCCTATTCATGTTAGAAAATGACGGTTTTATCCTGAAAGAACTCGGGCCACGAAAAGCCGAAATACATGTATTAGCAGTAAAATCATGATAATGGGCATCTCACCACTTCTTAAAAAAGCCTTCATAAACTCACCAGCGCATCGAGTGTATCGTTCGTTTCGGTCTTTATGGTTTGACAATGGAACCTGGAGTAATCCTACACCCTTATATATGCGTATCTGGCGGACATTTCGTTATCGTGCTGCCGGGATGGATTTTCCTATGACGGAGAATGAAAAAAAACTCTGTCATTTTAGGAATTACCATCTTGGACAGCGCGCTTTTATATTAGGGAACGGTCCCAGCTTAAACCTGTGTGACTTAACCCTTTTGAGGGACGAGATCACCTTTGGTGTGAATAATATTTTTCTCAACGAAAGCAAGATGGGATTCAAACCCACATACTATGTGGTTGAAGATACATTAGTTGCAGAGGATCGATCGAAAGAAATTAATTCGTATCATGGGCCTAAAAAATTCTTTGGCAATTACCTGGATTATTGTATCCAGGGCGACGAGAATACAATTTGGCTGAATGTATACATAAGATACAATGATTACCCTGGCTTTCCACATTTTTCGCGAAACGCGGCCCGTATCATCTGGACTGGAGGAACAGTTTCGTATTTGTGTATGCAGCTTGCCTATTATATGGGAATACAAAAGGTCTATTTAGTAGGATTTGATCACAATTATCAAATTCCAACAAGTGCTAAACCCGTGAAAGGTACAGTCATTTTATCTCAAGATGTTGACCCTAATCATTTTCACCCAGAGTATTTCGGTAAAGGATACCGGTGGAATGACCCTCGCACAGATCGAATGGAAATAGCCTACCGAAAAGCTCGGTCTATCTGGGAAACTGATGACCGAAAAATATACAATGCTACCATAGGGGGTAAACTTGATGTTTTTGAACGAGTCGATTACGAGAGTCTCTTCTAAAAACGCCAGATGTTTTCGCTATAAACACTCATAAGTTCGGAGCAAACGCGCCCAGGCCAGACCAAACCAGCGTTGTTGGAACAATACAAAGGGATAATATTGATGTGCCCTTAACAACCACTTGATGGCCTGGCTCCATTGTCGTTGGCGCATGGATCCTATCACAGCATTAATACTTATAGCGCTCAATCCATTACGTGATTGTCTATATAAGCTTTTATAAGGTAAACCCGTTTGGCGAGCAAGATCAGGGTTATGCAAAATACTTTCGATCACTCCTATCCCCTCTTCCGACATACGCACAGTTTGACTTACCGTTTTCGAAGCATCACTCAGGCGAAATTGCGCCAGCACATCCGGCAATTTCCAAAAACGCGCGCCAGCCAGGAGCATACGCACCCAGTATTCATAATCCATGGTGTAGTGTAAATCTTCATGCAGGAATCCAACCCGCTCCATCACGCTACGCCGCCAGAAACACCCGGCCTGGTTTGGAGTGACCTCTAAAAAGTTCTCAAAACCAAACGTATACCGGTCTTTCGGTAAGATGGGAGTGGGCAATACCTGGTTAGCAGAATCGATCCGCTCAACCCGGCCATACACCACATCTACATCTGGATTCTCTTGAAAAAATTGGGCAATTCGTGCCAGAGCACCCGGCGCCAGGCAATCATCTGAATTGATCCAGGTGATCACATCACCCCGAGATCTTTGCAACCCTTTG
>CAZVRZ010000184.1:0-9438 GCA_964629965.1 uncultured Anaerolineaceae bacterium
CTGTACCTGGTGGGCGGGCTGGACCGCCCGAGCGCAGGCGGCATCCGGGTGAATACGCAGGCCATCGAAAGCATGGACGAGAACCAACTGGCCGTCTTCCGGCGAAAAACGGTGGGCTTCATCTTCCAATCCTTCAACCTGATCTCCAGCATGACGGCGCTGCAGAACGTGGCCTTTCCCATGCGCTTTGCCCGCGTGCCGCGCCGCCGGCGGGTGCAGCGCGCCGGCGAACTACTGAAGCGGGTGGGGCTGGGCGACCGCATGCACCACCGCCCCACCGAGCTTTCGGGCGGGCAGCAGCAGCGCGTGGCAATCGCTCGTGCCCTGGTCAACGACCCGCCGCTCATCTTGGCAGACGAGCCGACCGGCAATCTAGATACCGCCAGCGGCGGCGGCATTATGCACCTGCTCTCCGAGCTGCACGGCAGCGGCTGCACGGTCATGGTGGTCAGCCATGACCCGCGCATGAGCCAGTTTGCCACCCACCAGGTCTATTTGTTGGACGGCCGGCTGGTGAACGAAGAAGAATACCAGGCAGCTTCAACCCTACTGATGCAAGACTCAGCCGGAACCACACCGGTTCAATGATAGGAAAAACCATGATCAATCGCAAAAATAATAATATCGGATGTACTCATCTCAGGCGTCTCTACGTGTTGGTGGTGTGCCTTCTGGTGAGCCTGGTCTTGCCCATTCCGGCGCTGGCCGCGCCGGTGATCAGCGGTATTTCGCCCAGCAACCTGTCCAACGGGACTTCGGCGCTGGTGACGGTTTCGGGCAGCGGCTTTGAAAACGGCTCGCTGGTCAGCCTGAGCAGCTACGGCAATCTCAGCACCACCTTCGCCAGCGACAGCCAACTGCAGGCCATCGTACCGGCGGGACTGCCGGCCGGCATCTATTCGGTCATGGTCACCAACCCCGACGGCAGCGCCTCAACGCTGCCCAACGCGCTGAACGTTTTCGCGCCTTCTCCGACGGCCACGCAGGAAGGCCCGGCCCCCACGGCGACCGTCACCCAAACGGCCACGCCCCCGCCGCCTGCCTACCAGCGGCCGGTGATCGCGGTGAAATCTTACGGCACCTCCGACGACTCCATTACCCAGGGCGAGGAGTTCACCCTGTCCGTCAACCTGCGCAACGTTGGGCAAACCACGGCGCAGAACGTCACCGTCACCTTTGCGGCCGGCGATTTTATCCCCCGCCAGACGGGAGGCGTGGTGGTGGTTGGCCTGATCTACGCCGACAACGGCAGCGAGCTAAGCCAGCCGCTGACCGCCAGCAGCGACCTGTGGGGCAAGACGGTGGGCACGTTGAACGCGACCATTTCTTACGTGGACAACGCTGGCGCAGCCTACAGCGAGACCTTCACCCTGTCTATCCCGCTCACGCCGCCCAAGTACACCGCGCCCACCGTTACGCCGACCATCACCCCCACGCCCACCGCCACCATCGCCCCGCTGCTGCGCCCGCAGTTGGTCATCACACATTACGACAGCGATGTGGTACCGCTGCAGCCAGGCGCGCAGTTCACGCTGAACATGGAAATCGAGAACCTGGGCAACGCCCAGGCCAAGCGGGTGACCATGATCGTGGGCGGCGGCAGTACGCAGTCCACCAGCGGCGGCACGCCCGAAGCGGGCGGCATCTCGGGCGCCAGCGGGGAGTTCACCAACTTCGCCCCGCTGGGTTCCTCGAACATCCAATCGCTGGGCGACCTGCCCACCGGGGGACGAATCAGCGCCAGCCAGATGCTGATCGTCAACGTCAACACCAACCCCGGCGCGTACCCGATGAAAATCTCCTTCACCTATATACTCGAAAACGGCGTGAGCATCAGCGACGAGCAGGTGATCACCCTGCTGGTGTACGCCCTGCCGGTGGTGGAGGTCAATTTCTACCAGGAGCCGGGCATGCTCTTTGCCGGGCAGCCCAATTTGCTGCCGCTGCAGATCGTGAACATGGGCCGAAAGAGCGCCATGCTGGGCAATATGAAAGTGACCGCCGAAGGCGCCCAGGTGATGGGCAACACCGTCTTCGTGGGCAGCCTGGAACCGGGCGGGTATTTCACCCTGGATGTATCCATCATCCCCGAGGCGCCCGGCATGCTCGACCTGGCAATCACGGTCGATTACAGCGACGATTTCAACCAGCCCCGCCAGATTGCGACCAGCATTCCAATCGAAGTGCTCGAGGTAGAAATGCCGCCGGAAAACCCAGAGATCGACAACGGCGGCGAAATGCCTGCGCCGGATGAGCCAGAAACCTTCCTGCAAAAAGCCTGGCGGTTCATCCTGGGCCTGCTGGGACTGGATTCAGCCAGGCCAACCCCCGAGTCCGAGATGCCGGTAGAAATGCCCGTCGAAGACACGAAATCCCCTGTACCGCTGAAGGGGCCGTAAGAGGCTATGAGCTTTTTCGACCTGCTCAGCCTGATCCTAGATAACCTGGGCCGCCGCAAGGCGCGCGTGGCGCTGACCGCCATCGGCGTGATCATCGGTACGGCGGCGGTGGTGGTGCTGGTCTCGCTGGCAATCGGCCTGCAGCGCAGCGCCACCTCGCAGCTCTACGGCATCGGCGACCTGTCGCTGATCCAGGTTTATCCCAATTATGAAGGCGAAGCGCCGATGAAAGGCGGCTCCGGCCAGGCGAGCAACATTGCCCTGGTGACCGACGACACGCTGCGCGAATTGGCTGCTCTGCCGGGCGTGGCGGCGGTAATCCCGCGCGATTACCTGCAAGGCCAGGGCATGGTTACCTACGACCGCCTGGAAACCTGGGCCAACCTGACCGGCATTGGCGCCCGCGATCTCAGCGAGATGGGCTTGACGGCCGCCCAGGGCGAGCTTAAGCTCGAAAGAGGCACCGCCGTGATCGGGTCGATGGTGGCAATGAACTTTTACGATCCCAATTACCGCCCCGGCCAGGAAATGCCCGAACCGCCCGAGCTGATGGGGCAGCAAGTTAAGCTGGTGCTGTCCAAGTGGGACCAGGACGGCGTCGAAATTCGCAAAACCGTCTCGCTGCGGGTGGCCGGCGTGATCGCCGAAACCAGCGGTGAAGCCGACTGGTCGATCTACATGCCGCTCAACGATGTTACTTCGTACAACGAGTGGTTCAGCGGCAAGCGCATCAACCGCCGCCGCGACGGCTATAACATGGCCACCGTGCGCGTGGAAGACGTGCAACAAGTGCTGGACATCACCCAGCAGATCACGGACCTGGGCTACCAGGCCTACACGCCGCAGTCCTACGTGCAGGGCATCAACAGCTTCTTCCTGGTGCTGCAAGTGGTCTTCGGCGGCGTGGGAGCCATCGCACTGCTGGTGGCAGCCATCGGCATCGCCAACACCATGACCATGGCCATTCTGGAACGTACGCGCGAGATCGGCCTGATGAAGGCTGTGGGCGCCACCAACCGGGATGTGCTGAGCGTGTTCCTGGGAGAAGCAGCCGGAATCGGCTTCCTGGGCGGCGTGGGCGGGGTGATCCTGGGCTGGACGGCCGGGCAGATCATCAACGTGCTGGCACTGAGCTACCTGGCTGGGCAGGCCGCCGAAACAGGTGGAGCGCCGCCCACGAATTCGGCAGTCTTCACGCCACTGTGGCTGCCCATCTTTGCGCTGGTGTTCGCCACCCTGATCGGAGTAGTTTCTGGGCTGTACCCGGCGCTGCGGGCGGCCACGCTGGCGCCAGTGAACGCTATCAAGTATGAATAGCGCAACGCCGGCTTCCACCTTGGAAATCGACGGCTCGTTTGGCGAGGGCGGCGGGCAGATCGTGCGCAGCGCGCTGAGCCTGGCATTGATCACCGGCCGGCCGGTGCGGCTGTTCAACGTGCGCGCCAGGCGCAAAAAGCCGGGCCTGCAGGCGCAGCATCTGGCAGCCATCCGGGCCGCAGCCGAGGTGGGACAGGCACAGGTGGAGGGCGCCATGTCTGGCTCGACGGTCTTCACCTTCCAACCGGCTACGCTCAAAGCAGGCAAATACGAATTCGAGATCGGCACGGCCGGTTCGACCGCGCTGGTGCTGCAAACCATCCTGCTGCCGCTGGCGCTGGCGACAAAAGCATCGCTGGCGACAAAAGCATCGCTGGCGACAAAAGCGTCGCTGGCGACAAAAGCATCTACCGTCATCATCCGGGGAGGTACGCACGCGCCCTGGAGCCCGTGCTACCATTACCTGGCCTGGAACTGGCTGCCCTGCCTGAAAAGCATGGGCTGGGAAGTGGAAATGGGCATGGAAAGGGCCGGCTTCTACCCCACCGGCGGCGGCGAGATCTGGGCGAGCATCCGGCCAGTGACGCAGCCCGGGCCGATCGACATGCAGGAGCGCGGCAAGCTGCTGTGCCTGAGCGGGCTTTCGGGCGTGGGCAACCTGGATAAGGAGATCGCCACCCGGCAGAAACACGCCGCCTTGAAGCGGTTAGAGCCGCTCTGGCGGGAGGTGAAGATCAAAGCCGAGGAAACGCCCGCCCACGGCAAAGGCACGTTCATCGTCCTGCTGGCGGAATTCGAGCAGGGCCGAGCCATGTACAGCGCGCTGGGCGAGCTGGGTAAGCGGGCCGAGATCGTGGGCGACGAGGCCGCCTCGGCCATGCAGGTATTCTTGCAAGGCTCCGGGGCGGTAGACGAATACCTGGCAGACCAACTGCTGCTGCCGGCCGCGCTGGCGAGTGGGCCGTCGCAGATCTTCACCCACCGAGTGACGCAGCATCTGTGCACCAACGCCCAGGTGATCCGGGCCTTTGGACTGGCAGACATCCAGATCGAGGGAGCGTTGGATGGGCCAGGGATGGTGTGGGTTAGGCCATCAGGAGTATAACCAGCAGGTTTCTGGAGGAGTACAAATGAAGCGTTCGTACAAATCGGATATACGCTATCTTGGTTTCAAAGCCGGTATAGCCTGTGCTTTTGCAGGCTCCATTATCGCCGTCATTATACAAATCATACAATCAATGATTGTAGATCCTAATTCTACCGGAGTATCCTTCGCTGTCTCTCCCCTAATTGTTATCCTTGGTTGGGTGTTCTCTGCTATACCGGCCGGCACTGGAGGAATTGTTGCAGGGCTGCTGTTGCAACGTCAGATGCGGAAAGGATCGCTAACATTAGCAAGCGCGGCAAAGACGGGAACTCTACTGGCAGGATTGACGGCAATCCTTACCTGTGGTTTTGGAATTTGGCTCTTAGTTTTCACTCCACATAATTATTGGTCTCTCCTGCTGGATGAAGCAAAGCGAGGAAACCTATTCAGTCTTCTCCCCATTGTTGCACAGATAATCAATCGTTATATTCCTGAAACCTTCGCTGCAATCGTAACCGCAGGCATCACTGGTGGATGGGCACAGGCAGGGCGTTAGCGAAGAGGTTACTGAATGGACTACACGTGTAAACTAACTGCAACGCTTACCCAACAGCCAACCCGAACGCCAACGCTTACGCGCACCCGTGTTCCCTTACCGACACCGAAAAGAGTTATCCAATCTGGGGCCAAGCAATAGGTTTTGTCTCTGGCTTGAATTGTGAACGTTCGATTCATCCCAGTGAGGCTTGATTTTCGCCCGCAAAGCCCTATAATTTAAAGAAATGCACTACGCGCTGTGGATATCATCGCGACTACGCTCGGATCAAAAAAGCTACTCGCACGGTGTGGGCCACCCAAAATGATGTGATTCATCAAATAAGGAGGCCAGATATGAAAAAAGAAAGTCTTCGTGTTTTGCTTGCACTGGGATCGGGCCTGGCATTGGCCCTGTCCTGGCTGTGGTGGGGCAGTGGTTTGGCGGCTCGAGCGGCGGGGGCGTCTGAGCTGCACGTCTGCCCCAGCGGCTGCGCCTACAGCTCCATCCAGGCTGCCGTGGACGCGGCTCACCCCGGCGACACCATCAAGGTGGCCCAGGGGGCTTACCGCGACGTTCACTACATCCCCGCAATGGGAACCAGCATCTTTACACCCACCCAGGTGGTAGCCGTCAACAAGAACCTGACCATCCGGGGTGGGTACACGACCACAGATTGGAACACGCCTGACCCGCAGGCGCACCCAACTATCCTGGATGCGGAAGGGTTGGGAAGGGTGCTGGTTATCAGCGGCACCACGACTGCCACGATCGAAGGCCTGCGTATCACCGGCGGCAACGCGTTTGGGCTGGGCGGCCTGACTGGGAGCGAGGGGATAGGCGGCGGGATTTACCTGGTCAATGCCACCGCGGCCATCAGCGACAACCAGATCTTTGGTAACAAGGCGGATTTCGGCGGCGGGTTGTGCCTGTATTACAGCGATGCGCAGGTAAGCCATAATACCGTTTACAGCAACACTGCTAACCATGGCGATGGCCTGTATCTCGACACCAGTCCGGCTACCCTTATCGGCAATGTGATCCGCAATAACGGCGACAACGCCACCGGTTGGGGCGGCGGGATGTATCTTGCTAATAGCAATGCCGCACTGTATGACAATATCGTCATTAATAACACGGGCGGTTATGGCGGGGGGATCAATATTCAACGCAGCGAGGCCATGTTGGTACGTAACACCATCACGGGCAACAGCGCCTACCGAGGCGGCGGGGTGTTCCTGTATGTTGCAGAATCATTATTGCAGAGTAACCTGGTTGCCAGGAACTCGGCCATCGACCAGGGAGGCGGGATTTGGTTATGGGCTGATCACTCCCAATTGGTCAACACCGTTATCATGGGCAATCACCTCGCCAGCCAGGCCAGCCTGGGAGCGGGTCTCTACCTTGACAATAAATCAGCTTCTAACCTGCTGCATAACACGATTGCCGATAACACTGGCGGCGACGGCAGCGGGGTATATGTGACCGGCATCGAATGGGCAGGGACCTACTACGCCAGCAGCGTAACGCTCATCAATAACATCCTTGTTAACCACACCTTGGGTCTCATGGTGACGACCGGCAACACAGCCACGCTGAATGCCACGCTGTGGCACGCCAATGGCGCGGACTGGGGCGGCGCGGGAGCGTTCTATCACGCCAACGATCACACGGGCAGCCCGCTCTTCGCATCTGACGGCTACCACCTGTTGTCTGGCTCGGCAGCCATCGACAAAGGCGTGGATTCCGGCGTCACGATTGACATCGACGGGGAGCCGAGGCCGATCAAAGAAGTTTACGATCTTGGCGCCGATGAATGGCCAGCGACTTACGCGATTTACCTGCCGCTGGTCAAACGAAGCGAGTAGAGGAAACTGATCCATTCATCTACCCATTGTCGCCAAGATGATCGTCCGTTTGATCGGTACACGAGGTTGTTGTGCCTGGCCTCACGGTTCGGCAACGCAGCGAAAACCGATGGTGACGCTGGTTTTGGTGGGTAAGTTGCCGCCATTGCGGTAGGCGGTCAGCATGCCGGGGCCGCCGGCAAACGAGCCGCCCCGCACGACGCGGCGCTCGCCGCTGTCCGGCCCGGTTGGATTCTCGGATGGCGAGGTCGCATAGTATGTGGAGCTGTACCAGTCGTTGACCCATTCCCAGACGTTGCCGGCCATATCGTATACACCGTACGGGCTGCGCCCATCCGGGTAACTGCCCACGGCATCGGTATCGCCGATGCAATTGCCATTTGCCAGGTCACAAGTCGGGCCGCCGTTACCCCAGGGATACAGGCGATAGGTTTCACCCCGGGCCGCCTTCTCCCATTCCGCTTCGGTCGGCAGGCGCTTGCCCCGCCAGGCACAGTAGGTTGAGGCCTGCTGCCAGTCGACCAGCAGCACCGGGTAGTTGTCGTAAGTCGGGTTGTCGTAATAATCGGTACGGGTGTAGGAATAGTCGTAGATGGGCGCATCGCAGGCATCGGCATGCACACATTCATCGTATTGGTCATTGGTGACTTCGTAGAGATCAATGTAATACGCATCCAAGTATACATTATGGAGCGGCCTTTCATCGTTATTATCGCACCCCGAGTCGCAGCCCATCTCGAACTCGCCTTCGGGGACAAGGACCATATTGCTGAGGTCGCGGTCAAAACGCATGACCAGCGGTAAATAAACCGGTTGGGTCGCCGTTTGGCGGAGGGTATCAGCAGATACGGAAATCGTGGTCAATCCGGCCGCCAACAGGAGCAGTAATGCGAATAAGCACAACTTGCAGCAACCGTTCTTGTTCATGATCAGCCTCCTTACTCGATCAGTCTAGATTGTGGACTAAAATTGCTTCCGGTAAATGGTATCGCGCTTGACAATTTGAAAACCACAACTTTCATACAGCCGGATCACATTGCTTGTGCTGTCACTATCAGCAGCCAAAGCGGATTCTCTCATTCCGGCAGCTTTTTGAACTTGAAGGCTCCGGCTAATCAAGGCACGGGCAACTCCACGGCGCCGCCAAGACGAGTCAACACCAAGGCCTTCGGTGTAACCACGTTTTCGATTGAATTGTTCGTTTTCGCCACCATCAATAAATGTCAGAACATGACCAATAATCTGATTGGTGGCAATATTCCAAGCCACTTGCCAGAGATGGGGTTGAAAGTGCGGACTTGCCAACCATTCTTGATAATCTTCATCCGTTGGCTCTGTATATGCCCATTCGTCTTTACTCGTATTATCGACTGATTGCCAAATAGCTTGATAGTGGTCGGATGTTACTGGGCGAATTTCCAAACCATCTGGCAATGGAAACTCGATAATATCCTCGAGAGAGGGGCGCACCATTTCATAGAAGTAGCGTGCGGGCTGATACCCTGCGCGTTCCAGCATGTTGGCAGTGCCTTCTTGGAATTGAGTTACATTGACCTGGAAAAACCTGGCGTTTTCTTGATAAGACTTTCCTATTTGAGAAAGATGGTTTTCCATCCACAGTAACATGGCCTGACCAATGCCTTTTCGCCGCCATTCTGGGACCAGAAAACCATTGTGATGATAAATCCGTCCAAAATTTATTTCACTTTCCCACCAACCGCGCGCATATCCAATGACTTTTCCGAAAACTTCAGCCACGATAATATCTTTGAATGGATCACAATTGTTCAGGTGTTGATAAGCGTTGGCAATGTCATTTGCGCTCACGTTGCGTACCACGCGATCTGCCACGTTGCTTGCAGTTAATACGGCGGCGATCTGTGCATGGTCACCATCACCTTGAAAATGTCGAAAGTTTAATCCAGGAATTGTTGGCATGTTTTTTATGTCGATCATGGATGCTCCTTCATGTAAGCACGATGCCCGGCCTCACCTGCTTTTGGATGGGAGGTGAACCAACTTTGAAGCCAGTGCGAGCCGTCGTTCCCATTCGCATCGCTCAGGGCATGCTTTGGCAGCAGCCTGTCTAGAGCTTGCCCTGAGGAACGAAGGGTGGCAGCCCCAAGATCGAGGATGCATTGGATGGGCTGGGGATGGTAAAGGTGGAGCCATGAAATCTGAGCTTTACCCCATTGAGTGGACAGATAGTTAAGGGGGATTTTGATCTATGGC
>CAZVRZ010000185.1:0-9375 GCA_964629965.1 uncultured Anaerolineaceae bacterium
GAAAGGGATGGTGCGCGGCTGTCGCTCAGTTAAATAAAAACGCGCCCGCCCAGGGGGGTGCGCAAATTCTGGTTACATTATACTCGAAAGCGCGTTGAGGTCAAGAAAAAAATGGCGGAAATTTCCCGATCAACTTACCCTGCCAGGCGTTACCCCGCCTTGGTTTGCACCACATCCAGCACCGCTTCCGGATGCCTGGCGGCTACCTGGAGCAGCACGCGCGCGGGGCCTTGGGGCACCCGCCGGCCCTGCTCCCAATTTCGCAGAGTCCGCACGCTGATGCCCAGCAGCGCAGCAAACTGCTCCTGTGTCAGGCCAAACCCATCACGAATGCTCTTGATGTCAGGTGGAAGGATCGTGAACGTGCGGGAGGCAGGCTGGTCGCCGCGCAGGATAGCGCCGCCTTCACGAACACTGGCCACCAGTTCAGCAAATAGATCTTCTTTCACGGGTACTCCTCTTTGACATCTACCAATATTGTACGCTAATGGCGTAGTTATGTCGACCATCTCCGTCTACCTGCTCAAACACTGAACAAGCATATACTGAGGCAAGGAACAAAGAAGCGACAGCAGGGTTTCGCCACAAGAGGAATGCTTGCTTTCGCTTAATAAGACAAAAAATGCACCTGCCCATAGTGGCGCGTAAATTTAATTTGCGCAAAGCAAACAAAATAATCTTGATTCTACGGGTATTGCTAACTCCCGATACTCTGGCCAAGATCTGTTTTAGAATATGATGGCCCATGCGGAGTAGGAAAACGGTGAAGCTTGTTAAATTGGTAAAAAAGTCCTATAATGGTTACAGAACAACGGGTTTCCTAAGACAAATATTGGGGAAGTGATGAAACGGAAATATTATTTTGGAATAATGATTGTTGGGGCATTGTGGTTTGTCCTCATCTTCGGATTAAGTCCACAATTTGCCAGTGCTACACCAGCTCAATTTAACCCTAGCCCTTCGATTAGTACTAGTTCAATCATCTCTTCATCAGATTTACTCAACAATCAGACTGCCTCGGATTTGGCTGTTGCTTGGGTCAAATTGCAACCGCCCAATAATCCTCCTGCGCGTCGATATCACACAATGAACTATGACTTTGTTTCAAGCAGACTTTTTTTATTTGGCGGGCAAAGTGATGCTCGTTTTGGAGATACCTGGGTATTCAACGATGGTGATTGGCAACAATTGATTCCCGCCAATTCACCCACAGCACGAACGGGGCACGCCCTTACATCCGATGTTACTCGCCGGCGAATCGTATTATTTGCAGGTTTTGATGGGGGTTGGCCTGCCGATACTTGGGAATGGAATGGTTCCAACTGGACAAGGATAAATCCCTTGCTTTCCCCGCCAGGGCCAACTGGACACAAACTGGTTTATGATAAACAGCGATCAAAAAACGTTTTCTTTGGCGGCTTTGGTGCTAATTACATGAATGAAACCTGGGAATGGGATGGTAACAATTGGGATCAACTTTTTCCTCAACATGTTCCTCCCGCTCGCGCCCAACATGAAATGATCTTCGATGCCGCTAGAAATCAAGTTGTCATGTTCGGTGGAGCGACACCAAGCGGCAGGTTGAACGATACTTGGGTTTGGAATGGCATAGATTGGACACAGATATTACCGGCAAATCCGCCTCCCAATCGAACCCATTTTGGATTCACCTATGATTCCCAGCGAAATAGGGCAATTCTTTTTGGGGGATTAGGAAGCAATGGTTTGCTCGGGGATACATGGGAATGGGATGGCACGAATTGGATAGAGCAAATTCCGCTAAGCAGTCCCAGCCCGAGAGCATATCATGCCATTATGTATGATGAAAGCCGTGGTAGTGTTATCTTATTTGGTGGAGCCGATTCCACTGGTGATCTGGATGAAACCTGGGAATATCGGGCTCTTCAATTGGATGTTACCCCATCTCAACCAGTGGTTGCTCCGGATGGGGCTGTAACACTGCAAATCAATGTATCGGGAACGCCCCAACCAGTTACAATATCGTTTTCCACCTTGCCTTATAGCGTTGAGGGAAATATATTTCCTTCGGAGATTCTTACCCCAACCACAGCAGCCTCTTTTATTATCACCACCTCAATCAATACACCTGAAGGGCAATACCCAATTCAAATATCAGCTTCCAGTGCTGATATGACGGCGACAGTAACGGTAATACTCACGGTGGTAAAGCCTGATTTTGAGCTTATACCTTTACATGATGAATGGAAGATCAAACCAAATGGTTCGAGCAATGAAACTATAAACCTAACAGCATCGGCCACTTTTACTGATGTTATTCAACTTCAGTATCAAAGTTTACCACCTGGTGTTCAAGGAGATTTTCAACCCAATCCAGTTGATCCGCCGGCTTCTACAACTGCGAGATTATTGGCCAATTCGCAGGCGATACCTGGTACGTACCCGATAACTTTGATAGGGCAGGGCGATGTTCTAAGTAGTACTTTGCTGGTTCCGATCACTCGCACTCATCAAGTTATGTTGGTAATTCTGCCTCCCGATACACCTACTCCCACGGCCACTTCGACTGAAACCCAAACGCTCACCCCTAGTGCGACGAACTCGCCAACAAGCACATGTACTCCGATAACTCCTACCTCAACCCCCTCGCCCACAGTCACTTCAACCGGAACCCAAACACCCACCCCTAGCGCGACGAACTCGCCAACAAGCACACGTACTCCCACGACAATTTCAAGTACAACGCCAACGTTGACACCATTGCCAACATCTTCACCCACGGTTACTCCGACTGGTACTAAAATACCCACCCCAAGCGCAACGGCAACCGATCTACCGACAAGCACACCTACTTCTACGGCAATTTCAAGTACAACGCCAACGTTGACGCCCTCGCCAACTCAATCAGTAATTTTCCTTCCCCTGATTCAGAAACCTTCTCCTCCTACACCAACCCCAACCGCTGTTCCTACTGCAACGGAAACTCCAACCCCGACATCCGTTTCTACAACAACGCCAACTTATACGCCAACTCCAATATCTACATCCACCGTGACGATCCCACCAACTGCAACTTCCACATCAACGCCAACCGCGACTGCGATTCCTTCGGGCGTTTATGTACTATCGAATCATTCATCCTATGTGGATAGTATCGATTACTTGCATATTGTTGGAGAGGTATGGAATAATACTTCAGTTCACTTGACATTTGTGAAAATCATTGCGGATATTTTTGATGATGTCAATCACCTGATTACTACCGATTTTACCTACACCTACCTCGACACCTTACCAGCAGGTGAGAAAACATGCTTTCATATATTGCTTCCAGATCCTACAGGATGGAGTTCTTATCAGTTTGAGAAACCCACTTACTGGACTGATGGCTCGCCCTTGCCTAATCTTGCTTTAGTTGATGTCAGTGGTGCTTATAATCCGACCTATGGTTGGTATGATATTGTGGGAATGGTACGTAATGATCACGGCAGCCGTGTGGAATACGTTAGCCCGGTGGGAACTCTGTATAACGCAGCCGGAACTGTGATTGGTTGTAATTTTACTTACGTCAGTAGTACATATTTGGATCCTGGTCAAACAAGTTCATTCGAGATTACTTTTGTAGGCAGAAATTATCCAGATGTGGCCTGGTACCGGCTACAAGTGGATGGTAAACCCTGATATATGGGGATATTCTATTGTTCAAAAACCTGATAGGAGAAAAGGATACAAGAAAATGAATAAACGAACAAACGCATACAATGTTCCGCTCTTGGTGTTTACTGTTTTTATCACTGTAATGCTAGCGTGCAGCAGCAGTACTCCAACGAGCGCACCGAAAGTGAGTACAGCAACACCAGAAGCCAAAGCTACACAACCATTAACTGTTGAACCAGCTATTCCAACAGAAACCTTTTCACCAACTGATACGTCTGTTCCGCCAGCAACCGATACACCTATACCTGAGTTATTTTTAGGTGATGCTGTGGCTAATTTTGGATACGCTTTGACTGCTGTCTCGGTACAAGATCCCGCTACGCCCGGAATGCTGTATAAAGCCACCAGTGGTAAAAAGCTTATTGCGGTAGAAGTTGTTATCAGTAATCTGTCTGGCGATATGATCAGTATAAATCCGCTTAACGCGACTTTAGTTGATACTGAGGGATTTACTTACAAAGTCGAATTAGGCGGTATAGATGACCAGATACCGACCCTCGATATCAGCGCTGGAGAAAAGGTAAAAGGTCTGATACCATTTGAAGTCCCCGATAATACCGTTGCTAGCAGTATAAAATATTCTATCGAGGTTTTTGGGAGCAAATTTTTACAGGCAAGTTTATCGCCCGCCCCTGAAGGTCATGTGATTGTAGTTGAACCCCCATCAACCTCAGGAAATCCATTACCAAAACTGGGTGACGTTGTAGAAAATTTTGGCTATTCACTGTCTGCTGCAACTCTTGAAGACCCCGCAGCACCTGGGATAATATACACACCCAGGCAAGGTACCAAGTTAGTAGCAATAGAGATAATTGTAGGGAATGTTTCAGGCAGTGAAGCACTCAGCGTAAACCCTTTGTACGTTTATCTGGTTGATAGTGAGGGTTTCGTATATCCGGCGGAGTTAGGTGGTCGCGACGACCAAATTGATGTTGGTGAACTAGGAATTGGTGAAAAAGCTAAGGGTTGGGTGTCATTCACCATTCCCGAGAACTCCACGGCGGCCAGCATTAAGTACTCCACAAAGCCATTTGCGGGTAATTATTTGCAAACAGGTGTAACCAAGTAAAGCCATTTCTATGCTGGGGCTGTCCAAAAAGGAAAACTTGACTTTTTGGACAGCCCCAGTAATTAATGCAGTAATAGTAAGATTACAACCGTAGCATCCAATGGTTTTCTTAAGTGATTACCCACCTTCTAAAAATATAGGCAAGGGATGATTTTATATCCTCCTTCGATTTATCCTTCCCAACTCCCCTTCCCCTGCCCTATACACCATCCTGAACACCACATTCCCGGCCTTCATCTCGGGTAAAGTCTCCCACACGCCGAGAATCTTCCGTTTCCCCTCCATCCAGCCCACCTGTACCACCAGATCCACCGCCTGGGCGAAGATCTCTTTGGCGGCTTCCAGAGGCACCTGGGCGTCGGCGAACATGATCACCGACATGCGGTGAACGGCGGCTTCCGCCCCTTCGGCGTGGAAGGTACACAATCCGGGATGGTCAGACATCTGGGCGCGAAAGAGCGACAGCGCCGCCTGACCGGTGCGCACCTCGCCCACGATCAGCCAGTCCGGGGCCATGCGCATGGCGTCATCCACGCCGTCCTGCACCCGGTAGGGTGGGATGGTCGAGCCGGGCGGAGAAGGGCGCGCTTCGAGGGTGACCACGTTGGGGTGCTGTAGCCAGATCTCTTCCGGGTCTTCGATCTTCACGATCCTGGCGTGCTGCGGGATGCCGTTGGCCAAAGCCGATAAGAGCGTGGTCTTGCCGGTGGCCGTGCCGCCCACCACCAGCACGCGCAGCTTGCTCGCTACCGCCTCCACCAATTCCTCGATCACACCTGCGGGGCCATGTTCCAGGCCGCCAGCTGCTCGGGCAGCACCGGCTTTGGCTCGAACAGGCGCACGTTGATGGCCGGGTAGCCGGCGCCGGGCGCCAATCCCGGATGGATGATCTTGATGCGTGCCCCCGACAGCCCATCCGGCGAGCGCGGCAGCTTGGCGTCCACAGACGAGGTGGCTTCCGACACCGCCCGGCCCATCGGCGCCAGCAGCGCTTCGACTGAACGCCAGACTTCATCCAAGGATGGATGCACGTCCAGCTTCTCGAAGCCGCGCGCCCCTTTCTTCATCAACCACAATGTGCCGTCCGGGTTGAGGGCAATCTCGGAGAGATCGTCCCGCGCCGGCGGGAGCAAATCATTGAGAAAGCCCAACCCACCGGTGCGCGCTACCAATTGCTGCACCAGGGCGGCGTGCAGCGCAGCCGGCACGACCAGGCCCAGCCGGGTGGCGGCCAGCGAGATGGCGCTCCCGGCCTGCATGGTCAGCTTCGTGCGGTCGCGAACGGTGGCCAGCGGCAGTCCCTGCAGGCTGTGTAAAGCCTGCTCGACCAGCGCCTCCTGCTGCTCCTGCGTGATGGATTGCGCCAGGTCAGCCCAGGACATTGGCGAGGAGTACATGGCTACAGCCTCAACCGCATGCCCAGCAGGTTGATCTCGCGCCCCTTGCTCTGTGGGCGGCCAAGGCCGGGCGCAGCGTGCGCGCCATTGGTCGAGAACAGGGCGTTGGCCAGCGGTTGGAGGCCGCGGGTGAAGGCCTCCGACGTCATCAGCGGGATGCGCTTGCGGTCTTGCAACTCCCCCACCTGGGGATCGTCGGCAATCTGGGCCACGATGGGCGGGAAGGGCTGGCCAAGTAATCCTGAAGCGGCTCTGTGCCATTCATCGGAGGTCATACGGCTGGGGGTGATGCGGTTGAGCGCCACGAACACGCCGCCAGGGGCAATGCGGTGTTCCCCAGCCAGGCGCTCGACGACCGTGCGGTAGGCATGCACGGTGCGCATCACACCTTCCAGCGAAGGGCGCGCCACCAGCACCAGCGTGTTGGCGGCTGAGATGGCGCTGGCAGCCAGGGCGGTGGGCGGAGCATCCAGCACGATCACGGCATAGCTGGCGTAGGCGGCGGTCAGCACCAGCTTCTGCACCGAGTTGGAAACCTCTTGCGTGGAACCGGACGGGGCTTCGCTGCGGTAGGCCATCGATTCCGAGAGCACGTCCGGGAAACCGGCCAGCACATCCAGCGTGTCGAACTTCTGGATGGCCATCTTCAGCCCATCCTGGCTGGGGTTCGAGCGCCAGGAGACGATGTTCGGCTCCGGCTTGAGGCCCAGCACCAGGGGCAGGTCATCGGGCGCGCCCAGGCCGATCAGCAGCGTTGGCAGGCCGCGCCGGGCGGCTTCGTAGGCCAGGTTGGTTGAGACCGTGGTCTTGCCCACCCCGCCGGCCTGGTTCCACACGGCGATGATGCGCAGAGGCGCAATGCCGCCCCCGCCGGCAGGTGAATAACCGGCGCTGCGCGGCTGCCACAGCGATTCCATGCCAGACCTGCCGCTCTGCCGCAGCGCCTGCACGTCGCCAAAGAGCTTGCCAGACAGCTCCGCCAGGTTGACATCGCCGTGGTAGAGGCCTTTGACGGATGGGACTTTGCGGATATTATCCACGATTTCTTTATCAGCTCCCTGCGGCAAGATCACATAGGCTGCCCCGCCAAAGCCGGTAAGCAGTTCGATCACCCCTTTGGGATGTGAGTAGATGCCGGCGTCGAGCAGCAGCGCTTCGGGCTCCGAGGTGATCTTGCAGCTCAGGTCTTGCGGGTCGGTCGCATAGGTAGTCACCCGGGCGCGGGCGTCGGCGGCCAGGGCCGCATACCAGGCGTTGACGCGTGGCAGCGGCCCGGCCAGCAGGATAGTGACGGCTTCAGATGGAGAGGAATTATCAGGCCACATAGCAACCCTCATGGGAACGGGAGAACGATGGTGGGAGTGGGGGTCGGCGCACAGATCCCGCCCGGGCAGGGCGTGGCGGTGGGCGTCGGGCCGGGGGTGATCACCAGGTTGGGCAGAAACACGCCCGAGGTGATGAACGATTGCGGCGCATCTGGCTCCAGGAACAGGCTCAACTGCACGTTGGCCACCAGGTCGAGCGCCGGCAGAAGGTCGGTTAGGCTGACCAGGCAGCTCTCGGAATTGACGCCGAAGGTCGAGAAGTCGTAGCCGATGGTGATGGCCTCGATCGGCACGGCTAACACAACCGTGCCTTCGGTCTCACGCTGGCTTTGAGAAGGGGCGCTGCTGCTGCTCGAAAACGGATCGCCGGATGAAGATGTGGAGGGGGCAGGTTGCACCTCCTGCGCCGACTTGAACTCCGGCGAGATGTACAGCACGCGCAGCCCGTTGGCGACCGTCTTGGCAAAGGGGCCATCCTGACTTTCCACCACGGCGGTCACGCCGACCGTGTCGCCGGGACGGATCAGGCCCGCCAGCCCGGCCGCGTCGGTCACGTGCAGAGCCACGGCGCGCTCGTCCGAGGCCAGGATAATGACCTCGCCGCCCAGATGGCTGGGAAAGATCAGGTCGCCCGCGCCGCGGAAAACGCGCAGCGTCTGGCCGACCACCTGAGCCGGGTCGCTGAAAGCGCCCTGGGGAGCCTGGCTTTTGGGTACCTGGCTGACGGTGATGTCGGCAGCGGCCAGGGTGTGGCCCTCGGGCAGGTCATACGCCGCGGCTGCGACCGGGACGGTCGCTTCGGGGCGCATGAACAGCAGAGCCAGCAGGAAGACGGGGATGGCAATGAGGATGGGAAACAGTTTTTTCATAGAAACTCCTTGTTGGGAAAGATGGGGGATGAACGATGCAATCGGCGGTTAGCCGCTCGTCAGTTCTGGATTTTGGTGCATGGCGATCACGGCGGCCGCTTCGGCCAGCGTCAGCCGCCGCCAGGAGAGCAGGTGTTGCTGCGGGTCGAGCACCAGCACGACCACCGGGCGGGTTGTGTCGTCCGGCTCAGGCTGGAGCGCCTGGGATACGGGGTCAGGGATTGGCATTGGGGTTGGGATCATTTCACTTCCTTTGGGTAGGGATTGAGAATGGGATGGCGGTGGGCATGGCGCTCCACCAGCAGGGAGAGACGCAATATTTTGCGTCTGTACTCGTTGGGGCGGGATCGGGCGTGAACTGCGGCGGCAGCCAGGGCGCGGGCGTTGCAGATACTTCGCTGCCATGCGCCTGGTGGGCAGCGGTGAAGACCAGCGCCACGATCAGCAGCAGGAAGAACAGAAACGCAAAGAGAGCGTTGCGTTTCATGGGATATTTCTCCCCAGCCTGAGCACGATCTCCTCGTCGGTCGGCTCGGGCACATTGACCATCAAGGGCCGGAACAGGAACGGGCGCTGCAGCTCGCGGCTGGTGGTGTAGGGCAATCGGCCGATGACCATGCCGATCGGCAGGTCAGAGAGGAAGCGCCGCCAGGGTTCGTCATGGAAGCCTTTTTCAGAGCGCGCCAGGCCGGATAATGCCAGGTCTTTGTCCTTGGGGTTCTTCAAGAAGCCGATCATCAAATTGATGCACGAGGATACGATATCGTCCGGGATCAGGTGCGGAGCCTGGGTGATGATGTGCAGGCGCGCCAGGTACTTGCGGGCGTCGCGGAACATGTCGCTGAAGCGCTGCGAGGCCGACACACCGCCCGAGTCGTCCTCCCCGCCCCCGCCGCTGTCTTTGGTGAAGATCTTGTTGGCTTCTTCGAAGAAGATCTGCAGCAGCGGCTCGCCGGTCTTGACCTCATGCACGCGCCGCGCCACCATGTCGGTGTACAGGTGCCAGCCGATCCAGCCCA
>CAZVRZ010000186.1:0-9325 GCA_964629965.1 uncultured Anaerolineaceae bacterium
GAGTTGTACTCAACTCGAAGGTCTGCCGATACAAGCCAGAAGTATCTAATCCGTCGCGGCTCATTCCGAGGATCCACACCGCAGACCCAAGTTGTACCAGTGATAAAAGTTAACCGAGCGGTAGCGTACGGACGAGCGCATCCACCAGAATCCATTGCTCCATGGCCCGCCGCGCCAGGCTCGCTCACCCGGTGCCTCTAAATCTTCCCGGCCATCGGTGGCATCATAAGGGTAATCCATGATGAGTGTGCTCACCCATTCCCACACGTTGCCAGACATATCCATAGCTCCATAAGGGCTAGCGCCGGCAGGATAGCTTCCCACGGGCGCGGTCTTGGCATAACCATCGTTGATCGCGGGATTGGCGATGCTCCGGCTGCAGTTGACATCGCAGAAGTTGGCCAGCGTTCCGTCCGGCTTTTCTTCTCCCCAGGGGTACATTTGTCCTTCTGTACC
Source organism: uncultured Anaerolineaceae bacterium (assembly GCA_964629965.1). Taxonomy (GTDB): domain Bacteria; phylum Chloroflexota; class Anaerolineae; order Anaerolineales; family UBA4823; genus CAZVRZ01. Next base: position 457 of record CAZVRZ010000186.1, read on the forward strand.
GCGGGATGCTTTTTCCCATTCAGCTTCAGTGACCAATCTCCTACCGGCCCATTCGCAGTAAGTCCGCGCCTGGAACCAGCTCACTGCCACCACGGGGTAACTGGCATACGTTGGATCGGTGAAATAGTTTGGAATAAAATTGTCGCCGAAGTCAAGAGGCGGCTCGCACACCCCGGCGTTCACACACAGCATATATTGGGCATTAGTGACTTCATATTGATCGATCCAATAATCGTCCAAGTACACGGTATGCTGTGGAATTTCAGTATAGGCGCGTCCGCCCTCCGGCTTGGAATCGACCCTGGCAGACGTATCCGAACGAGCCGCACCCATCAGAAATTCACCGGCTGGAACGAACAGCTGCACCATCTGATCTATTTCAGAAACCCGCGTGGAACCGATAGATGGTAGTGGAGTTTCGGTGACCGTCGGTGTGAATGTGGGCGGTACGGGGGTTGCCGTATCGATGGGTTGTGCCACCGTCGGTGTCGGGGTGGGTACGACGGGAGTAACGCTTGGCTGAACGAGCGCAGTGGCTGTTGACGCTTCCTGCGCCGCCGTGGGGGGAACTTTCGGTGCAGCAGTCGTCGGGCTGGAACAGGCGGATACCAGCAAAGTAAAACCCAAGATTATAATCAATGGGACCGTCATCTTTCGATAGCTATCTAGTTTGGCTTTCATATCAACATTCCTTCGAAAAAAATAACTGGCAATTGCTCACAAATACGCAATTATAATCCCACTTCGCTTGGTTTTATCACCGCGCCTGAAATGTTTGAGTAACTGGGACAGCAGCGCCCCATCCTAATAAACCGCCAGGCTTCCAGCGGCGACATTCAGGGTTGGGACGATGTTCGCCATCGCCCCAATCACAATTGACAACATAGCATTTCCCTGCAAAAAAAACCCGACTGGCTATAAAGCCATCGAACGCCAGGAGTTGTACTCAACTCAGGAGTCTTAACCACCTAGGCCAGAGGCTCTTTCATCGTACGCATCTGCAGCTCGATGATCCGCGCGTTCGGCGATTGCGTGCACGCCAGCAGCACTGCCCCAGCCACATCATCGGCATCCAGCATGCCTGAATCGGCTACGCTTTGTTCTGTGCGGCCTTTCCCCAAGGCAAACTCCGTTTTGACCCCGCCCGGACAGATGGCGCCCACCTTGATTCCATGCGGGCGCAGCTCCCTATCCAGTGCCTGCGCAAAGCCCACCTGAGCGAATTTAGTGGCACAGTAAACGGCCTCGCCGGCAAAGCCATATATTCCTGCCATCGAAGAAATCATCAAAATGGTCCCGGAGCTTTGTTGGATCATTACCGGAACGCTGTGCCGGGTGAACAAAAAGGTCGAGCGAACGTTCGCATCCATCATTTCATCATATTCGGCTGCGCTGGTATCCACAAGATTCTTATAGTTGCCTATGCCGACATTATTGATCAAAATATCCAGCCTGCCGAATGTTTTCAAAGCCTCGGCCACGCATTGTTGGGCGGTCTCCTCCTGAGAAGCATCGCCCACCACATAAATCGCTTTGCTGCCAACCTGCTCTGCAGCAGCGACAATTTCCTCCAGGCGTTGTTTACGGCGAGCAGTAAGAACAAGGTTAGCGCCTTCTTGCGCCAGAGCCAGCGCGCTGGCTCTCCCAATTCCCGCGCTGGCGCCCGTGATCAAAGCCACTTTACCAGTTAATTTTCCAGTCATGTTGTTTTATTCTCCTTTTATTTAAACGTGATCTACTTTACTGAAGCTCTCAGGCTAAATGTACAAGGATACAATTCGATATTTTCGTTCTCGTTATACGCCGAATAACCATTATAAAAAAATTGAGGGAATTCATGCAAGAACTGTATCCGCATACCTGCTTCGCATAATGCTGTCACTACCTCTCCGAGCGTCCAGCCCCATTCGTACGATGGGGAAGGTACTGTCAGATCTGGATCGGTATAATCTCCCATATGATCGTATGCCCATACCTCCTTGCTGAAATAATCTCCCTGGATGGTATTTGAGCTGATCTCCCCGGCTTGATTGACCAGCACATTCCTGAATGGATGGCCGTCCAGGATATAAAAAAAGCCATCGTCTTCTAATAAATGACGCACAGTTCGAGCATATACGTTGATATCTGGCAGCCAGCACAGCACCCCGGTTGAAGAAAACACGATATCGAATTTTTTATTCACCTTGCCCATCACATCCATAATATCGGATTCGATAAATTCCGCCTCGATACCCATTTGGGCAGCCAGTTTGCGGGCGTACTTGAGCGATTTGGACGAGATATCGATGCCGGTTACCTTCGCGCCCAACAAAGCCCAGGAAAGTGTATCAGTTCCGATATGGCAGAGCAAATGCACCAGGGATTTTCCGCTAACATCTCCCACCTCATTTTGGATCAGGTCATTCAATAATGGCTTGCCGCTGGTCAGTTTTTCGATATGATAATTCTTGTAATGGGTTTTGGCCAGACCATCCCATCCTTTTTTATTTGATTGGGTAAATTTGCTCACCGGTCATCCTCCTTGCTCAGCGTTTCATCCACTTACGGATCTGATTCCTGGCCCAGGCATAATGATTGCAGGTGTTACCGGCAATATAATCAGCCAATGTCAACTTCCCGGTCCATTCGAAACGCCCATGCATGAACATATCTTCTTCCGGTATGACCTCCAGGGTAGCCAGGATTTGCTGGTAGGATGCCCGAAATTCGGCCAATATATCGGCTAGTTTCCGTCCGCGGTTCTTTTCATAGATCTCTTGATTGAGCGCGTCCATTGCCTTCCGGTCCATCCCAACTGGCATGATCGTGGGCGGCTTGACTTGCGCGTCTACCTGGTGCCAATCGAGAAACAGCCTCTCCCATGCGACCAGGTGGGCGAGAATATCTTTCACTGACCACGTTCCTGTTACCCCTGGCTGCAGCATGTCTTTTTCATCCAGAGTGGAAAGGTTTTTCTCCAATCGCCTTCGTTCCGTTGAAATATCCTTTAAGAGCTGATCTTTGCTTACTTGTTTTGACATCTTGTTTTATGTTGGTTTTGTTTTTTTTTGAGAAAACACTTGTATTTGAAAGATATCATCCGAGGCCGGCACAGTTTTATCAAAATTACCAAACACTTTTCGTATTACCATTCCGCGCGCCTGGAATATTTCAGAAAGTTCCTGCAGATTGTATAATCGTGTCGGGTTAGAATGGATCTCTTCCGGCCTGGTGAACACCTCTCCGTACTTGAATTCCAATCCTCCGTAAAACATCTGTGACCGCTTCGCATTCCATTCGAAATCCGCCAGCGATAATGAGCGGCTGCCAAACAACCAATCCCTGCGCGGAAAATGCCTGGCAGCATAGCCACCATTGCACACATCCATCACATGTTTCCCGCCGGGTCTGAGCGCTGAAGAGACCAGGTCAAAGATCTTCAAGTTTTCAACATCATCTTCTAGGTAGCCGATGGCTCCATCTGCCATGTTGAGTACAATGTCAAACTCATCCTTGTAATGCAGTTCGCGCAGGTCTGTGCAGATGAATTCAGCATCCAGGCCTTTCTCTTTGGCATTTTTCTGGGCCTCTTGAACATAATCGCTCGTAATATCCGCACCCAGCACTTTGCACCCCCGGCTGGCAAGCTCAAGCGAATGCCTGCCAAAGCCGCAGGCCAGGTCGAGTACTCGTTCTTTACCCTCTAACTGAAGGACATCCCATAGAAAGTCGACCTGGGATTTTGTCTGTTCCACCCAAGCCATTTCTTGAATATCCAGGCTCCAAATTTTCTTGTACCACTGCGCGTCTTGTGAATAGATTTTTCTAATGTCGCCTGTTGGCATCACAATCTCCTACATCACAAATCATTTCCGGCGGCTCAGAATAAGCCCAATCACAACACCCAACGCAAGGCCAATCCCAATCCCAAGCGCGATATTATCGAATGCTACGCCCAGCCCTGCTCCGACAGCTACTCCGATTCCAATCCAGGCGCCAAATCGTTTGTTCAATTTATTATCGAGTTTATTGTTGTTGCTCATATTTTTCTCCTGATTCGATTTCCATCCAATGAAGGATTTCTTGTGGATTTAACTGTTTTCCTTGTTCTTGTGCCAGGCGATAATCTTCGGCCGAAAGGTGCTGTCCGATCTCTTGCAGTGATTCTGAAACCTGATATGCAGCCGCCAAATCCTCAGGAACACTGGTCAGGATAGCCACTGCGCGCTGCCATTGCCCCTTTTCAGCAAAGAGGAACCCGCATAATTCTAACACCTGGGTCGTAACACGGCTGTTTTGAAGCTGTATAGCAGCCTTTATTGACTCCGCTGCCATCCTCCAGGCATTATGGTGTTCACCAAGATTATAAATGACCCGGGCTAGCTGGCTTTGCGCCAGGAGGTAGCCAAAAGATTCTCCCAGGGCGTTAAATAGATCTGCACTTTTTCGCAGCAGGTCGCAGGCGGGTTTCAGGCCATCGGGCAAATTGTGATAAAGCTGGCTCATATCCAGGTAGTTATATGCCAGCAGCCGCCGGTCACCCATCTCGTGCGCCAGAGCATTGCTCTTTTCGAAGTAATCGATTGCAACCGCGTTTTCCTCCATTTGCAGAGCGCTACCTGCCAGGTGATTATAACAATATGCCAGGTTATGCTTGGCATCTAGCGGCTCGAGAATCTCAACACTCTCGGCAAAACATTGCCGCGCCTCATCATGTCGCTCTTGGTCGCGATACGTTACTCCCATATGGTCGAGACATTGTGCAATATCCAGCGGGGAGCCGTGCTGCCGCGCCAGGTCCAGCGCCTGGACAAAATACTCCTGAGCACGGGCATGGTCCCCCAGTGTCCACGCGACCACGCCCAAATGATTGATCGCCCGGCTAACACTGCGCGGCTCACCAAGCGCCTGGTAGGTTTCTAAGGATGACGTATAGAAGGCGTTGGCTTTGGGGTAGTCGCCGTGCAAGTTGGCGATATTGCCCAACCACATTGCTGCCAGGGCGGCCTCTGCGGCGTCTGGGGTAAAACCTGCCTGTTCTGGTTCCTGCCGGGCGCTTGCCAGGCAAGCGGTCAATAGCTCCTCGGCTTCAGTATAGAGATGTAGTTCATGACAGAAAATTGCATAACGAATGCGCAGGCGCAACAGCAAACCGGGATCGGGTGGTAATGCTTTTTCGACAATAGCAGCCGCTTCGCCAAACAGGTACTTTCCCTCGATACGATGGTCGCGCAGGTTTAAGAAGAAGAATAAGGCTCGATGAGCCGCGGCAATAGGTTTAAAGTTCTCCTGGCTCAACGCCCATAACCAGGCAGCGCGGATATCATCGAAGGCTGCCGCGGTTTCTTCCAGAGCAGTTTTAGGATGCGGGCCTCGCAGCGCCGGTTGGTGTTCTGCAATGTATGCAGTAAAGTAGGCTGCGTGCCGGGTGCGAGTTTGCAGATAGATATCGGGGGTTGCTTCCAGGCGCTCCAAGGCATATTGGCGCATCACGCTGTGCAGCTCATAATCCCCACTCATGTTATTCGCACTATAGGCGTTCCGCTTGAGCAGCGACTTATCCACCAGCCCTGTCAAAGCCAGCAGCAGTTCATGCTTTTTGATCTCGGTTACTGCTTCAGCAGCCGGGCGGCTGAAGGCGCCTTGAAAGACAGCCAGCCTGGATAGAACAAGTTTTTCTCTCTCCGTCAATAATGACCATGAATAATCGAACACGGCTCGTAGGCTGCGGTGTCGTTCGGGCACATCGCGCAGATTCGTTTCCAAGAAATCTAGGTTGGTTTCAAGCTCGGCAGCAATCTCCTGGCAAGAGAGGGCGCGCAGCCAGCCGGCAGCCAGCTCAATGCACAGAGGAATGCCCTCCACCAGGCGGCAAATGCGCGCTACGCAAGGGCCTTCCTGATGAGTTAGTTCGAAGTCTGGCCGCGTGCGGCGAGCGCTTTGCACGAATAGCTTCACTGAACTGAAAGAGCCCAGTTCTAAACTGGAAGGGTCTATCTCTTGACCGTAAGATCCAGGTTCCTGGCTGGATATCTTCACATCATCCTGAGCGGTGCTCTGTACCGCAGCGGTGTTCTGTACCGCAGTTGTCCCCTCATATGCCTTGATCTCTGGCAGGCGCAAGCCTTCCACGTTGAAGACTTGCTCTTCACGCAAGTTGAGTCGTTCGCGCGAGGTGACAAGTATTTTAACCTTTGCTGCTGTTGCCAGGACCTCGGCTGCCAGCGGGGCGCCATCGCTGATATGCTCGAAGTTGTCCAACACAAACAAGAGCGCCTTTTCGCGCAGATAGTTGAGCAGCAGGGTCTTGGGCGCTTCGCTTGAATAAAAAGTGAGCTTGAGCGCCTCAGCAATAGCTGGAACCATCTGAGCGCTTGTTTCAAGAGGAGCCAGGGGAACGAAATACACCCCATTGGGAAAAGCATCGATCATCTCGGCGGCAGCTTGCAGCGCCAGGCGCGTCTTGCCAATGCCGCCTGGCCCGAACAGCGTCAGTAAGCGGCAATCTGTGGTGGTCAGCCGGGAAGTGATTTCAGCCAACTCGCTCATCCGGCCAATGAACGGCGTCGGTTGAGGCGGCAGGTTATGCGGATGCGCCGAAAGCGTGCGCAGGGCAGGGAATTCACACCGGGCAAGTTCGGGGTGACTGAGTTGAAAGATATGCTGCGGCTCGCTCAGGTCTTTTAAGATATGGATCCCCAGGTCAAGCAGTTGTGCGCCAGGCGGAGGCGGGCCCAGGCGCGCCATCTCGCAGGTGAGCAAGATTTGCCCGCCCCAACCCGCCGCCAGGAGGCGGGCAGTGCGATTGACATCCAGACCAAAGTAATCGCCGCCGCGTTGATCTGCCTGGCCCACGTGGATAGCCACTCGTACCTGCGGCTTATCCATCTGGTCCACATCCAGAGTGGCCATCCCCTGTTGGATGGCCAAAGCGCCCGCCAACGGCTCTCCGGCCTCGAACACGGCAAAAACGCCATCTCCCGTATTCTTGACGATCACCCCGCCGTGAGCAGCAATCGCCTGATGGAGAAGCGCATCATGACGCGCCAGCACATCCCCCATTTGCGCCGGGTATTTTTGCCATAACTCGGTCGAACCTTCGACATCGGTGAATAAGAAGACAGTCATTCTGAATGAATTATAATCGCTCTTTTGTCTGCAACAGAGTGGGAGGAACCAGTCATAGGTGGATATAAGGTGAAAATGAAGAATGTCTCTATCACAAATGCGATTCGGCCGCAAATTTCATCATCGTCCCCGTTCATTTTATAGGGGCGGTAGCAATTAATGCAACATGATAGCCTTGCAGGATCGGAACCATTTCACCGGTCGTTAGATTCATCTTGTAGATGCCAGCGTGGGTGGCATCGCTTGACCACGATGAAAATACCAACTCCTGATGATCAGGAGAGCAAGCCCCACGTCCCATAATATCAAAACCGGTTAGGACAACCAGAACATCAAGATCGCTGCCATCGGGGCGCACCGTGTAGACCCAAGGAACTCTCCGTCGGTTAGAATCCCACCCGGTTACTACAAACCGGATGGCCGAGCTATCAGCATTCCAGCACGGCGAGCTTATAGTAAGATGTTTGTTTTGCGAATACTTGCCAGCCTGGTAGATCAGTGCTGGTTCTCCGCCATTGCTTGGGGCGACCAATAGCGCATTTCCATCCTGAATATAAGCCGCGTATGCTCCATCTGGAGAAGTTGTGATTTCTACCCAATATTCGTCGGTTGGCGAAAAATTAGGAGGTAGTGTGGGGGTCGGCGGCACGCCGGTCACATCTAATGGCTCGAGGCCGGTGCCATCACTCGCAATGGTAAAGTAACTCTCTCCATCTACCGTCCAGGCCGGGCCGCAGTCACCTACCGGCAATCCGTCTGGCAATATGCAGGTATGACCGTAGAACCAGATCTGCCAGACCGCAGGTGCGCGGGTTGGCGTAACGGTTGAGGATGGTAATGGGGTGATTGTGGGAGTGGGCGTCGCCGTTTCCGTCCAGGTAGGCTGCGGTGTGAAGGGTGTCCGCGTGGATGTTTTCGGTAACATGGTTGCACCAACATCTAGTGTGGGCTGCCCGCTGCCTGCAATGCATGCTACACAAGCGACTGCGATGGCAATCAAAGCCAGGAATGCGAAAGGGGATGATTTTACCATCTAGTCCCTCATTCAAATTGGGAATTGAACATCGTGAATGCAGGGCAAGCGCCGCAAATAGCAGACTGGATTCTGTGCGCCCTTGGAATATCCCTGTTCCACCAGCTTCCACTGCTCATCACTTGGCCAGTGAAGGCATATCTTGAACTTGAACTCGTGCTCTTGCCCCATCTCATCGGCGAATCGATAGCGTCCGCACCAACACGCATCCTCCGAATCCTGGCAAGGGGAGGAATGAACGATCGTGCAAGTTGTCCTGATCCCATAGCGTATCACCACGCGATGGGTAAGCGCAGCCAGCATTCCATTGGATATGATTGCAACCCCGATCGCCAATGCAAAGAAGGTGAACACCACCCCAACCACTGCTAACAGCGCTAATACAATATACAGCCACTCGGGCAATCCCAATGGGATAATCCTATCCAAGAACAAAATGAGCGCAGCCGATAGGGATGTAACCAGTAAGGCTATCGCCGTAATTTTCCGGTGTGACAAAGAGTTACTCCTGCCAGGCGTGTCATGATTACATCGCACAGACCACGCTCCCAATCCACTGCATCCACCCATCCCACGTTGGGCATGGTGGGTATGGCTTTCAAGGGTGTTGTTCCTGGATAATAGAATGCCCGGTGTATGTATCAGGGCTTTCACATGATTATAGCATACCGGGGTACTGTATCTTTGAGTAAGGAAATTCCAAAAGTGGGGCAAAAAAGCCTGACA
>CAZVRZ010000187.1:0-9247 GCA_964629965.1 uncultured Anaerolineaceae bacterium
GTTCCGTCGCTACCAAGCGTCCTTGTGTAGCTTTATTATCATACAAGCAGTTACCTTAATCTTATAACAGAAATTGATGCTCCCACAGGCCGATGGCAACCAATTTATGGAACCACTGATGTTTACAATATTTTTTACAATTATGATTCTAACATCAGTAACACTGGCAACATATATCATATTGCCTATGAGGCTGCAATCGCTGATTGGAACAATGTTAATACGAATTTCACTTGGTTCCAATCGGGTGTTCATTCTGTTCATTTAGGAGCTTATTGTGATTCTTGGGGATTTTTAGGAGGATCTACCCCAATTTATGGTTTTTCGGGAAATATAGAAGGATTTGCGACATACATTAACCCATGCATTATGACTAGTGAAGGATTTACTTCTGCCAATCAAAGACGGCATGTAGCTTTACACGAAACTGGCCATGCTCATGGCATTGGCCATTTGACATCCGCTTACTTTGCACAAGCAATTATGCCACCAGGAACAAATTCTGGTATAGCTGCTTGGCTTTATCAGCCTACCCAAGTTGATGTTGATTTAATTAACCAAATTTATCCATAATGCTATTAGGACCTTGTGCAAGTTCGCCCTAATGGACAAAAAAAATTCTGAAGCGATATTGGTTATTTATTAAAAAACCGAAAACACAAGAGAAAGAGAACAAAAATGGAGAAAGCTAAACAGAATTCGAGAACACGCGAGATTATCGGCCTGTCCTTGGTTCTTATCTCTGTGATCTCGATTTACTTTATCTATAAAAAAGCTGCCCCTGCGTATCCTAACCCGGTAGTGGGGAATTATTCCAGGATAGTTGGCTCATCGATATCTGAAATCGCTGAGCGGGCAAGCATCATCGTTATTGGAACAGTCGTTGACACAATTTACAGCGATGTAAATATGTTCCGCAATTATGAAAACCTATCAAAACCTGTAAACGACATCTATGCACCTGGTGTTTTTGCCGAAGTACATATAACAGAATATCTGAAAGGAGAAGGAACGAAGATTATCTACATTACGCAAGCAACAGGTGTTATTATTCCTGGATATATGCGCAATGATGCCTCCGTCGAAAAAGCGCAGAAGATGCTTGTGGATCCTCTCCAAGTCGGAAAAAAGTATTTGTTCTTCTTGCAGGGGTACGGCAAAGGAGGCTATCTAGATATCCCGGGAGAAGACTTGCCAACGCCACTATTCATCGGAGTTATCGAGCCCTGGCGGTTTGATATATCAGATTCAAAGCTAGCAGTTCCAGAAAGTAAAACGGCTAGCTTTACAGTTTGGCCTGTCTCGGCCATAATAGAAGAAATTAAAAATCCGACAGGTAAGTTAAATCTTCTGCAAACTGTTCCATACCCTCCTCCTAATCCTTATCCGTAGTTCTCTCCCCCGTCTGGGCGGCCCACATCATCCTTAGTAGCAGAGGAACCCAAGGTAACGCTGCTCAATCATCTAACCCATATCCGGCTCCGGCGGAATATAGGAAAATTCAACAAGTCAATCCCTATATTATTGTCGGTCTACACCAACGCTCCGCTTCACCGGCGGCAGGGCGAAGCCCGATTCGTCTCGGCAACCGCCTCCATTACGAATAACCCTTTATTTCGTTGTACTACCATCGCAAAATCGAAACGGTCCAACGCAAGGCAGCAATTCAAATCAGCCTCCAGCTTATCTTTTTGAGCTTCCGTCAATACCCCACGCTCCAATAAGATATGCGCCTTTTCCCGCCAGTCCTCGCGAATATTCTCAAGTAAACCATCGGCTTCTGGCTTCTCATCGCGCAGCAATGCTGCCATATAGTCTGCGCATGCCCGATCAGCGATCCCTTCCTCGGTACAAACAAATGTCACTCGTTCGCTCGCCTGGCGTTGCAGGTAATCCACTGAAGCTCCAGCGCATACGAAACTACCCGCCATCAACGTTTTGGCTCGAACACTTCTCACCAAACCGGGCGTTCCATTTGGCGTGCATTGAATCATCCGCCGACCCTGCAAATCACATTCGCTTAACTCGGCAGGGGAATTACCATAATCAAAGCCTGCCGCAGGCTTGCCCCCCAGCTCTCCCAATCCCATCAAGATCGCCTTTGGAAAGCGCGAGTGTAAAGTAAAGGCATCGTCTGCCGATGCCACTACAAGAATCTCTTGAGCGCCAGCAGCAAAAGCATATGCAGCCGTCGTAAAGGATCGCCATACATCAATCACGACCACACTTTCAGTGGCGGTCGCACACGTCTCCAGCGTAGCATAGTCAATATACATCACATCGCTCCTGACACACTACATCCAACGTGTGATCGATGAGTTGTGGATCCATTCGATTGCCATGACCTGGAATTAATAGATCCATCTCGAATTGTCTTAATTTTTCGATCGACTTTGGCCATTCTATCATATCCGCATCAGCCGTGTTTCCAACCGCATCTCCTGCAAGAATCATGCACCCCCCAAATAATATCTTTCTTTCTATGAAATATACAACTACATTTTCCAAGGTGTGGGTTGGTCCTGGATAATATACGACCACATTTTCATTGCCGAAATTCAATGTCAACCCTGTTTGCAAAGAATACAGAGTACCTGGTGAAACATACTTGAGGTTTTTATGAGCCTGATAATATTCGGAATCTTTAGTGCCAGACAACCAGCTCAGCGTTAAGTTGCGTAATGCTTCCCCTCTCTGGTTCAACATTACCGGTATGGCATCAGAACCGTACACTGTTGCTCCTGCGGCAATTAAAGCGCCATTTCCGCCAAGGTTATCATAGTGATATCCAGTATTGATGGCAACAATATTTCTTTTTCCGAATTTGGCGATTTCCCATTTTAGCAATTCATCGGTGGCTTCCGGCGTATACGGGGTATCTACCAACAAAATGTCTGAATTTTGCATTTCGACCAACAATGAATTATGCGGCCAAGGAAATGAATGCGTCACAACATAGAAGCCCTGTTGTATCTCTCTGATGACCATATCGGTATCAATTGTTTCAGAGGCATAATCTGCAAGCACCATCGGGAAAGCTTTGGTTGCACCAGGACTGGGGGTTTCGTTCGTCGCCTGGCTCTGTCGACCTACACAGCCCATTAATAGCAATGTACAAACTATCACCACGAAATATTTTCTCATTCAATCTCCTGGGGAAATAGAATCACTGTCTGACGGATTGCTTCAACTCTTTATGTATAGATCGTTTCACCCTCAAATACTCGGCTATGAGGAATTTTCCTGCCGGCGGCGCCATGCGCCTCAAGCCTTCCCAATCAGGAACCTGGCCAGGCTCAGTCCGGCCGATGCTGTGAAACATAGATATACCAACAAACCCCGTACTGATCGACCACGTCCGCCGAACATGGACTCCACGGAAGCGAACCCAGCTCGCGCAAAATGTGCCCGCCCTCAGCAAGCATTTTATAAGCATGCTTGAGTTCATCATCGCTGTCGAGATTGATACCGTAGCTCATGGTGGGCTGCCGCGCGGCTAACATCGCTTGAACGATTTCCTCATCGTTGTTCTCGCTAACGGCGAAGCCCGAGGCATCTCCCTTCCCAAGTTCGGCGTGCAGAAATGAGCCGTCGCTGTTTCTCGCATGGTAGCCCAATGTCATTCCAAAGGCTTCGAGGTAGAATTCGACTGCTTCCACACTGTTCTTCACATACAAAGTCGCACCCAGATTCATGATGTTCTCCTTCATAGATGTGGTTTCATCAACCAGTCAGCGCCTGGCATTCCAGATGAACTTTATAGCCAGTCGTCTGAAGGCGCGGTCATCTGGCCGCCTGCGTTGCCGGTATTGATTGTACCAGCCGGTTCGATCAATAAGATACTGCATTGCTCGGCAGCAACCGGCTTGTGTTCTACCCCCTTGGGCACCACATACATTTCGCCGGCGCTCAAGATGACTTTGCCATCCCGAAATTCAATATCCATACTGCCGTTAAGGACTATGAAGACTTCGTCCGTCTCGGCATGGTTGTGCCAAACAAAATGCCCTTGAATCTTGACCAACTTGAGATGATAGTCATTCATTTGAGCGATGATTCTTGGCCTCCAGTGTTCAGTCAACAACTGAAGTTTATTCTCAAAGTTCGTAGCTTGATATGTCATTGATTGTTCTCCAACCTGTGCGAAATGATCTCCACAGCCCGGGCTGTGCCATTTTCCGCCCGGATGCTTTCACCGATGGCGGCAGCCCGCCCCCGCAGCGCCGTATCGGTCACGGCGGTGTGGATGGCCTGCGCCAGTTTTTCGGCCGTGAGTCTTTTGCTATCGGCCAGGCGCAGCCCAACGCCGGCTTTCACCACCCGATCAGCCCAGGAATATTGGTCCAATAGAAAAGGAGTGAGAATGCCCGGCACCCCGGCGCGCAGGCCCGCGGCAGTGGTTCCCGCCCCCCCATGATGCACAACCGCCGCCATCCGCGGGAACAGCCAACTGTGCGGCACATCTTCCGCGTAGAATACGTTAGCAGATGCCGGCAGGTGGGCCACCGCGCCCCAGCCTTTCAGCAGCACGCCCCGCTGCCCGCTGAGTTCCAGGGCGCGCAGAACCAGGCGCGTGCGCCGTTCTGGGTCTTTGTCGCTCATACTGCCAAAGCCGACGTAGACCGGCGGCGGGCCGCTTTCTAGAAAGCGCACCAACTCCGCAGGCGGCTGCCAATCCGCTTGAGCATCCAGGAACCAATAGCCGGTGACATGCAGATTGTCCGACCAATCGGGCGGCTTGGGCAATATCTGCGGGCTGTAGGCATACAGCCAGGGCGTGCCGCCGTCGCCGAGGGTGTCGATCATCTCGCCCATAGATCGCCAGGGGGGCAGGCCCAGGCGCCTCGTGCGCCAATGGTTGAACAGCCCGCCCACGAAGGACCATCCCAGGCGCATATACAGCGTGTATGTCAGGTAGTTGTAACCGCCGCCGAACGAAAAGCGGAACGGCAGCATGAACATGGGAAAAGCGCGCGTGGGTGGAAACAACGGCTGCAAAGACGCCACCGCCAGCGGGATGTGGCGCTGCTTGGCAATATCCACGCCCATACTGGCAATCGAACTCAGCACCAGGAACTCGGCCTCCTGCGCGGCTTGCCAACAATCGTCCATCACCGCCGCCAGGTACGTCTCGAACCCAGATCGAAAATCACGCAATACGCGGACGATATTGCGACCCTTCAAGGCATCCTGCTGCCCCGGCTTCTGCATAAACTCCCGCAGGCTGAAACGCAGCGGAACCATGTTGACACCATACGAGCGGACCCACCCGGCAAGATCGCCCGAAGCCACCAGCGTCACCTGGTGCCCCGCCTGCTGCAAGCCCCTGGCTAAGGCCACATAGGGTTGGGTATCGCCGCGCGAGCCGAATGTGCAGATCGTAATCTTCATCGTTCCTTCAACCAGCCGAATCCGAACGCCAAAGATAGGGCTGAGAACAGCGCCAGCACGATGCCCACCAGCCGGCGGCGCTTTTTCAGCGCCAGGGCGGCTGCCAGGCCCAGCCCGACCCACGTTACCCGGTTGACCTTCTTGAGCGTCTCAGCGGCCTGCGGCGGAGTCTGCCCCAGCTCCACCAGCGACCATTTCAAGACCGGCCCGCCGTCGATGCCGGGGATGGGCAGCAGGCTGGCCGAGAGGAGCAGCGCATTCATGCCCGTCGCGGCGTTCACCACGGCGCGCCCCACCGTATCCGGGGCGGTCAGTGGGCGCAGCAGCCTGCTCAGGCCAAGCAGGACGGTATTGCAGGCCGGCCCGCCCAGCGAACGCAGGATGTGTTGGCGGGGCGTCACATTGGGATTCTCTGGGTCGGAATATATTATCAGCGGCATACCCCCCACAATGCGCAAGGCGTCCATCGGTTGGCCCACCCAGCGCGCCGCGGCCGCGTGCGCCAGGTTGTGACACCACTCCGAGCCAAGCATGACCACCGTGGCGCCCAGCCCGCTCAACAGCCGCTGGCTGCCAGTCCATTGCGGATGGCGCCGGCCGGTGATCCAGCTCGCCGCCGCCCACCAGAGCAGTTGGACCGCCGGCAGCCAGGTAAACCCCTTTGCCACCAGCGGCACGTCAAAGATGCGCCCCACGGTGGTGGTCCGATCGGTTGGCGAGGAAAATCCTGATTGGTTCATTTCATTTTCTGATGTATGATTAACTATAGCATATCTTTGCAGGGCAGACCATTGCCATCTATCGCCCAACTTGAAGGGGAACACAGGGGGGCTCCCGTATTTGATAGGAGGTTGCTATGAATACATTAGGAATTTCGGTGGGCGAAGTAAACGTAAAAGGCGGCCCCGATCGGCAGGCGCATCGGCCAGGCATGCCAGAGATTCTCCTGGCAATCGCCCCCCTTGTGCTGATCCTGCTGGCCGAGGTGCTGCCCATGCTGCTGGTATCCGCCGGCCTGCTCTCTGATGAATCAAAGGGCATACAGGGGCTCAGAGTCGCCCTGGTGATTTTGATGATCGTGGGCTTCCTGGGCGCTCTTTTCCTGGCCCAGCGCCAAAAATGGCCCGCCTGGTCGGCAAGCTGGTTCCCGTTTTTCGTGCTGGCGCCGCTGGTTGTGATCTCTGGCCTGGCAAACAACGTTTTCGAAGAGGATTTCTTTTTCGCCTGGGTTCAGCCAATCGGCTGGTACCTGGTCTTCCCGCTGGCGGTCGCCACGCTGCTGTATATCGTGGTGCGCTGGGAGCGGCGGTATGCCCTGCTGGCAGCCCTGCCGGTGCTCTACATCCTCTGGCTTCCCAACATGGAGATGGTCAAAGACTCGATCGAGGCGCCCCTCACCCTGGTCAGCGGGCTGCTGATCTGCCTGGCAATCTTCGCACTGCTGTGCCTGCACGACTGGCGCCACGGGCTTTACATCGTCCTGGGGGTAAATTTGCTGGTGGGCGCCCTCTATTCTTACGCCGGCATCTATCACGGAGGGATGCTGCCTTTCACCGCCTCAGGCCCTAATCTCCTTGAAGTGGCCCGCAGCCTGGTATGGCAGTATCTGGCGATGAGCGCCCTCATCGTGGGGCCGTTGTTAGCCTGGAAGCTGCGCCAGGCCGGGCGTTCTGCCGGGCGCAGTGGGCGGACAACCTACCACCTGGCCCTGGCTGGGCTGCTGTGGATCATCGTCATCGTCCTGGCGACCATCATGACAGCCACAAATAACATGTACCGCCTGCCCTTCTTCTTAACCGATGGCGTGTTGGCCGCAGAGTCGGTTCTTGGGCTGGGCCTTTTCCTGGCAGGGGTACTCCAGATATACCGGGAAGGCGGTTTTGAAAGCACAGGCGAGAGCCTCGGGCCGGCCGCATTGCTGACCCTGGCGCTGCTGGTCATGCCGGCCACACCGGCGCTGGCGTTCATCACCAACACCAGGCCGGTCAGCAACCTATACGGCCTCCCGCTGCTGTGGGAAATACCTCACTTTGTGAGCCTGCTGTTTTTCATGGCATGGCTGGGCCTGTCGGTGTGGGTGGTGAGTCGCCCCGGGAAGGATGAAGAGCGGCTGTAAACTTATTTCTCCTCGAGCTTCTGCCAATTGCCTTTCCATAAAAAGGCAATACCCAAGAAGGTCAAAAGCGCATTCGCCCACATGCTAACCATGGGCGGCAGGCCGGCGACCATGCCCAGCGAATCGCGTACGCCATCATAGGCGGCATGGTAGACAGTGGCCACCGCCAGGCTGCCGCTGCGCACCCAAATATACGCAAAGACAACCCCGTGCATCATGGTTGGGATAATGCCAACGATCAGCGTGGTCGCTACCGTGACGCCCACCGACAAAGCCACCGGTATATTGGCTGCGGCTGCCCCAGCCACACCGGCCTGGACGCCGGCGCCGATCAATACAGGTAGATGCCATGCCCACCAGATGAATGAATGCCAGAGCACGGCCTTGCGTGCGCTCGAGCGGCGGCTCAGGTGCGGCAGCATGTAACCACGCCAGCCAAATTCTTCGCCAAAACCAGGCACCAGGGTCACCAGCGGCAGCACAAACAACCAAATGATTTTGGTTCTGTCCAGGTCGCCCGCTCCTAACGTGCCTGTCGCCAGTCTAACCAGCAAAGGGAAAACCCACAATAACGCGACCAGGCCCAGCACTACCAGGTAGTGCTTCCATGTGCCCCAACGCCAACCGGCCTTGGCAAAGCCATCGCGAAAAACGTAGCGCCCGGCGATGAAAGTACCCGCCGTAACCATCACCATCGCAATACCATTCCAAACAAAGCGGGAAAATAGGTCGCTGCCCCAGATAGCGCCGGCGATCTGGAATGGCCAAGAGAGAGCAAACACGATCAATAAATACAATCCCAACGAGAATGGCCGAGGGTCGTGGGTTGAGGTAACGGCATTCATTTCTGTATCTTCTTTTATGGGCGTTTTGTCAGTCATCGTATTCTCCATCATCGGCGTGGATTGGGTCAAGCATATCTTCGACCATCGGCTTGAGTATAGCATAATAATTTTTGATGATGGTCAAAGCAGGCAGTGTTTTGATCATTATCAGAAATCGCCCTTGCATTTCTCCTGGTTTCAGGTATAATAGATAATTAGGATAAACGTTATCATATATGCAAATAAACCTGATACCCGAAACGCAAGGAGCGAATATGAAAGCACAAACCCTATCTCAACCCATCGTGGTCACAGATCCCCCGGCAATGGTCAGCCTGTTCGGCAGCACCCGCTGGGCCTGGCTGTGGCTATTCGTCCGCCTGTATCTCGGCTACACCTGGCTGACTTCGGTGCTGGGCAAGCTGAGCAACCCCGGCTGGACACAAACCGGCGAGGTACTGAAGGGCTACTGGCAGCGCGCTGTGCTGATCCCCGAAGCGCCCGCCCGCCCGCTGATCTCGTTCGACTGGTACCGCAGCTTCATCCAATTCATGCTCGACAGCGGCAGCTACGCCTGGTTTTCCAAGCTGATCGTGGCCGGCGAGCTGCTGGTGGGCATCGCCCTGATCCTGGGCCTGTTCAGCGGCATTGCGGCCTTCTTTGGCGGCTTTATGAACTGGAACTTCATGATGGCCGGTTCGGCCAGCACCAACCCGATGCTTTTCACCCTGGCGATCCTCTTGATCCTGGCCTGGAAGACGGCCGGCTGGTGGGGCCTGGATCGCTGGCTGCTGCCCCTGCTCGGCACACCCTGGAAACCGGGCAGGTTGTTCGAGAAATAGCATCTCATTAGCATTTTCGTAAATAACCCAAGTTGCTACCTTACCAGGTAGTTGAGGCTGCAAGCCAGGGCAAA
>CAZVRZ010000188.1:0-9223 GCA_964629965.1 uncultured Anaerolineaceae bacterium
GATCCTGGCGGGATTTGCCACGCTGGGCGGGGATGGATCGTTTCATGCCTGGCTTCTCCTAGTACGGCCCGTTGATGGTGTACTCAATGACCACGGATATTCCGTCTGCCGCCCCGCCTCCGGGTGAGAGATATAGGCTCCACTTCAGGTAATAAGCATAGAGAGAATTATCAACCACGCTCAGGTCAATGGAGGTGTCATGGCCCGTGCTGAGACCCTCCGAGCCGCTGCTGGAGGCAGTCGCCATCGGGGCAGTGTTATAACCATCCCTTGCGTTGCGGTATAAGACACAAACGGCATTGTAAACAGTGGAATAATCCCTGGCAGAGAAACTCATCCCGGTCACGGTTGCGCCGTGCGGCAGTTGAACATCGGCATAGAAATCCGTGCCAGAGCTATAGGTATCCAGAGTCTCTAGCAGGTACCCTGAGTTGCGAAAATTCCAGGTGTTCATGCTCGGCTGGAAGGCAGCCGCGCTCACGGAGATGAAGCTGGTTTGCGGCCTCCAGGAGAGATAACCCTGCACATGGGCGTTGCCCTGAGAATAGACGCCATAACCGTCCCAAGAAGTGTTCTTACCGTAAACGCCGTAACCATCCTCAGAATTGTTCTCGCCGTAAACGCCGTAGCCCCAGGTTGAGTTGCTCAGGCCGTACACGCCGTAGCCGCCGCTGTAATAGCCGCTGTCCTTATTCTCCCCGTACACCCCAATTCCCCCCCGGCTGCTGGAGCTGAACTTACCGCCATAGGCTATGTAATCGGATGTTGTATCGCTGGAAGTGGCTTCGCCCAATACAGCCACACCGCCATCCGCCGAGTTGACTGACTGAAAGACCGCGCCATTTTCTACCCCGCCCGACACCACCGCGCCGGGTCGCAGGCTATGCGCGTAGGGGGCCGCGGTCAGCGCCACTCGCCCGCCCAACACGGTGTAACTCCCTACGGTCGTTGGACAGCGCACATATATCTGCATCCAACGCTCATCGCCTTGGAATGCGCCTTTGCCAAAATCCAGCACGATGCTGAAATCCCCATCGACCACTTTGAGCGTGCCTCCGGATTCTGAAAGGAAATTTCCATTGCTGGCCGCATCGAACAGGGCAAACTGAAAGTCGCAGGTCGCGTTGACCGGCGCGCCATTCTTCACCAGATGCCCCTGGTAGGTAATGGCCGTGCCTACCATCGTCTGGACGTCTGCCGGCTCCAGAAGCAGACCGGCCTGCTCCGCATCCGGTAACGCAGCCGCGTCAATCGCCTTGCCCACAGCCAGCAGCAAACCCAGGCACACCAGAATTTTGAATAAAGCTTGGTATTTCATGTTGTTTCTCCTTATCTTTCTCAATTGATCTTTTGAAAAAAGCATTACCTGATAACCCGTTTTCCACAGAACATCACTTTAGTCCTTCATCCTCCTTGCAATCCAGCCTGCCGGTCCATCGCTCGATAAAACCCAGCAGCTCATCCACCTGCTTCACCATGACCGCCTCACCCGTGCGAGCATGTTGCACCCAACCTTGCCACTGGGACGAATCCTCATCATGCCAGATGCGCACCACAAACGACTCTCTATTCGATTGTTTCGCGCAAGCATCCTTCGTCATAAAAAAACTACCATC
Organism: uncultured Anaerolineaceae bacterium; assembly: GCA_964629965.1. Classification (GTDB taxonomy): domain Bacteria; phylum Chloroflexota; class Anaerolineae; order Anaerolineales; family UBA4823; genus CAZVRZ01. The sequence continues at coordinate 1,617 of CAZVRZ010000188.1, forward strand.
CTGTTCTGAATGGTAGTTTAGCAAACCGGTGTCTCGCAGATGTCTCAAGCGACAAGAACTCAAACAAACCTTAGGCTCATTTTTTACTCCCCCGCGTGCGCACTGCGTAACCTGCCTGCCGCAGCCTCGCCAGGTCACGCTTGACGGTGGCGGAACTGGAGCCTAACGCCGCCGCCAGCGTGCGTTAGTTCTGGCGCGCAGCCAGCGTGGGGGCATTCTCGGCGCCCACCTCGTTCAAAAAGCCCTGCGCCTCGTTCCAATCCCAGTTGGTTTGCCCGCATAGCTGCCCGATGATATCATCGGGATCGCGCTGGCGCTTCAGCTCGCGCAAAGCAAAGATGCGTAAACGCTTCAGGTCTTCCGGTTTATCTGGATCGTATTGTTGAGCCATTCCTCATGCTCCTGTGTAGAGGATCAGCGGATCTTGGCTTTGATCTGGGCGGCTTCCTCTGCCAGGGCAGACTGGCGGCCGGCGAGCTCTCCAGCAGTCTCCAGCAGGCTGGCGGCGATCGCGCCGATCTCGTCGCTGCGCTCGGCCAGCTTCCGCACCGAGGCCGGATCGAATTGACCGGCTGCCAGTTGGCTGGCGGCATGGTTGAGTGTTTTGAGCGGGTTATTGATCTGGCGGTGGATCATCCACAGCGCTACCCCCGCCAGAAAGGCAAAAAGCGCCAGCCCGGCCAGTGCGCCGAACAAGATGGTGAACTGGAACCATTCGATCTCAGCGTTGACATCGGCGAGCTGCTGCTGGTTCTTAACGACGAGCGCATCCAGGCTATTGAAGAGACTGGGCAAAAACTCGTAGATCTGCGCATCTTTCTCTGTGACCGCATTCCAGTCCTCGGCCAACATGGCTTCTCCCACTTCGGCGAATAGATCGCGATAGCTGTAAATGCCAGTCTCAAGCTCTTTCAGATCAGCAAGCAATTCCGGATCATCGTAGCCGGTGGTGAGAGAAAAGATCTGAGCATCCATGCGGTAAAACTGGCCATAGAAAGTGGCCTGATCAACAATATCCTGGCTAACCTCATAACGATTATGGGCCAACTCCATGGCGCTGAGGGCCTGTTTGAGCGCCAGGAATTCGCGGACTTCGGCAAAGATCACGTCTGAGGTGGCATTCAACTCAATGGCCCGCGCCGCGCCGCGCAAGAAAACGGACAACAGGATCAGGGTGAGCAAGAAGATCAGGGTGAAGATGGCAAAGAGGCGGGCACGCAGGTCAAGGTTTTTAAAGAGGTTCATTGGGCGCCTCCCTTAGCATTAGGCTTGCCCACCAGGCGCAGCCTGCGGCGGCGGGATTGGATAAGCTCTTGTTTGAGGCTCTCAAGCTGCTGTTTTTGGTCGGCGTCGCGCGTGCGCACGGCTTGAGCCAGGCTTTCAAAGGTGCGCGCCAGTTGGCCGATCTGCCCGGAACTGCGCCGCGCCGAGGCGACGATCTCGGGGCGGAAGGTGTCGGCTCCGATCGCCGAGGCGGCATCGTGCAGGCGCAGCAGCGGGGCGGTCAGGCGGCTGATCTGGCGATAACCCCACAGTGCCAGGAGCATGCTAACGACCATGCCAATCAGAATGCTCCAAATGGCGTCGCTCAGATCGTCCGGAAAGGAGGCCACGGCTGCGTCGCGCTCGTGATCAAGCCGCACCACCAGGTGGTCAAGGGTTGCGCTGATGGCCGTCGACTGGTCGCGGCTGGCGGCAGACAGGTTGGCAGCCTGGGCCATATCGCCGGCATCGTGAGCCGCCACGTATTGGTCAAAGATCTCACTGTGCTGCTGACGCAGGGCGATCAGTTCATCAACCTGCTCTTGCGTGGAGGTATCGTAGGTCTCCGCGTCGAAGTAGCCACTCTCAACTAGCTCGTCGAGCAGCGCCCCCACCTGCTCATCGGCAGCCTGGCGAGTGGCACGGTTGTTGGCTTCCTCTTCTGCACCGGAGCCATACTCTTTGGCGTAGGCGTAATAGGCTTCATTAATAAAGACTTCATTCTGCTGGTAGCGGATTTCGTTTTCAAGCTGCTCCAGGACCAGCATGCGGCTCCAGGCAGTATCGAAGGAGCCAACAGCGGCATAACTGACGATCACGGCGGCAGCCGCCAAGATCCCGGCAAAGCCGAGGAAGATCAGGATAAACACGCCCAGCGAACCGAACGAGGCAAAAGGAGAATTATTCTTCATGACGGCCTCCTGTTCATTTCGAGTCCATAGTGATCACACCGTCCCAACCTGCGGGCAGCGTCTGGCGTAACCAGTGTGCGCAGCTCTCCAGGTAGTATTGGGCAGTCTTATCGTCAGGGTTTTGGTCGAGCACCAGGCGGAAAGCCTCGTGCGCCGCGGCGAATTGGCCTTGTGTGTAGAGCGCCAGGCCGCGTTCGAAATGGGCCTTGGTGGCTTCGTGCAGGGCCACAATCTCATCGCCCAGGCCCTGGTAGACCTCATACAGGCCAAGTGGGGCAATTCGTCCCTTGACAATGGCCCGGCCCAGGAAGCGCATCTTGAACTGCTCCGGGTGACCGAGCTGAGCAAGGGTGTCTTCGCTGATGAGCATTGAGGTGCCAAAGAACTTGTTCAAGCCCTCCAAGCGCGAGGTCAGGTTGACATTATCGGAGAAGGCGTCGCCTTGCAGGCGGGCCTCTTCGCCAATCATGCCCACCATCATACTGCCAGTGTGAATGCCGATGCCGACCGAGATCGGCGGCAGACCATGCAGGGCGGTTTGAGCGTTGAATGCCTTGACCATCTGCTGCTTGGCAATCCCAGCTTTGACGGCGTCTTCGACGCCATACGGGAAGATGGCCATCATACCATCGCCCAGGAACTTGACAATGAAACCTTCGTGTTCCTGGATGATGGGGCTGACTTGCTTGAGGTAGTCGTTGACGAAGTCAAAATTCTGTTGGGCGGTCATGGTCTCAGACATGGTCGTGAACCCGCGAATATCGGAGAACATGACGGCCATTTCGGCAGCCACGTTATCACCCAGGTCCACTTTAGTGATGTCGTCTTTTTCGAGGAACTCGAGGTACTGGCTGGGGATGAAACGCGAAGCCGAAGAGAGGAATTTCTCCTTCAGCTTGTTCGATTCGATCATCGCAGTGGCCATAACGCTGAATGAGCGTGTGATCTCGCCCAGTTCGTCCGCGCGAGCAGTATGACGCTGCAAAAGGCGCGGCGAGAATTGATTGGCTTCGAACTGGTGGATGGCATTCGAAAGAGCCAGCAGCGGCTGGAAGATGTCGTTTACCGTGAGGATACCAACCACCAGGATCAAGCCCAAGGCCAGCAGCGCCAGGCTGCCCGACTGAGCAATCGCTTTGGAGGTGTACTGCATCTCTTCCAGACGATATTGGATGTTCCAGATCGATCCTTGCTCCAGGTATCTGAGCGTGTAAAGCAGCTCATTCTCCAAGGGAAATAAAGTTTCATCGATATGCCCAAGGATCTCGTCCATATCCGCACCAGCCAGGGCAAGATCGATGATAATGTCCACTTCCTGGTCGTGGGCCGTCCGCACGGATTGCAGGTCTTGCGCAGTACTGACAGTATCCGGGTCACTGCTCATCAGCTCGTATTGGAGGTAGGCAGCAAATGTTTCACGGTAGCGCAGGATATCTGCCAGGTAGAATTCAGCATACGTGGGGTCAAGCACGAGGCTGCGCAGGGATATTTCCTCATAGATAACATTTTGCACCGCAGCAGAACGGCGTTGACCGTCGGTTTGCAGGTTTTTCAGGCCGGCCAGCCCTGACTGGTAGGTGACGGCGTTCAGGATGGCGCTGCCGGCAAACCAGGCAGCCAGCAGAGTGAGAGCGGCAAAAACGATGGAAAGACGGGTTTCAGCGGACATTTTTCTGATCCAGCGCATCGCGGCAACCTCCAGGCAAGCTTGGGGAAAAGGTGGTTCAATTATACAATAGGATCCCTATAACACAAATTGGCGCTCGTACAACCGGGCGTACAGCCCGCCTTGCTGCAGCAAGCCGGCGTGCGTACCCTGCTCGACGATGCGCCCTTCATCGATCACATAGATCCAGGCGGCGTTGCGCACGGTGCTCAGGCGATGGGCGATCACAATGGCCGTGCGCTCTTGCAGCAGGCGCTCCAGGGCGCCCTGGATGAGCGCTTCGGTGACAGTGTCGATGCTGGCAGTGGCCTCGTCCAGGATGAGCAAGCGCGGGTCGGCCAGGATGGCGCGGGCAATGCAAATCAACTGGCGCTGGCCGATCGACAGGTTGGCGCCGCCTTCCAGGACGCGCGTCTGGTAGCCCTGGGGCAGCGCGGCGATGAAATCGTGGGCGTTGGCCAGGCGAGCGGCGGCTTCGATGGCCTCTTGATGCGCCTCCGGCAGGCCGAAGCTGATGTTTTCGGCGATGGTGCGCGAGAACAAGAAGGAATCCTGCGGCACCAGGCGCACCTGGCGGCGCAGCGCAGACTGCTTCACCTGGCGCACATCCAGGCCGTCGATGCACACCCGCCCTTCGCTGGCGTCATAAAAACGCGCCGCCAGGTTGGCAATCGAAGATTTACCGGCGCCGGTCGGCCCAACCAGGGCCACAGTCTGGCGCGGCGCAATATCCAGGTTGATGTCTTGCAAGACCAGCGGCGTCTCCTCCCGGTAGCGGAAAGAGACGTGCTCGAAGGTCACCCGCCCCTGGATAGGCGGCAGGTCTAGCGCCCCGGGCAAATCGGGCACGCTGGGCTCGGTATCCAGCAGCTTGAGCACCTGCTCGCCGCCCGCCATGGCCGATTGCAGCGTGGTATACAGGCGGCTGAGCTCCTGGATGGGTTGGAAGAAGCGCGTCACGTAAGAGAGGAAAGCCACCATCACCCCCAGCGTCACCTGCCCTTGGCTGACGTAGCGCCCGCCGAACCACAGCACGATGACGGTCGCCAGCATGCCCAGCAGCTCGATGGTCGGCAAGAAGATGAACGACAGTGACATGGCACCGATGTAGGCATCCCGATTGGCCTCGTTGACGCGCTCGAAGCGCCGCTGAGAGGCGCCCTCCTGGGCAAAAGCCTGGATGGCGCGCATGCCGTTGATGTCTTCCGCCAGATCGCCCACCACCGCCGCCACCCTGGAGCGGGTTTCGCGGAAAGCGCTGCGGGCGTGGCGCGAGAAGATGTACGTAGCCAGGAGCATGAGCGGCAGCGCCAGGAAGGTGAGCAGCGCCAGGCGCGGGCTCATCGAGAGCATGACCACGATGATGCCCCCCAGCACCAGCAGATCGCCCAACAGGGTGATCAGGCCCTGCGAGAGCAGTTCGTTGATCTCGGCCACGTCGTTGATCAGGCGCGAGACGGTGACGCCCACGATGTGGGTATCGTGGTAACCCAGCGGTAAGACCTGCAGGCGGCGGAAAAGCTGGGCGCGCAGGGAGGTGAGCACTTTCTGCCCCACCCACGAGAGCAGGTAGTTCTGGCCGGTGGTGGCAAAATAGGTGAACACGAAGCTGGCCAGGATATACAGGCTGATGCGGGTCAGGCCGGACAGATCGCCGGGCACGATATACTGGTCGATGGCCACCTTGACCAGGTACGGGGTGAGCAGCGCCAGTCCCGACTGCAGCAGCATCAGTGCAAAGGCTGCCAGCATGCGCCGGCGGTGAGGCCGCAGGAAACCCAGCATGCGCCCCACCACATAACGGTTGAAGAAAGCGCCCTGGCGCTCGCCCGAACCAAAGTTTTCGATCAGGCTGCGCGGGCCGCCCAGCCCGGAGGAGGGAGAACCGATCGAAAAGCTCATGGCTGCGCCTCCTGCGACTGAAGCTGTCCCCGGTAGATCTCGGCGTAGAGCGGGGAAGTCTGCAGCAGCTCGCGGTGGGTTCCGCGGGCGGCAATGCGCCCGTGATCGAGCACCAACACCTGGTCGGCCCGGCGCACGGTGCTCAGGCGATGGGCAATGACAAACGTGGTGCGCCCCTCCATCAGGCGCTCGAAGGCCAATTGGATGAGACCCTCCGTCTCGGTGTCCACCGAAGCAGTGGCGTCATCCAGGATCAGGATGCGCGGGTCCATCAGCAGGGCGCGGGCGATGGCCAGGCGCTGTTTCTGCCCGCCCGAGAGCGTCACCCCGCGCTCGCCCACGCGGGTGTCGTAGCCGGCGGGCATTTGCAGGATGAACTCGTGCGCCTGGGCAGCCTGGGCGGCGGCCTGGATCTCGGCCTCGCCGGCGCCGGGACGGCCAAAGGCAATGTTCTCGCGCACCGTGGCAGCAAAAAGGGTGGTCTCTTGCAAGACGATGCCGATCTGGCCGCGCAGCGAGTTCAACGTCACCTGGCGCAGATCATGACCGTCGATCGTGATGCGCCCCTGGCTGGGATCGTAGAAGCGCGGCGCCAGGCTGATGATGGTGGACTTGCCCGAGCCGGTGGGCCCTAGCAGGGCGATCACCTGGCCGGGGAGCGCCTCGAAATCGATGTCTTGCACCACCTGGCGACCTCCATAACCGAAAGAGACGTGTTCGAAGCGCACGTGGCCGCGCACGGGCGGCAGCGGTACTGCGCCGGGCGCATCCTTGACCTCGGGAACCACATCCAGGATCTCGAAGATGCGCTCGGCCGCCGAGCCGGCAATGGCAATGGCCGGGATGACCATGCCCAGGCGGCGCACCGGGTCGATCAACTGCCCCAGGTAGGTGGTGAAGGCCACCAATTCGCCCAGGCTGAGCTGCCCCTGGATGGCCAGCCGTCCGCCGTACCAGATGATGAACACCACGCCGATGTTGGCGATCAGGAAGAGCAGCGGCAGGTTGATCGCTTGCAGGCGGGCGCCGCGCATCGACAGGTCGAACCAGGCCTCGTTCTGGCGGTCGAAGCGCTCGATCTCGGCCTCTTCCTGGGCAAACGCCTTGACCACCCGGCTGCCGCGCAGGTTTTGCTCGATCTGCGTCGTCAGCACCGCCAACTGCTTTTGGATGCGCAGCGACAGGGGCCGGAAACGGCGGCCAAAGAACAGCGCCTGGGCGACCAGCAGCGGCATGGTCAGGATGATCAGCAGCGCCAGGCCGGGCTGCATGGCCAGCAGCACCAGGGCGGTGGCGACCAGAATCGTGGCGCCCTCGATGATACGCAGCGTGGCGCGCCCGGTGAGGAAGCGAATGCGCTCCACGTCCTGCACGGCACGCGAGAGCAGCTCGCCCGTCTCACTCTGGTCGTGAAAGGAGAACGAGAGCAGGGTCAGCTTGCGCTGGATGTCGTTGCGCAGGTCATAGGCCACGTTCTGCGAGGCGGTTTCGCTCCACATGCCCACGAAGTAAGTGAACACACCCTTGACCACGGTCATGCCCAGTAAAGCCAGCACAGACCAACCCAACAGGTCGAACTGCTGCTGGCCAACGCCGTTGTCGATGATCCAACGCAAGAACTGCGGGGTGAGGATGTTGAAAACCAGGATCACCAGGGCCGAGAAATACGCCCCGCCAACCATCTTCCAGTAGGGGCGCAGGTAAGCATAGCAGCGCCAGAGCAGGTCCTTGAGCGGCGGGCGGGTGGAGGATGGCGAAAGGGGTTGGGCGGATTGCATGGACCTTTACCATTGCGAGATATTTGCCCGGGCAATTCACTACCGGACAAGTTGCGGATAACCATGCGAAAAATCTGTGAAAGAAAC
>CAZVRZ010000189.1:0-9132 GCA_964629965.1 uncultured Anaerolineaceae bacterium
ACGGACGAGAACGAAAAGCCTAAACGGTTAACTCCAAGGCAAATAGAAGAAGCTGCTCAATTTTTTATTCAATCCGATCGTTCGAATCTACGTACCACTGTTTTAGAACTGCTGTATGAATTTGTGGTGTTGACCGATGCAACCTTGTTCCGCCTGGTTTATGATCGGGTGACCATCAGCAATAACCTGGCCTCGTTCCACCACCGGCTGAACGTGTACGTTCACGATGGGCTGATCGAACCCGTCCCGCACAGTGTTCTGAAAAAGGCTTTGCGGGCAGGCCTGCCTCAGCCTGACGCGGGCAGCTTACGGGCTTACCGCTTGGGGCCGGTGGGGGTCGAGATTGCGAAGGTCAAATTCGTCACCGAGGTCAATGCCCCCCTGGCCGTGATCGAAGCAGAGGACTACCAGGCCCACGATCTGCTTTGCGCTGAGGCCATGTTCAAGATGCAAACGCTCTGGGCTGACTTTGCTAATTATGAGCGAGAAGAGGACAAGAAAAAAGCCGGGTTAGTGGAAGTGCGCGGCCCGCGCGCCTTGACCATCTGGGATAGTGAAAACCAGAAAGCGATCCTCGCCCCTGATGGGTTGCTCATCAAGCGTGACCTGGCCGGGAATTTTCAGCGGGCTTTTTTGGTGGAATACCACAACTCCAACGCCATGATGCACGTCAAGAACAAGGTGACAAAATACGAAAACCTGGCAAACCCAAAACACCGCTGGTTGTGGCAAACCTGGGGCCTGCCAGAAATGCCCTGGATCGTGGCGCTTTACCGGCAGCCGGTCACCCTGGAACACTATTCCGAAGAACTGGCCAGGGTTGCTATGAAGGAGGATGTCAAGGCGCTCTATGGATCGACTTTCTTGGCCGATGTGTGGGCGGGCAAGTTGAGTATTACCCCGATCAGGTATAAGTAGGGTAAATCGTTACCCCTCTCGTTTACAAGTTGTTTGGTAGGGGAAACGTTTACCCAACCACCGGCAAGCAGGGTAGGGGAAACGTTTCCCCTAGTACCTGCGTTTGCGAGTAGTCTGCCCAGAGCGGAGCGAAGGAAGCAATCTTGTGAGCCGTACAGTTTTGGTGTATAATGTACGTCAGGCGCAAGGAGATGATTTATGCCAACCAAAACAAAGCTTACGATCCGCACAGAAAAGCAGTGGCTCGAATATGCCAAGCGTTACGCCGCGCAGCACGATACCACGGTGACGCAGTTGGTGACGGATTTCTTCCGCCATCTGGCGCTCAAGGATCAGGCCACTTCACCGACCCCGGTGCTGGATCGCTTGTCTGGTATCTTGTCCCCGGATGTGTCGGTTGACGAGTATTACGCGCACCTGGTAGAAAAATATGGCAGCTAAAAAACAGGCCATGCGGGTCTTGGTGGATTTGAACGTTATCCTGGACGTGTTGACCCAGCGCGAACCACATTACGAGGCTTCCCGGCAAGTATGGGCGATGGTTGAGTCAGGGCGGGCGCGAGGGCTGATCGCCGCGCACAGCGTAACCACGTTGTTTTACTTGCTCCGCCGTCACACTTCTGCTGCTCAGGCTGGAGCGGCGTTGGTTGATCTGCTGCAAGTTTTCTCGGTGGCAGCCGTAGATCAGGCCGCCATCCAGGAGGCAATCACGTTTGCCTGGCCGGACTTTGAGGACGCCGTGCAGATGACATCCGCCATGCAAGCAGGCGCCACCTATGTGGTTACACGTAACCCGGATGACTTCAAAGGCGGCCCGCTGGCGGCCTTGACCCCGGCAAGTTTTCTAGCTTTGCTGGAGGCAGGGTGAAAGCACACCTTGTCGAAATCACGCAGAACGGCGCTACCAGCGCCGTTTTGTGCTTAAAAAAGAGAAATGATTTGGGAAACATTTCCCCAACCAGGAGGACTTATGAACACCCCACTCGATTTTGAAAAACGCAGACCTTACCAGGCAGCCTTAGAACTGAACCGCCTGGCAATCCAGGTGTGTGACCGCACTGCTGCGGATCATCCACTGCTTACGAATGAGTTGCGCTGCTCAGCAATGAAACTCGTGCAGTATCTGGCCTCGTTCTACGGCCTGACCGATACGAATGCCCAAAGTCAGGCCCTTTCGAACGCCCTCGGGACTGCCAACCAGGTGCTGAGCGCCCTGTTGATCGTTCAGCAGCATGGGCTGCTCGGTGAAGAGGAATTGATCCCGGCACGGAAATTCTGCAGACAGATCCAGGGGCTGCGCTGATTTTTGGCAAGGAAGGGGAGAAAAGTTTGCCCTTGTCGAGCAATCCCAAGTCTGAGATACCCCATCAGGTCAAAGTCGTGTTGTGCGAACCGGTTTGATTTGTTAAAATAAATTGTCCCATTCCGAGTGGGACAATTTGGCAAGCCGACGCACGTGGCTTAATTAGGTTGTGCTCATAGGATAGCACGCGACTCCACTTGCGTCAAGCCGGAATTTTTGAGTGTGTGGAGGCGTGCTATGGAGAAACGAATTCAAGCGTGGATGGGGTTAGTTCTACTGCTTCTATCAGAAGCATACCTGATTATCTATACAATGAGTAAATTTCACCCCATAGTGCGGTATATAGTAGTACATGTAATGGTGATTGGAAGTATTTGTGCGCTATTACCAGCGACATATCAGCTAATGCTCAATATCAGCCCCATTCTGTTTGGATACACAGGCGCTGTACAAGCCAAGAGGCAGGAAGAAATCGGGCAAAAGGAAGCAGGTCAAACAACGATTGAACCAAAAATAACCCCATCAAACCTTTTGCCGGAGCCAAATGCTCAACTAAACATCAACATTGGTACCATTCTGTATGAAAATACAGGCAATGTGCAAACCAAGAATCAGGAAGGATGCGAAGGAAAGAAAGTAGATCAAACAACGATTGAACCGGAAACAGCCCCATCGAACCTTGTGCCAGAGCCAAAAGCTCAACAGGCTATTCAGGCACCGGAGAATAATCAAACCACACAAGAAGTTGATATTCCAAAACATCCCTGGGAGTTGATCCCAGACGTTGGCAATGATCGGCTGATAGTTCGTCTCTGGCACGAGGGGGAATCACTCAAGGACATTGCAACAGCACTTGATCGTAAACCACATACCATCCGAAACCGCATCAGCATACTACGGGGTATATACGGGGATGGTATAGTGCCTAAGGATGGTTCCAGGAAGAAAAAGGAGTAGTATGGGAATGTCCCAATGCTTTTGGGACATATTGGGGCTTGATTCCGGGAATTTCCCAATGCTTTTGGGACATATTGGGGCTTGATTCCGGGATATCTCGGAATATACAATGGCGGCGTATCCAATACGCCGCCTTTTTGTTTTTGGGAATCAATTCTTGAGGATGTCAGAACCATGTCAGAACTCTCTCCTAAACAAATCCGCACCTCCCTGGCTGAACTGGCTGATGCGCTCAAGCCGGTGATCGGGCAGGATGGACAGGTGGCGCTGTATGCTGAACTTGCCCGGCGCTTATCCACCCTGGCCCGCAAAGAACCACCCTGGGGTTGGCGCTATATCCAGGGGGTCATCAAAGGCACCATCGCCCCCAGTGGAGCATTAGTCCGCTCAATCATGGCGCTGGGGGCAACGATGGATGATTTTCCTCCGGTAGCCGCCAATACTCAGGCCGTGCAGGTTCTTGCCGAAGCTGGCCGGGTCAAACCCGGCTCGATCATCCTGGCGGCCAGTAAGCTGTGCGCCAGGCCTGCCTGCCCGGTCAGTTTCGTGCCGGTTGTCCCGTTTCAAAAATATTGCAGCCGCGATTGTGCCCGCAAAGCACGCCATGAACTCAATGCAGAAAGGAAACAGACATGACACAAGATTTAAACGCGATGAGCGCCCCGGCCGAGGGGGCGCCCATCACAGACACAGCGATGACAGAAAACGAAAGTAAGGTAAAAGTTTTCCCTACTGAGGGGGATTATACCACTGGTGCAGATGGACAGAGAAACATTTCACCGACCGGTCTTGATATGGCCCTGGCTTTGGCCGCTCATGGGCTGGCGATCATTCCGTGCCGTGAAAAGCCTGGCAGACCCTACCGCAACAAAAAGAGGCAATCCACAACCCCGGCAGCCAAAAGCCCATACTGGCATAAAGATGATCTCCCAAACGGCAAAGACAATGCCACAACGGATGTGGAGCAAATCAGAACTTGGTGGGGGCGTTGGCCGGGTGCGCTGGCGGGCGTTTCTTGTGCGGCCTCTGGCCTGGTGATTGTGGACATTGACCGCCATGCCTGCGACGGCTTTGAAACCTGGCAGCGCCTGGTCGAAGCCAACGGTGCACCCCCACAAGGCCCGGCGCAATCCACCCGCGGCGGGGGCCTGCACCTGGTCTTTCGACGCCCCGAAGAGATCAACGTGCGCGGGCGCACCGCCGCGCTGGGCCCTGGCGTTGATCTGCTGGTCAACGGCTATTTTTGCACCGGTGAAGGATACACCTGGCTGGATGGGCGAGACTTCACAGCGCCTCTGCCCGATTTGCCTGCCTGGATCATTGAGGCCGCCAACCGTTTTGAACGCACCTACTATGCCCCTCACGAACAACCTGCCAGCGCCCAAAGCGATGGCTCACGCCCCGGCGATGAATATGCCCGGACTCATTCCTGGCAAGACATTCTTACCCTGCACGGCTGGAAGCTGGTCGGCAGCAAAGGCAGCGTGGATTACTGGCAGAGGCCGGGCAAAGAGCATGGCGTTTCGGCTACCACCGGTTACAACGGGCAAGACATATTTTTCTGCTTCACCACCAACGGCCAACCCTTCGAAAGCTGGCATGGGTACAAGAAATTCACCGCCTATGCCCTGCTCGAACACGGCGGCGACTTTCAGGCCGCGGCGCGTGCCGCGAAACTCGAATGCGCTTCACCATCCATTCCACCCGAACCGGAGGCGGATTTCATGCCCGCCCCCGATCTGGACGCCCTGGAGCTTACCCTGGAAGAGGCCGAAGAAGAACTCGACTTAATGCCTGATCTTTCGGATAAATGGCCTCCTTACATGGTCTATCGCGGCGCGATCCATGCCACTGAACGCTTGCGCGATGGCACCAATTACCTCAAACGTCTCTGCTACTTCATCGCACAAATAGACAAAGAAATCCTGCGCGATGATGGGCAAAGCACAGTAAGGCAATTTGTCATCTCCGGGCGGCACGAAAGCGGCCAGCCTTACCCGCCTGCCCGGATTGACGCGAAGGACTTTACCGCGATGGGCTGGGTCATGGATGTCTGGGGGGCGCGGGCGATCATTTGCGCAGGATCATCTGCCAAAGACAAGTTACGCGAGGCGATTCAGCAGCTTTCGAAGAAAGTTGTCACCCATACCGTCTATACCCATACGGGCTGGCGCTATCTGGATGACAAATGGGTCTATCTCACCGCCACAGGTGCGGTAGGGCTGCCTGACGTGCCAGTGACGGTCGAATTGGATGGCAAAAAACAGGGCTATTCCATCCCCGCCAGCCTGGGCGAGGTGGATTTGTGCGAGGCGATCCGCGCCAGCTTGCGGCTACTTGAACTGGCACCCAAAATGGTCACATACCCGTTGTATGCCGCGATGTTTCTGGCCCCGCTGGCTGAGTTAGACCCGATTGACTTCATGCTCTGGATTCACGGCGAAACGGGCAGCATGAAATCGGTCTTGGTGGCTTGCTTTCTAAACCACTATGGCGAGCGCTTTACCTACAAATACCTACCGGAGGGATGGTCAAGCACCTGGATGGCATTGGAAAAGAGCGCCTTTACCATCAAGGATGCTCCCCTGGTGATTGATGACTATGCCCCTCAGGGGTCAAGCCAGGAGGCGCAAGATATGCGTAAGGCCGCCAGCAAACTCATTCGTAACTTCGGCAACCAAACCCCGCGTAACCGCCTGGACTCAGACACTAACGAGCGGCCTGGTTATCCTTCGCGCGGCATGGTCATTTCAACCGCTGAGCTGCTCCCGCCTGGCGGCGAATCCAACACCGGGCGTACCTTCATGGTCAGGATGGGGAAGTTGGATGTCAACGGCGTCAAAAGACCGCAAGTGGATATGGAACGCTTGAAGCAGGTGCAAAGAGATAAGCACCTTTTACCGTATGCGATGTATGGCTATCTGCTTTGGCTTTCCAAACATTGGGAGGCGCTGCGCGAGGAACATGCAGAACGTTTCAGCGCCATACGGGATCGTCTAGCCACCAAAGCCGTTCACTTGCGTCATTCTACATCCACTGCCAGGCTGCTGTTAGGCTTGCAATTGGCCCTGACATATGCCCAAGAAACCGGTGCCTTGACCCTTGAAGAAGGCGAGGCCAAGTTCGCAGAAGCCGAAGCATCCATGTTGCAATTGGCCGAAACGCAGGATGAAAACATCCGTGAGGAACGTCCCACACTCCACTTTATGAATGCCCTGTCCGCGCTGCTCCAGCAGGGTGACTACTACCTGGCAAAAAACGAGAACGAAGCCAACAGCCGAACCGATGCCAGGTGGCTGGGTTGGATTGGCGACAAGTATATCTACTTGCTGTCGGATGTGGCCTACCATGCAGTGTTGACATTCTATCGAGCTGAGGGCGAGCACTTCAGGTTGCCCAAACGCGAACTGTATGACATGCTAGACCTGGATGGATACATCTATGCTGGCAAAGATAAAACCACCGTCCCGATTGAGTTTGGAGGCACGAAGTATCGCGTCCTTCGTGTCTACCGGGAAAAACTCGAATAGTGTCAGGAGTATGCAAAAGGGAGTATTTCACAAACGTAGAAGCCCTCCTAATTTAAGGTGTAGTAAGTGTAGCAAGTGTAGTTTTAATTGAATCGGGTGGTTATTGCGTCATGCTTGCATACCCCCTGCATACCCCCCTGTATTCGCTACACTTGGCTGCTACACCCGAAGTGTAGCGCCGGTCGCAGTGATGCATCTAGCGATAGCGTTAACAGATAAAGGTACTTTAGCCTGCTACACAAGCTACACTTACTACACCTTTTTAAAACCACACACACAGATATTTCTGCGAGAGTATGCTATGAGATTAATTGGCGATTTCACCTCTTCTAAAGCTACACCAGTGCTACACCACGCTACACCATGCTACACCAGCACTATGGCAAAAGCGGAACTGATCTGCATCCACTGGTCGGCCGATGCCCAGGTAGGCGTGATTGCTGGGCAGTGGCAGCGCCTGACCGATGGCCGAATTGAAGCGACCTATGCCCCCGATGAATTGACAATTGTGTTGTGTATCGCCGGGTACGATGTAACTGAAGAACTTATACGGCGCGAAACAGTACCTACCAGTTTTGATCTTGTTCAACCAGGTTATCTAACACTTGTAAACCAATCAAAGCGAGAGTGACAAATGCACAAAAAAACGCCCCCCATCCAATTTGAAGAGATCCCAGGCGATCATTACCCTAACTTGCTCGTGGCCCAACGCCTGGCAGCGGCTGAACTGGCCGGTGCGCTGGCAACCACCATCCGATCCTTGTTGGCCGACGAATTGCTGATC
Source organism: uncultured Anaerolineaceae bacterium (assembly GCA_964629965.1). Classification (GTDB taxonomy): domain Bacteria; phylum Chloroflexota; class Anaerolineae; order Anaerolineales; family UBA4823; genus CAZVRZ01. The sequence continues at coordinate 7,493 of CAZVRZ010000189.1, forward strand.
GTGGATGGTGGGCGCATCATCCTAACCCCTCGAAAGGAATCTACAAATGAGTGACCATATTCCTCCACCTGCGACCCTGCCCCCAGGCAGTATTGTTAACGGCTATTTACGGGATTCGGGTGGTACAGCCCAAGAGAAAAGTGTAGCCCAACAACGGGAGGTGCTCGAAGAATATTGCAACCGTTATGGCCTGGTGCTGGCGCACGTTTTTGCTGACGAAGCAAAGAGTGGCGGCAGCGAGGTTGGGCGGGATGCTTTTCACGATATGATTGACCTGACCACTGATCCTCAAATGCGCCCGGCTGGTTTGCTGGTCTGGAATTTTGCCCGCTTTGCCAGGGATTTGGATGACGCCAACTATTACAAGGCCACCTTACGCAAGCGCGGCGTGATTATTCACAGCCTGACCGACCCCATCCCAGAAGGTGCTTTCGGTAGGGTTATCGAAACGATCATTGATATCAGCAACGAAGAAAAACGGCGGCAAACCTCCAGGGATACCCGGCGAGCGCTGATCGCATTAGTAAAGCAAGGGTATAGTAGCGGAGGCACACCCCCGCGCGGGTACATTGCAGAACCGCATGTTACCAGCAGACGGCGCGACGGCACAAACCGGATGGCATCGAAGTGGGTGCCTGACCCGGCTACCGCTGACCTGGTAAAGCTGGCGTTTCAATTACGGGCAGAAGGGCGCAGCTACTCTAGGATTCAGGAAGCCACCAATCATCGGTTATATCGTTCGGTCAATTGTTATGCCACTTTTTTCACCAATGTTGCCTACCGGGGCATCGGCAAGTGCGGTGACTTCGAGATGCCTAACCACCATGAAGCCCTGATTGATGCCGAAACATGGGAGAAGGTGCAAAAGATACAGGCAGAGGCCAAACGTCCCACCAAAGATAGCCTGGTTCACCCACGGCGGATCAGTAATCCCTCGCTTCTGTCTGGTCTATCCTATTGCCTGAGTTGCGGGTCAGCAATGTTCAAGGATAAATCGAATGGCTGGGATTGCTATTTGTGCGGGCGTAAGCGGCGGCAGGGCTGGGATAGCTGCCCAAGCAGGATGGTAAGCACCGAACTGGCAGATGCAGCCGTTCTTGATGTGGTGCTTACCCAGGTTTTGACCCCTCAGTTTGTAGGTGAGCTGCTGGCGGATGTGCGGGTGCTGATGGCAGACACGGATGCGCTGGACCGTGAGATCGTTATGACCAGGCGTAACCTGTCCGATGTAGAACAATCCATTAACGCACTCTTTGAGACGATTGAGCTCACCGGCGCTTCGAAAATGGCGGCAGAGCGACTGCGCCAGCGCGAGGCTGATCGTAACAGGTTGCAAGCGCAACTGGCCCACCAGGAAACCAAACGCGAGGCATGTAATCTGGAGATTACCCCAGATGTGATTGAGTTGGCCCTTGCTGCCTGGCGGGGTGAGATCGAAAGCCACCGTAAGGCCAATGATATCCCCTCACTCAAGGCTTTTCTGGCCCGCTTCGTGCAAAAAGTTGAGTTAAGCTATAATTACGCCAGAATTTACTACACTTACCCCATAAACGCCTTGCAGGATTTACGGAAAAAGCCTCCGCCGGTTGGGGGCACTCTAGCGTATCCGTGGCCGTGTAAGGTGTTGGTGGTTGAATGGA
>CAZVRZ010000190.1:0-9072 GCA_964629965.1 uncultured Anaerolineaceae bacterium
GAAAGCCGCCCGATAATCGACGATGGTTCACCTTGCGAACCGGTACACATAATGACCACTTTTTTCGGCGGCAGCTTGAGCGCTTTTTCAATCGGCACCAATGTGTCGTCAGGGATCACTAAGTAGCCGAGTTTGCGCGCCATCTTGGCGTTTTCCACCATGCTCGTGCCAGCAAAGGCCAGTTTACGATGGTGCTTGACAGCAGAATCGGCAACTTGCTGCATGCGCGAGATCAGCGAGGCAAAGGTGGCCACAATGACGCGCGCCGGGGCAGCCAGAATGGCTTCGTCGAGCGCCGGGCCGATGGTGCGTTCAGATGGAGTCCAACCAGGGCGTTCGGAATTCGTTGAGTCGCTCAGCAGTAGATCCACGCCGCGGGTTGAGAACTCTGCCAACTTGGCAAAGTCCGTTGGCCAATTATCCACCGGGGTGTGGTCAAATTTAAAGTCGCCGGTATGCACCACCAGGCCGGCGGATGTCGTGATCCCCAAGCCAACGGCATCGGGAATGGAATGACTGACATGGAAGAACTCAACCTTAAACGGGCCAATTTGAACCTTTTCGCCCGCTTTGACGGTGCGCAGATCCGTTTTGGCAGCCAGCCCGTTACGCGCCAGTTTGACCTCCACCAGGCCAAGGGTCAGCCGGGTGCCGTAAACGGGCGCGGAGATGCTTTTGAGAACGTGCTGGAGGGCGCCGATGTGGTCTTCGTGTCCATGCGTGATAACGATCCCAACGACATTGCGGCCTTTACCGGCCAGGTACTCAAAATCTGGAATAATGTAATCTACCCCGATCATGTCATTGTCCGGAAACATCAAACCAGCGTCAACGATCAGAATTCGGCCATCGAATTCATAAGCCATCATGTTTTTCCCCACTTCCCCGAGGCCTCCCAAGGGAATAATTTTTAATTTTTTACTCAACAGTAATTTCACCTTTCGATAATTTATATTTAATTTCGCCTGCGGCGATATCGTTCAAGAAAACACAAAAAAAAAGCCCCGGCTTAAGGCCGAGGCAGCAAGTCGTTGTGCGTAAGTTGTCTGTGAAGAAAATTCTTTCAGATCAATTAATCCCAAACCAATGACCCATTGTACCAATAAAAGGCGGATTTGTCAAATTTTAAAATTATAATTTATAATCTATCCATCAACACGTGCAGCGCATCGGCAAACGCCAGGCCGGCCAACCCCCAGCCCAGGTGGGTGGTTAGGGGCGGCGTGAGCTGGGCGAGCACCAATGGCATTTGGCCGCTGATCCACAGCAGCAAGCCGGCAAAGATCAATAAATAAAGCAAGCGCAGGGCAGTGCCCAGCAGCGGCAGATGGCTGAGCCAGTGGCGATGGTAGGGGATGAGACGGGCATAAGGCCACCAAAAGGCCTGCCACAGCCAGGCCACGGCTTTGCCCGCCGAACGGCGCACCACGGCATGCGAATAGACCGGGCGGCGGTTATCCAGGTCGGGATTGATCAGGATGCCTGCCAGGCAGCCCCCGGCAAAGAACAGGGCATGCTCGTCGGGTTGGTTGAGCACAGTGGTGATCAGCGGCATGGCGACCCCGGCAGTAACGGCAGTCGCAATGGCATGAACTTTTCCAGTAGACATTTTAGGTTATGCTCCGGTGCAGGCGGTTTTGGCAGCGTTCATTTTCAGAACCTGATTATATACGAATTCAGCCAATTGATATATCATTATCATTAACCAAAGACAGAAGGAGATCCCTATGACCGGTACTATCCACCTGTGTATCATGTCCGATGACTTCGGCATGCACCCCGCCGTCAACGAGGGCATCGCCCAGGCCTTCAGCGACGGACTGCTGACCGACGCCAACCTGATGGCCCCCTGCCCGGCCTTCCGGCAAGCCGCCGCCCTGGCACGCGACCTGCATTTGCCGGTGGGCTTTCACGCCACCCTCACCTGCGACTGGGATCGCTACCACTGGGGGCCGCTCACCCAGGCCCCCTCCCTGGTTACGGAAGAGGGCTATTTCAAGCACCTGGTGCACCTGGCCTGGAGCCAGGCCAGCGACCAGGAAGCGCTGGTCGAATTGACCGCCCAGGTGCAGGCCATCGAAGCAGAAGGGCTGCACCTGACGCACGCCAGCTATCATATGGGCACCGATGGAACCGGCCGCCTGTACCGCCTGCTCGGGCAGATCGGCTTCGAGCGCGTGGGCCCGCTGCGCCTGGCTTTCCCGGCCGAGGCGGCAGATCCGGAGCCGGTGCAGGTGGAGGCTTACCAATGGGACACGGCCTTCTTCAGCAGCGATTGGGAGTTGGATTACGCCGCCCGCAAAGCCCACCTGGCCGGCAACCTGCGCGCCATGCAGCCCGGTTATCACCTGTGGATGGTGCATGCCGCCATCGACCACCCCTCCCTGGACGAGCTGTGCAGCCCCAACTTCTTTGCCCGCAACTGGGCCCGCCCCTACCGCGCCCTGGACCAGGCCCTGCTGCTCGATCCCGAGATCAAAGACCTGCTGGCCGAACTGGGCATCCAGCGCATCCCGGTCGAGCAGGCTCCCCACCGGCTGATCGCAGCCTGTGGCCAGCGGATGGAATGAGCTCGATGAGCAAACTTACCCACCAGATCCGCACCCCGGTCAAACGGCCCAACTCCGAGACTTACCTGCTGCTCACGCTGCTCAGCTTTGCCTCCTCAGTTTCGCTCACCCGCCTGTTCCTGGCGGCCACCGGTTACCCGCAATTGGGGGGCGGCGGGCTGCACATTGCCCACGTACTGTGGGGCGGGCTGCTGCTGTTCGTGGCCGCCCTGCTGCCGCTGATCTTCGCCAACCGCTGGAGTCTCACCGCCTGCGCCCTGCTGGCCGGCAGCGGCGTGGGCCTGTTCATCGATGAGGTGGGCAAGTTCATCACCCAAACCAACGATTACTTCTTTCCCGCCGCCGCCCCAATCATCTACGCCTTCTTCCTGCTGACCGTGCTGCTGTACGTGCAGATCCGCCGCCCGCCGCCGGAACTGCCCCGCGTGGCACTATATTATGCCCTGGAAGACCTGGAAGAGATCCTCGACCACGACCTGGACGCGGCCGAACAGGCCCAATTGGTGGAGCGCTTGCAGGAAGTGAGCGCGCAGCAAGAGAGCCCCGAGCTGGCCCACCTGGCCGCCGCCCTGCTCGAATTCCTGCGATCCGAGCGCGTGCGCCTGTCGCCCAGCCGTTCCACCGTCTTTGGGCGCCTGACTGCCCAGCTGCGCAAGTTCGAGGCTGCCTATCTCAAACGCCCCATCCTGCGCGCCGTGCTGTCCGGCGGCATGATCGGCCTGGGTCTGTACGCCCTGATGGGCCTGGGACAACTGCTCTTTGTCAGCCTGCGCCCCGGTTACATCGAAGAGGTCATCATCCAGCAGGTCACCGCCGGCCGCCTGACCAGCACCACTTCTCTCAACTGGCTGTCGGCCCGCCTGGCTTTGGAAGGCCTGACCGGCTTTCTGCTGCTGGTTTCCGCCTTCCTGCTGATCATCGGCAAAGATCGGCGCGGCATCGCCTTCAGCTATCTCAGCCTGCTGCTGTCGCTGGCCGGCGTCGACCTGATCATTTTCTATTTCGACCAGTTTTCATCGATCATCACCGCCCTGGTACAGTTCATCTTGCTGTTGGGCGTGCTGTATTACCGGCGGCGTTTCCTGGATGCCGAATGGCTCACCGAGGAGCCCGCCCCCACCGAACCATCCCAAGGAGACGCTTAACATGAGTACCCCCGCAACCATTCAGCGCTATTTCAGCAACGAAGACCTGGCCGCCACCCTGCAGGCCTGGGCCGGGCAATATCCCCACCTGGCCGCGCTGCGCACCTTCGGCGAGTCCCACGAGAAAAGACCGCTCTGGCTGATGACCATCAGCAACCAGGCCAGCGGCCCCGATCACGAAAAGCCTGCCCTGTGGATCGATGCCAACATCCACGCCACCGAGCTGACCGGCACTTCGGCTGCCATGAACGTCATCGAGCGGCTGCTGGCGGGCTACGGCCACGACGCCCAGGTTACCCGCCTGCTGGATACCTGCGTGTTTTACATTGCCCCGCGCCTCAACCCCGATGGCGCCGCCCTGGCCATGGCCGCCTCGCCGCAGTTCATTCGCTCCGGCACACGCCCTTATCCCTGGGAAGAAAAGGACAGCGGCCTGCACCATCAAGATGTGGATGGCAACGGCCGCATCCTGCAAATGCGCCTGCCCGATCCCAACGGCGATTGGAAGATCAGCTCGCTCGACCCGCGCCTGATGGAAAAACGCCCGCCTCACGAGCACGGCGGCCAATATTACCGCCTGCTGGCCGAAGGGATGATCGAAAACTACGATGGCTACCTGATCCCCAACGCCCGCCCGCAGCAGGGATTGGATTTCAACCGCAACTTTCCCTTTGAGTGGCGCCCGGAAGGCGACCAATCCGGCGCCGGCCCGTACCCTGCCTCCGAACCGGAGATCAAAGCGGTGCTCGATTTCGTCTCCAGCCACCCCAACATCAGCGTGGCCGTCACCTTTCACACCTACAGCCGGGTGATCCTGCGGCCCTACTCCACCCACCCCGACGACGAGATGAACGTCAACGATCTATGGGTCTATAAAAAGCTGGGCGAGGTCGGCACCAAGATCACCGGCTACCGCAGCGTATCGGTCTACCATGAGTTCCGCTCGCACCCCAAGGAGATCACCACCGGCGCCTTCGACGACTGGATATTCGAGCATTGGGGCGCATTCAGCTTCACCATCGAGCTGTGGGACATTGCCTCTGCCGCGGGCATCAAAGATATCAAGTTCGGCGAATGGTGGCGCGAACATTCCCACGAAGAAGAGCTGCAGATCTTGAAGTGGGCCGACGAGAACGCCCCAGGCGCCTACGTGCAATGGCAGCCCTTCGATCACCCGCAGCTTGGGCCGCTGGAGATCGGCGGCTGGGACACGTTGTATTCCTGGCGCAACCCGCCCGAAACACTGCTGGGGGCAGAAATTGAGCGGCACGCACCCTACATGCTGGCACTGGCAGACATGCTGCCGCACCTCTCAGTGCACAAGCTGGAGGCGCAGCGCCTGGCAGACGGCGCCTACCGCCTGCACCTGGTGGTGGAAAACAGCGGCTTCCTGCCCACCTACACCAGCGAGCGCGGCAAGAAGTGCGTCTTCGTCCGCCCGGTGCGCGTGGAACTTGAACTGCCGCCGGGAGTCGAGCTGCTGACCGGCAAGGTGCGCAGCGAGTTGGGCCACCTGGAAGGGCGCAGCAACAAGCTGATCGTCTCCCAGGTCTACGGCGCCACCAGCACCGACAACCGGGCGCGCCTGGAATGGACCCTGCGCGCCTCCGCCAAAACCCAGATCGGCCTGCGCATCTCCTCCGAGCGCGCCGGAACGATCCATGCAACGATCGTGTTGGAATAATCTATGTCAATTGGATATCGATATGCATAACCTGATACAAGAAAAAGTCCAGCAGGCCATGGGCATCCTGCAAGAAACAGGCATCGACCTGTGGTTGACCTTCGTCCGTGAAACCTCCGCCGGCGGCGATCCGCTTGTCCCGCTGATCTATGGCCCCGACCTGACCTGGCAATCTGCGCTGATCATCACCGCCTCCGGCGAGCGCCTGGCCATTGTGGGGCAGATCGAAGCCGCCGCCGCCCGCCGCACCGGCGCCTACCACGTGCTGCCTTACCACCAGTCCGTGCGCCCATTACTGCTCGAAACGCTGCAGCGCCTGGACCCGCAGCGCATTGCCATCAACTACTCGCTCTCCGACGTGCACGCCGACGGCCTGGGGCACGGCCTGTACCTGCTGCTGCTCGATTATTTGCAAGGCACCCCCTACCTCGAACGGCTGGTCTCTGCCGAGCGCCTGCACTGCGCCTTGCGCAGCCGCAAGACCCCCGCCGAGGTGGCCTGCCTGTGCGGCGCGGTGAAAGCCAGCGAAGAGATCATGGCCGAAGCCTTCGCCTTCGCCCGCCCCGGCATGAGCGAAGAAGACATCGCCGCCTTCATGCGCCGGCAGATGGCTGCCCGCGGCCTGTCCCCGGCCTGGGACCCCGGCAACTGCCCCACCGTCAACGCCGGGCCAGAGTCGGAGGTGGGGCACGCCGGGCCGACCGGCCTGGTCTTGCAGCCCGGGCACCTGCTGCATTTCGATTTCGGCGTGCGCCAGGACGGTTACTGCGCCGACCTGCAGCGCGTGGGCTATGTGCCTCGCCCCGGCGAGACCACCCTGCCCGAGCCGGTGCAGCGCGGCTTCACGACCATCGTGGAAGCCATCCAGAAAGCCGCCGCCTGCATGCGCCCCGGCCTGCTCGGCAAAGAGATCGACGCCCTGGCGCGCGCCCACGTGGTTGCCGCCGGCTACCCGGAGTACATGTACGGCACCGGCCATCACATCGGGCGTACCACCCACGATGGCGCCGGCCTGCTGGGCCCAGAATGGGAGCGCTACGGCCAGGCCCCCAACTATCCGATCGAGGCCGGGCATGTCTACACCCTCGAGCCGGGCCTGGCCGTGCCGGGCTACGGTTATCTGGGATTGGAAGAAGACGTGCTGGTGACCGAGCACGGCGTCGAATTCCTCTCCAGCCCGCAAAAAGAAATGATCTGGATCGATCATACCCCCGCAAACTGAAACCGTTCATAAGCTGTATGCTGTTCACCAAAGGAGAAACATCTATGTCCCACTTACCCATCACCCGCATGACACTTTACAAACACGGCGTCGGATTCTTCGAGCGCCGCGCCCATCTCTCGGGGGAGCAGATCGAACTGTCCTTCCGGGTCGAAGAGATGAACGATATCCTGAAAAGCCTGACCGCCATCGACTGGGGGCAGGGCAAAGTGCTGGGCATCGACTATGCCACGCCCCAGAGCCGCGAAGAGCGCCTGGCGGGCTGTTCGATCCGCCTGAACGATCTGCGCAGCCTGCGCGATCTGTTGGTAGGGCTGCGCGGCCGGCGCGTGGGGCTGCTGCTAGACCAGGACGAGCGCCCGCAAGGCAAGCTGCTGGGCCTGGACGAACCCAACAATGACCAGCCGCTCAATTCGACACTGGTCTCGCTGCTGGTGGAAGACTCCAACCAGGTTTGCGCCTACCCGCTCGCCCGCCTGCAGGGGGTAGACATCCTGGACGAGCGCGGCGCGGACGATCTGCGCTTCTTCCTGCAAACCTCTCTCAGCCAGGAACAATATCGCCAGGTGGCCGTCCGCCTGACGCCCGGCGAACACGAGCTGTCGGTCAGTTACATCGCCCCCGCCCCCACCTGGCGGGTGAGCTACCGCCTGGTGATCGACCCCGGCGAAGGGAACCAGCCCGCCCGCGCTCTGCTGCAGGGCTGGGGCATCTTCGACAATCGCCTGGAAGAGGACTTGCAAGCGATCAAGCTCTCGCTGGTGGCGGGCATGCCCATCTCGTTTGTTTATGACCTGTACACTCCCTTCACACCCGAGCGTCCCCTGGTCAAAGAAGAGGGTCGTGTGGCCGCCGCGCCGGTTGAATTCGACCAGTTTACCGCCGCCAAATCCGTGATGGCGCCAATGGCTGCAGACGGCAGGATGATGCGTTCCATGGCTCCCATGCCCGCCCCGGCTGCGCTCGGTGCGGGTTTCGCCGCATCGGAAATGGCCGACGCCATGGCCAATGCCGCCCCCGTGCAAACCAGCGCCAAAGACCTGGGCGAACTGTTCCAATACGATATCCAGACCCCCGTCTCGGTGGGCCGCGGCCAATCGGCCATGGTGCCCATCCTGTCCTCTTTCCTCAAGCACGAAAAGGACCTGATCTACAACGGGCAAAAGATGCCCAAGCACCCTGTGGCCACCATGCGCCTGAAAAACGAGACCGGTCTGACGCTGGAACGCGGCCCGGTGACGGTGATGGAGGCCGGCGAATACATGGGCGAGGCGGTGCTGTCTTTCACCGCCGCCGAAGGCCAGATCGTGGCGCCCTACGCCGTCGAACTGGGCGTCAAGGTCAAAGAAGAGAACCAGCCGCGTATCGAAGTGCACGCCGTGCGCATCATCGACGCCTATCTTTCGATCGAGCAGTGGGATATCCAGCAGCGCACCTACCAGCTCAACAACCAGACCGCTAAAGGGCAAGAGGTGCTCATCGAGCATGCGCGCAACGGCAAGTATGATCTATTCGCCTCCCCCGAGCCGGCCGAGACGACCGCCGATCACTACCGCTTCAAGGTCAGCGTGCCCGCCCACGCCGAAGCCAAGCTGGTCGTGCAGGAACGCCGCCTGAATTTCCGCCGCGAAGAGCTGCGCAAGCAAACCTACGAGGGCCTGCAGCGCCTGCTGAAAGACGGCCTGATCGACAAAGCCCGCCACGAAGCGCTGCGCGAGCTGCTGCTGGCCTGGGATCGCCTGGATGACATCCAGAAGAAATCAACCGAGCAGGAAAAATCACGCGAGAAGATCTACAAAGCCCAGCAGCAGATCCAGAGCAACATGCAAGCCCTGGGCAGCGCGGGCAAAGAAGGCGAACTGCGCGCTCGCTACGTCACCGACCTGGCGAACAGCGAGGCCGAGCTGAAAAGCCTCACCGCCGCCGAAAATGCTCTGCAAGCCGAGAAAGAACAGATCGAAAACGACATCCGTACCCGCATCAAGAGGTTGTAACCGCAAAATTTTGCGCATCCCGTAGAGACGCAATATCTTGCGTCTCTACCTTGCGTCTCTACATTGCGTCTCTACATTGCGTCTCTACATTGCCGCTCAATAAGGACTTGCCATGCCGTATGGATGAAAAATACCAGAGCAAATATCGCATTAGCAGCACCCGGTTAGCCACCTGGGATTATGGCCGCGACGCCGCCTATTACGTCACCCTATGCACCGTGGACGGCATATTTCCCTTCGGCAAAATCGAAGACGGCGAAATGAAACACACCCCCTTGGGGCAGGCCGCCATGGATTGCTGGCTCGCCATCCCGGATCATTTCCCGTTCGTGGTGTTGGACGAATTCGTGATCATGCCCAATCACATGCACGGCATCATTATCATCGACAAATCAACCGTAGAGACGCAAGATTTTGCGTCTCCATCACAGACGCAAGATGTTGCATCTCTCATCGG
>CAZVRZ010000191.1:0-8995 GCA_964629965.1 uncultured Anaerolineaceae bacterium
ATCAGAAAACTCGGCGGCGCCCTCTTTGCCGATCGGCGCTACGAGCATGTATTCGTGTATCACAATGGCGCAGAATCTTACTATGGCGTCAGAGGCTTCCGTGGCTTGCTAAGGGTATAATGAAGAAATTGTGAACACAACATCATCTCCGCGCTTCGATCAGAGGCTTCGCCGGGGATGGATCGCTATCGTCATCCTGGCTGCCGTGGTGTACACCATTGGCATCTCGCACGAGAGCTTCTGGTATGACGAGGCGTACTCGGCGGTCATTGCCAGTTACCTGCCGTGGCAGATTCCGGCGCAGGTGTGGGTAGATAACCATCCTCCGCTCTATTATATTCTGCTGAGCCTGGTGCGGATGGTGCTGGGGAACTCGGAATGGGCTCTGCGCTCACTTTCGGTGGCGGGATCGGTGGGTCTGGTGGCGTTGGGGGCGGGTCCGGTGCGGCGGATATTCGGAAACCGCAACGCGTTTCTCTATGCGATCGTGGTGCTGTTCACGCCGGCAACACTGATCTATGCCCATGAAGCGCGGATGTACTCGCTGGCGATCTGCGCTGTGACGGCCGGCGCTTTGTATGGGTACCTGGCGGTGACGGAGAACCGCCGGCGCGATTGGGCGCTGTTCGGCGCGACAACGCTGTCCGCTGCCTACCTTCACTACTATGGGCTCATCGCAGCTTTTTTCCTGCACGCGTTTGTTTGTTCCTGGCTTTTGATCAAGCGGCGTGGGCAGTTAAAAACGTACCTGTTCGTTGTGGCCGCCTTCGCTGTTGCGTATCTTCCCTGGCTGGTCGTTTTCATTCGTCAAACGCTGGGCGCTCAGAAAGCCTTTTGGTTGGGGCCGCTTTCGTGGGATGGGATTGAGGTCGCTTTCCTTCAGCCGTTCGCGTACCGAGAGCAATTCCCCATCCTTACCTTCGCCCAATTTCTAGCTGATGTTACCTTGACCCAATACCTGGCTTTCGCATTGGCCATAATCCTTTGTGCCAGCGGGCTGATCATTGCCTGGCGGAAGGGCGCTGAGAAAGAAGCCGGGTTTGGCCGTTTTGTTTTTGCGACATACCTCGGTGTGGTGACCACAACCATGCTGGTTTCCTTGTTCCTGCTACCGCTTTTCTTCTCCCGCTATCTCCTGGTGGTGTCGGGGTTGTTCCTGCTGCTTGTGTCGCTGGGCATGGGGATGCTGCCAGGCAAATACCTGCCCTGGATCGCGGCGGGGTTGTTTGCCATGTTTAATGTTTTCACCATCAAGGATATCTACACCCAGCATTTCAATCATCCGATGCGACAGTTGGTGGAAAAGCTGGATGGGGCCATTCAGCCGAACGAGCTCATCATCACGTCCGATTCTTATTCCCTGGGGCCGGCGTTCTATTACTGGCCGCAGGCGGTCCACTACCATCAGAACAACCAATTCGAAGCCCGCTGGGGAGACGTGCTCAAGCCGTTCGTTCCTCCGCTGCATTACGAAACAGATCTGCCGGAATTGCTGGCAACGCGTAAGACGTTTTGGTATATCACCTGCAACACTGGCGCCTCTATGCCCATCAGTGAAGTGCTGCAGGGCGCGCCGGGGTGGGAGATGCTCGGCATCCCGGTGAGAGTGGTGGAACCACATTCCTCCATCATTTTTCGGGCGCAGAAATATGTGCATAAGTAGCACGCTGAAGCAATTACACCCAAAAGCGGATGAGATTGCTTCGCCAGGTGAAATGATTTTTGAGCGGCGGTTTGTTTAGCGTTGTAAAAGCGGCAAGAATACACTTTGCTTAAAATCAGAAAGGAGAGCCGCACTTAAAACTTGCTCGATATCGTGTCAAAAAACTTTATTCATCTGAATTTGGAGGGAATAATGAACGGTTCGAAAGTACCTCATGTATCCTTCAAAGCAGCAAACATTACCATTATTGCCATTATCATCTTGATAATCATCACCAGGCAGCTCGGCTGGGGGGTCAGCAGAGTCTCGGCGGAGGCTTTAAAGTCAATCCAACCGGCTGCTCCCAATGCCCAATCGGAGGATCCGAACATCGATTTTATCTCGGCCTGCCCGGGTTGCCATTGGGTCACTTTGGATGCTGGCCCGGATGGCACGGTATTCACCCTGACCATTGATGACCCAACCACCGGGGCCGTCCCTGATTTCACTATGACGGCTACCTCGATGGGTGGATGGGTTAAATACGATTTTCCCGACATTGAGCTGCTACCTGGCTTTATCCTGTCGGTTTCCGCAGGGGGGCCTGTCTTGGAAACAATGATTATCTCCCCATTGAGAGTAACGCAGTATGACCTGGCTGCCGATACGATTTCCGGTTTTGCCACGCCGGGGGCCCAGATTCATATTTGGATCTGGTTGGGGCAGGGAAACGTTGTTCCCCGCTATCCGGTCGCGGATAGTGTTACCGGTGCATGGACTGTCGATTTTAGTGTGCCCGGCGCTCTGCCAGAAGAGACCATCGTTGATCTGCTGGGCTCCCACGATGGCGGCGTGTCTGAAGATGATGCTAACGGGAACAACAATTGGCTCGATTGGCAAGTGTCCACCCCTCGCATGAGTGCCAATTCTATCTGGAATTCGATAGGCGTGTATCATTGGCCGCCCGAAACGCTGTTAACCCTGTCGATTGACGATCCAACCAATGGCGCCGGTGTTGATAAAACCGCCCAGGCCACCACGAGTAAATCATCTACCTGGACCCAATTGAAAACTGAGGCGTACTTCAACCTGGGAGGCTTCGATATTCAGGCCGGTCATATTCTCACCGTGACGTGGAACCACCGCACGCGTTTACACGATTACCAATCTTAATATCACCGGCTTTGATGTGGTTTCGGATACGGTCTCAGGCATCGCTATGCCCGGCGCAAAGGTGATAGTGGATGCCTCTGGATCAGGGGGCAATGTCTGGCGTATTGTCACCGCCGATGCCATTACTGGTAATTGGCTGGTGGACTTTGCCCACTTCACCTCGCAGGACAACAACACTCAGCTTTTGGATTTGCAGCCTGGAGATAATGGCTCGGCCAGCGAGAGTGATGTAGATGGAAATGAAACCCGTGTTAATTGGCACGTGCCCAAACCAAGTATCCGAGCCGTCCCTGCCGGTGACTATGCCGCTGTGTTCGATTGGCCAGACGGAGCGGTGGTAACCCTGACGGTTGACGATCCAACCAATGGCGCCGGTGTTGACCAAACCGTTCTGGCCACCATAGATCTGGCGTCCTGGGATCCAACTACCACTGTGGCATGGATCAGTCTGGCAGGCTTCGACCTTAAGCCCGGCCATATTATGACCGTGACGGATGGAACCACCGAACGCACCTATATCCCCACCCATTTCGCCGTCACCGGCTTTGACCTGGATGCGAATACGATCTCGGGTATCGCCACCCCCGGTGTGAATGTGTCTGTGTGTGTCATCCCGGCAGGGTACTTATCTCGCAGTGCCACGGCGGATGCCGTGACCGGCTTCTGGACGGTAAATTATGACCAACTGGCAGATTTTCAGCCTGGAACTAATGGCTGGGCCTATGAAACCGATGCAAACGGTAACGCTACCTGGTAGGATTGGGGTGTGCCCAATCCTACCATCAGCGATATCAGCGATCAGATCACCGCCGAAGATACTGCCACCGGCGCCATCTCCTTCACCGTTGGCGATACTACCGGTTTGCTTGTGGCTTCTCTGACCATCACGGCCACTTCCTCCAACACCGCCTTGGTGCCCGTCAGCGGCCTGATACTCGGCGGGAGTGGTATCACCCGCACTCTCACCCTCATACCCGCCGCCAACCAGAACGGCACCTCCATCATTACTGTTACGTTGGACGATGGCACCGCGACCGTTTACGATACCTTTGTGCTGACCGTCAACGCTGTCAACGATGCGCCTACCCTCGGCTATATTGACACCCAGAGCACCGACCAAGGTACTGCCACGAACGCGATCCCCTTCACTGTGGGTGATCTCGAGACTCCTGCCGCGTCCCTGATTGTCACTGCTGCCTCCTCCAACACTGTGCTGGTGCCAAATGGCAGCATAACACTCGGCGGCAGCGGCGTAAACCGCACCATCACCCTTACCCCCGCTGCCGGCCAGAACGGCGCAGCCACCATCACCGTCAACGTGAACGATGGAGAGGCGACTGCCAGCAACACCTTTGTGTTGATCGTCAATGCCGTCAACATACTGCCCACCATCGGCCAGGTACTACCGCAGCAAGGGCTGGGCAGTATCGCCAATGACATCAACATCTATGGAGAGAATTTTGCCGAAGGCGCAATTGCCCGGTTGGGAACAGCCGATCTGCAAACCCTGCGCTTTAGCAGCGGTCAGTTACGCGCCGCGATCCCGCAGGGGCGTACGGCGGGCATCTATGCCCTGACGGTGACCAATCCTGACGGATCCAGCGCCACCCTGGCCAATGCCTATACGGTGCTACCGCAGGCTGTCGATGATCTGTCTGGGTATACGTATGAGTTGTGGAACGACCCATCCACGCTGCTTGCACAGCAAGCCGGGCAGATCGGGCTGGTGGTGCACCGGCAAGGAGGCCAAGATCCGCTCAGTAACGTGGTGGTGAGATTTTACCTGGGAGACCCTGCCGCCGGCGGTGTGCATCTTGGGGATGGTTCCATCTCCCTGCTCTCGCCGCGCGGCGCCCAAACCACCAGCGGAGTCAATTGGATACCCGCTGCAGCCGGGGAGTACGCCATCTATGCGGTCATCGATCCAGATAACCAGTTCAACGAGACCCTGGAAACCAACAATGTCATCAGCCGTCTTGTCACTGTAGTGCCTGCTGCCGGCGATCAGGTGGCGCCGCAAGTGGATAGCTTGGTAATCAACGATGGAAATAGCTCTATTACAGAGTTGGCTGTTTCACTGGATACAGTTGCTTCCGATACGGGCGGCAGCGGGGTGGCGTCGCTGCAGTTTATTCAATATCAATATAACGGAGCAGCCGACCTATGGGTGCCTGTGCAAAACTCCGGCTGGCTTGATTATGCAGCAGCCCAAACCAACTACGAGTGGGAGTTGGTGCCAACGAGCGGTTTGATCTATCTGCAAGCCTGGGCTATGGATCGGACGGGGAATATCTCCCTGATGCCATGCGAAGCTTACGTGGACTACCTGGCGCCTTCTGAGACAGTTGCGCAGGATCAGGCCAATATCTACCGCTATGAGTTAAGTGCAGGCCAATCAATCACTGTCACCGTAACGCCCATCAGCGGCGACCCGGATTTGTACATCTGGGCGCCTGATTACGCCACCCGTCCCCCCTGGGTGAGTAATCTAAGCAATGGGGTCGAAGAAATCACTTTCGCAGCACCGGTCGCTGGGTTTTACCAAATCGAGGTTTATGGGTACACAGACGCTGAGTATTCGATTGTTGTCGAGCTGTCTGCTGCAACTCGGAACCGGATAAACACATCTAACTGGATTGTTGCCGATAAATCCACTTACGCTCAACCGTTTGTGGCTCTGGAAAGTGAACCTGGAAATCGCTACGCTACGACACCTGTTGTAGAGAGTTCGGTTTTCTGGATTTCTCTACCGCTGGTGGTTCGGTAACGGCTTGACTAGGTTCTAAGATCCTAACGGAGATCCTAAGGGAAACCCTTAGGATCTCTCTCTTTAAATTAGTTTGTTGGTCGAGCAAACTAATATATTGACAAAAAAACACAAAAATGTTATGATAATTTTATCGGATACAACAAATATCGACAAATATCGACAAAGTGTGACCCATGACCACCTACGAACGCCGCCAATCTTTGCTAGACATGCTTCGCAAACAGCCCGGTTTGAGCGTTCCGGAATTAGCAGTAGCCCTGGATGTTTCAGAAGGCACCGTCCGGAATGACCTCAATGCACTCGAGCAACAGGGATTGCTGACCCGGGTTCACGGCGGGGCCGTCCTGCGCCAGCAGGATCAGTTCCAAAACATCTCGTTTCTCAGGCGTCACCAACAAAATGCAGCCGCTAAAATTGCCATTGCGCATGAAGCGGCTGCTTTCGTTAACGATGCCGATTCGGTCCTATTGGACGCCAGCAGTACCGCTTATTACTTTGCCAAGGCGTTGTCCAACCATCGCCGCCTGCGGGTGATGACCAACGGTTTCGAGGTGGCCCGCGAGCTGGCTCAAAATGCCACCAATACCGTCATCCTGATCGGCGGGATCGTGAACAATGAATCTTCCTCGGCTACGGGATTGCTGAGCGAGCATATCATCGAAGAATTGCACATCCAGAAGGCGTTCCTTTCCTGCAGCGGTTTCAGCCTGGAACGGGGCATGACCGAGGTGCACCTGGCGGAGGCACAGCTCAAGCGCAAGGTGATCGAGTCATCGCAAGACTTGTTCGCCCTGGTGGATTCGTCTAAGTTTGGCAAGGAAGACCTGACTTCCTTTGCCCGTCCAGAGAAGATCACCCGCCTGTTCACCGATCAACAGTTGTCTGCCGATTGGTCGGAACGGTTAAAACAGGCCGGCCTTGAATTTACGATTTGCGAAGATGAATCTTTCTTTGCCAAATGAGTATGAAGAGAAATTTACTTAGCGGAGTAGCCATGTTGTATCACGTACGCAGACCAGGTAATTCGACAAGAGAAGTTTCCGTATGAACAAACCGACCGGTATTGTCAAGTTTTTCAGGGACAACGGCGCCGCCTATCTGTTCCTCTCACCGTGGCTGTTGGGTTTCTTTGTCTTCACGGTTTACCCGATGGTCTATTCGCTGTGGCTCGGTTTCACCAATTATGATTTCACCCAGCCTGATCAAACGCAGTGGATTGGGTTTGCCAACCTGGTGAAAATGTTCGGGCCGTTGTTCAAAATTACTGGGTTTACTGCTTCCTCGGGCGAGGTAATGCGCGTAGACCCGTATTACCTGAAGTCGCTGTCGGTGACGATGCGTTTTGTGTTCATATCCGTGCCGCTGAAGCTGGCCTTTGCCCTGGCTGTGGCGCTGTTGATGAGCCAGAAACTGCGCGGCGTTTCTTTCTACCGTGCCGTGTACTATATCCCCACCCTGTTGGGCGGCTCGGTTGCTATTGCGGTGCTGTGGAGAAAGCTGTTCGAGAAGGAAGGCCTGTTGAACGGGTTGTTGACCACCTTCGGCTTCACCGATCTTCCCGGCTGGATCACCAACCCCAAGTATGCCCTCTGGACGCTCATCCTGCTTTCGGTGTGGCAGTTCGGCTCTTCGATGATCATTTTCCTGGCAGGGCTGAAGCAGATCCCGCAGGAATATTACGAGGCGGCCAGCGTGGATGGCGCCAATAAGATCGATCAGTTTTTCGCCATCACCATTCCTTTGCTCTCGCCGGTCATCCTGTTCAACCTGGTTATCCAGATGATCTCCGCCTTCCAAGTATTCAGCCAGGCCTACATCATTGGCGGCGGCCGGGGCGGCGTGCTCAACTCCACGCTGTTTTATTCCCTCCACCTGTACATCCAGGGATGGACCTACCACGAGATGGGCTATGCCTCCGCCATGGCGTGGGTGCTGCTGCTCATCATTGCGGTGATCACGGGGCTGGTCTTCAGGACCTCCAATACGTGGGTATCCTACGGGACGGGAGAATAATATGAAAATCGGCACACTGATCCGGATCACCTTGACCCATCTGTTCGTCATCGTCCTGGGGGTTACGATGCTTTATCCCATCATCTGGATGGTGATCAGCTCGTTCAAGCCCAACAACATGATCTTCAGCGACCCGGGCTTGCTGCCCAAAATCGTGACCATTGAGAACTACATCAACGGGTGGAGGGGCTACGCGGGGGTCACCTTCCAGAAGTTCTTTACCAACTCGCTCTTCATGTGTGTAGTGGCCATTATTGGCAACCTGGTATCCTGCACCCTGGCGGCGTTTGCCTTCGCCCGGCTCAAATTCGCCGGACGGACCTTCTGGTTCGCCGTGATGATCGTCACCTTGATGCTCCCGGGTCACGTCACGATCGTGCCGCGCTACATTCTATTCAACACGTTCGGTTGGGTGGGTACGTACCTGCCGATCCTGGTGCCAAAATTCATGGCAACCGACGCCTTCTTTGTGTTCTTGCTGGTGCAGTTCATCCGCAGCCTGCCCAAGGAGCTTGACGAGGCGGCCACGATCGACGGATGTGGAAAGTTCGGAGTATTCTTCCGCATTATCGTACCGCTGGCAACCCCTGCTCTGGTGACCACGGCCTTGTTCACCTTCCTTTGGACCTGGGATGATTTCTTCAATCACTTGCTGTATCTCACTGAGCCGGCGATTTTCAGCGTCTCGCGGGCGCTGCGCACGTTCGTTGGCGATGCAGGCGCAGTATCCGATTGGGGCGCCGCGCTGGCCATGGGTGTTCTATCGCTTGTCCCATCCTTTATCCTGTTCTTTACTTTGCAGAAGTACTTTGTACAGGGCATCACCACCACAGGCATAAAGGGTTAGTAAAATCCAATGGAGGACTAAATTATGAGATGATGCCAGACAACCTTATTCAAAATTGCTTATTGAAATTAAAACCCAAAAAAAGGAGAATTAATATGATGAGAAAATTACGCACAATCGCACTCGTGGTACTGGCCGCGGTGATGCTCGTGTCGTGCGCCCAGCCGACGCCCCAGATCATTATCGAGACCCAGATCGTAGAGAAGGAAGTTGTCAAAGAGGTAATCCAAACTCAGGTCGTGGTTGAGACCCAGATCGTCGAGAAGGAAGTTATCAAGGAAGTTGAAGTGATCAAAGAGGTCCCGGTGCGCGCCGATGGGCTTCCCGAATACACGGGTGGCCCTACCGAGATCCGCATGGGCTGGTGGGGCAATGATGACCGTGCCGCCAGAACCCTACAGGTTATTCAACTGTTCCAGGAAGCCTATCCCGACATCAAAGTGAACGGCGAACCCAATGGCGGCACGTCCGACCACTTTGCGATCATCGATACGCAGATCGCAGGCAAGAATGCCCCCGATATTATCCAATTCGGCGGCAACTGGCCCGA
>CAZVRZ010000192.1:0-8944 GCA_964629965.1 uncultured Anaerolineaceae bacterium
TGGAAAGCCAAATTGCACTTGCATCAAATTTCCTTACGTAAGGATACAGTATCATCTAATCGTGCGTCTATAGGCATGAGGCAGCATTTCGTGCTAGAATAACATTATGGTGAAACCTTGACAGCAAAAGTGATCTTAAACCCATACGCGAACCGTTGGAAGGCGCTGCGCGATCGGCCGGCGGTTGAGGCGGCTTTGCAAGCCGCCGGGGTACCTTATGAAATAGTCCTGACAGACCAGCCTGGGCATGGCATCCATTTGGCTCAGGAAGCTGTTGAACAGGGCAGGCAGCCTATCATCGCGGCAGGCGGCGATGGAAGTATCAGTGAAGTGGTCAACGGTATGCTCAAAGGAGTCCAGTCAGCCCATCTGGACAGGTTACCTCCTTTAGGGATCATGCCAGTTGGTTCGGCCAATGACCTGGCAGTAAACCTAGGCATTCCACTCGATCTTACTGCAGCAGCCAAGGCCATTGCCGGCGGCAACACGCGCCTGATCGACCTGGGGTTTTTATCCTACAAAGCTGCCGGACGGGAAAACGATTCTCCGATTAAACGTTTCTTCGATAATAACTCTGCTGTCGGCCTGGAACCCAGCATCACCTTGATCCAACAACGCATCACGCGCATCCACGGTGCAATCCGATATCTACTAGCCGCACTGATTGGCGTGGTGCGCAACCCAACCTGGAACGTTGAGATGGAATGGGATGGCGGCAGTTATCAGGGACCTGTAAACCTGGTGTCGGTAGGTAATACCCGACTAACCGGCGGATTATTCTATATGACACCACACGCCGACCCTGTCGACGGCAAGCTTACTTTTATATATGGACACGTACCAGGACGCCTGCGTATTTTGCAGCTACTGCCTCGCGCTATGAAACCAGGCAAAGGCAGCTTTGTGGAACACCCAGCTATTCACGAAGAGCATGCGACCTGGCTGCGCATTCGTTTTGATCAGCCCAGCCCCCTGCACACCGATGGAGAAATCCAATGCGAAGCTGCCGTTTGGGTTGAATATGGCATTACGCCTGGCATTCTGCCTGTGCTGCTTCCCCGGTAACACTCAATGAAAACATGATACCTTTCGCTTATCGCCTCCTGGCGCGCTTCCTGAACAAGTTCTTTCACCTGCTTTACCATCAAATGGCCTGGGGCTATGATTTCGTCGCCGCTGCGGTCTCATTGGGACGTTGGAATACCTGGGTAGAATTAGCCATCCCATCCCTGCACGGACCGCGAGTACTGGAACTTGGATATGGTCCTGGACATCTGCAGGTGCAGTTGTACGCTGCAGGCCTGGCTGCCATTGGCCTGGATACCAGCTCGCAAATGAGCCGGCAGGCCTACCGGCGTCTAAAGCAGCGAGGTTATATACCTGCTCTTAGCCAAGGAATTGCCAAAAACCTACCATTTCCATCCGATTGCTTCCACCAGGTTGTATCGACTTTTCCCAGCGAATATATCTTCCAATCCGAGACTCTCAAGGAAATTTACCGGGTTTTGCAGCCCGGTGGGCAAGCTATCATCATACCACTGGCCTGGATCACCGGTCGCGGCCTGCTGGATCGGGCAGCCGCCTGGTTATTTCACATCACCGGAGAGGCGCCTACCTGGCAGGATCAATGGCTAGATCCACTGCGCACACTCGGATTTGCCGTGGAGTGGCAGCAGGTAGAACTACCTTCCAGCCGCGTGCTGCTGGTCCAAGCTCGCAAACCGGAAAACATAAATTACCCAGGTTAATATGACAAAGATCTCCCCAAAGTGGGCACAATTGTTGTAGAATCAGAGGTATGGAAGTACAGATTGCAGTCTCAAAAATCAATAAGTATGCTTCATCTGAAAGCGGCGACACCGTTGAAGTGATCGAGCGACCCAACGGTGGCCTTTCCGTCGTTATGGCAGATGGACAGAGTTCAGGTAGAGCAGCCAAGCTTATCTCAACCCTGGTAGTGCGCAAAGTAATTTCCCTGCTATCTGAAGGTGTGCGAGATGGTGCGGCAGCCCGCGCTGCCTCCGATTACCTGTTTACAGAACGCAAAGGGAAGGTGTCAGCTACGCTGAATATATTTTCAATAGACATGCAAACCAGCACGTTGGTGATCACTCGCAATAACCCGGTGCCAGTCCTGCTAGCATACGATGATGAAATTCGCATCATGGAGGAAGAGAGCAAACCTGTCGGCCTTTACCGGGATACTCGCCCATGGATCACTGAGATTCCATTGGAAGTTGGTATGACTGCTGTAATGTATACAGATGGTCTGGTGCATGCCGGCTCCCGCTACGGAGCTCAAATGGATGTTGTCACAAGTTTGCAGGCCATGTTAGATGAAGAAGAGTGCGCGCCGCAGGTGATCGCCGACTCGTTGTTGTCAGAAGCTGTACGATTGGACGAAGGCCGGCCTGTGGATGATACCAGTGTAGTAGTGGTTCGCGTGGCCTCCAAACAATACGATCTGGTGCGGCGCATGACCGTTCGCTTGCCGCTTCCTTGAATGGAGCGTTCCCATTCTCCACGCTGGCGTCGGCTGCGGGCCAGTCTGCGTGATGCTTATCTGCTGCTGCGGGAATTTTCTTGGCCTTTGCTGGCCTTTGTTATTGCCATTATAGGCGGCGGCATCCTCTATACTGCCCTGGCTAAATTGGCTGGAGAACCACTCCAGAATCATCTTGAAGGCATCTACCAGATCCTTTCGCTAACATTCTTAAATCCTCAAAATGATTTTCCAAAAGCCTGGTACCTGGAAATTTTCTACTTTGTGATGCCCATCATTGGCACAATCTTGATCGCCCAAGGTGTCACTGAATTTGGCGTTATGCTATTCAATAAAAGGGCGCGCGCCCGGGAATGGGAAATGGCCGTTGCATCGACTCTTCGCAATCATCATATACTCATAGGCCTCGGACACCTGGGGTACCGGGTGGCAACCAGCCTGCACGATCTAGATCAAGATCTGGTGGTCATTGAATTGAACCCATCGGCGGATCTGGTCGCGAACATCAAGCGTTTGGGGGTGCCGGTGATCCAGGATGACGCTTCACGAGAAAGCACATTAGAAGCGGCCGGAGTACGTTCAGCCTCCACCATCGTCTTGTGTACTCAAAAAGACAGCTTGAATTTACAAATCGCCTTGAAAGCCCGGCGAATGAATCCAGATATCCGCGTAGTAGTGAGAATCTTTGATAACGAATTTGCCAGTGCCTTGCAAGAACAATTTGGTTTCATTGCTCTGAGCGCAACCGAGATGGCGGCTCCTGCTTTTGCCTCCGCCGCGGCCGGCGTTGATATAACCCGGCCCATCACAATCGAAGGTGAAACCATGAGCCTGGCACGCTTAAAACTTATGCCCGATGCTCCCCTAACGCGTATGAGTGTTGGCGACCTGGAAAAGCATTACAACCTCAGCGTAGTCTTGCTGCGCCGCGACGGAAGTTCAGATTTGCACCCAGCCGGTGAGATCATGCTCATGGGTAATGATAATTTGGGGATCATCGGAGGTATTACGGAAATAAGCGCATTAGTGCATGATAATACGATCCAAAGTACCAAATGAGATCACAAAAAATCGGCGTGGTGGGAGCCTGCGGAGCCGGCAAATCCACGCTGGCGGCAGGGCTGCGCGCCTGTGGGTACCTGGCCAAGCCGATCGCCCAGGAACATTCTTATGTTCCCTACATGTGGCAGCGAATCACCAAGCCTGATATCCTGATATACCTGGGTGTATCCTTTGAAAACACGATCGCACGCCGAAAGCTAAACTGGCGGCCGGACGAATATCAACAACAATTACAACGCCTGGAACACGCTCGCCAACACGCTCACTTGATCATTTCCACCGATTCATTAACATCCGAAGAAGTGCTATCGGTTGCGGTGAGGTTTCTTGAGAACCAGATCGGTCAGTAAAATTGCCCAACAACGAAGCAAACCGCGGTAGTCTGGCGGGCAAATGTCGCCCGCACAACTGGCAACATTTGGGTATCACCGTGATTGGACAATCCCACCAGTTCGGAGTATAATCCGCTCTTGCCAGCTTAGGGCTGGCATTTGTTTGACTATGGAGGCAGGCGTACTGGAATGAAACAATATCGTTCACTCATCTTGATCTTGATCATAGCGGCGATCGCGGTCTGGCTCGTCCTTCCCAACAACCCCGGCATTCACTTTGCCGGTATCGATAAAAACATCAGAACCCAGTTGGGATTGGACCTGGTCGGCGGCGTTCAAGTTCTGTTGGAAGCGGATCTACCCGCAGATTCAGAAATAACGGCCGAAGAAATGAATACGGCCAATCGCATCGTCGAGAACCGTGTTAATGGACTCGGCGTGGCTGAGGCGGTAGTGCAACGGGTTGGAGACCGGCGTATTTCGGTCGAACTGCCAGGCGTTGAAGATCCGGAAGAAGCCATCAGCACCTTGCAAGGTACCGGCTTGCTGGAGTTCATCGACATGTCCAGCATCAGCCAGGAGCAAGCCATGCTATTGGTTGGCGAGGAAGTAAAAACCGATTTCGGCCTATCGGGCGATATACCGGTTATCACAGCTACCGCCAGCCTGACAAACACTGTCTGGCATACGGTGATGACCGGCACAGACCTCAAAAATGCAGTGGCGACAACCAACAACGCTGGAAAGTACGAAGTAGCATTAGAGTTCAAAAGTACGGGCGCTTCAACTTTTGCTGACTATACCAGCACACATATTGGCTCTGTACTGGCCATCATACTGGATAAGGTTGTGATCTCGGTGCCCACCATCCAAAACGCCATCACCGACGGACAGGCAGTTATCTCAGGCAGCTTTGATTATGATAGCGCCAACCAGTTGGCTGTGCAGTTACGCTATGGCGCCTTGCCCATTCCGCTCAAGGTGGTAGAGACCCGCACGATCGGACCTTCTTTGGGAAAAGACTCACTAGAGAAGAGCTTGCTTGCTGGATATATCGGTGCGGGGATCGTGATATTGTTCATGCTGTTGTATTATCGACTGCCCGGCCTGGTGGCTGATCTGGCTTTAGTGGTCTACGCATTGATCACCTTTGCTCTGTACCGTTATATCCCGGTGACAATCACCCTGCCAGGCATTGCCGGCTTCTTACTAAGCACCGGCTCGGCCCTGGACGCGAACATTCTCATTTTTGAGCGTCTCAAGGAAGAGCTGCGTAGCGGCCGAAACCTGTTCCAGGCCGTTGACCAGGGCTGGAAACGCGCCTGGCCGTCCATCCGGGACTCTAACATTGCCACCCTGCTTACCTGCGGAGTTCTGTGGATTTTTGGCAGCCAATCAGGCGCAACCATCGTGAAAGGGTTTGCCTTCACGCTGGCCGTGGGTGTCCTTTCCAGTTTGTTCACTGCGATAGTCGTCACCCGTACATTTTTGAACCTGGCATTGCGGGTCTTTAAATCTACAGACTACGCCAAGTGGTTCGGTATCTAAGGATAGATCGCATGATTAATATTCTCGGAAAACGATATATTTTCTTCGCCATCTCGCTGCTCATCATCATACCCGGCTTGATCCTGGCGGCAACAGGTTTACCACTCTCGATCGACTTCACCGGCGGCAGCCTGTTGGAACTAAAGTTTGCCTCCGGCGCCGTGCCCCAGCCGGCCGATGTGGTGAACATGCTCAGCGAAGTGGGCATCAAAGATGCCACCGTACAGCCAACCGATCAGGATACCTTGTATGTGCGCTTCTCCTTTATGGATGAGATAGATGAGGCGATACGCGTTCAGGTGACTTCTGGCGATATGTTTGCAGAGCGCTTCTCAGATACGGTGACGGTGCTGCGCTACGATAGCGTCGGCCCCACCGTTGGAAAAGAAGTTGCCGGTCGCGCCGCCTTGGCAGTTGCCATCGCTGCCGTCCTGGTGATCATCTATGTGAGTTACGCCTTCCGTGGACTGCCGCACGCTTTACGATACGGTCTATGCGCCATCATCGCCATGATTCACGATGTTGCCATTGTGATCAGCCTGGGCTCCATCGGTGGACGGCTCTTTGGTTGGTCGATCGACTCTTTGTTCCTGACCGCTCTCCTGACGGTGATCGGGTTCTCTGTGCAAGATAAGATCGTGGTATTTGACCGCATCCGCGAGAATTCGAACATTCTCCGCCGCCTGCCCTTTGAAAAACTGGTCAATCACTCGATTGTACAGACCCTGCAGCGTTCCATTAATACCCAGTTGATGACGGTTGAGTTCATGTTGCTGGCATTGGCATTATTCGGCGGCGTAACGCTGCGCGAGTTTGCCGTCATTCTGTTGGTTGGTCTATTTAGCGGAACGTACTCTTCTATTTTCGTTGCGGCACCCCTCCTGGTCGTTTGGGAAAACAAAGAATGGAAGAAATGGTTTGGGCGTGGTTCTGCCCAGGCTACCTGATCTGCTTTACAGGTCTCTTACCGGGTGAACAGTGTTGGTCTCTGTTTACCCGGTTTTTTTATCCCCACAATCAAGCTCTTGCAATGCTTTAAACCTTGTTGTATAGTAAGATAGATCAGGAGGCTTCTTATGTCCAAGAACTCTAAAAATTCCAAGAGCGTCAAGAATGAAAAAAAGAAAAAACAAAATACGGCTGAGGTGAAGCAAGCAGGTGAAAGTCAAGTCGCCGGCGATGTGGAAGCTGTCAGCGCCTCTGGCGAAGCCAGCAGTTCAACTGTTGATAACCAGCCTTCCGCCGCGATAAAGGTTGACTCCGATGTCGAAAAGATGCCTCGCCAAACCAAGATGGATACCAAGACCTACGAAAATGAGCTACGCAAGCTGCAAATTGAGTTGGTTAAATTACAAGAATGGGTAAAATTCAAAGGTCTGAAGGTTGTGACTATTTTTGAGGGGCGTGATGCCGCCGGTAAGGGTGGGGTTATCAAGCGCATCACCGAATGTCTCAACCCTCGCCTGTGCCGTGTGGTAGCCCTACCGGCTCCTACGGAAAGGGAACGCCTGCAGTGGTATTTTCAACGTTACGTAGCTCACCTGCCAGCCGCTGGAGAAATCGTTCTGTTCGACCGCAGTTGGTACAACCGGGCTGGTGTGGAACGGGTGATGAACTTTTGCACCGATGATGAATACAGCGAGTTCCTACGCTCTTGCCCAGAATTCGAACGTATGTTGGTACGTTCGGGGATCATCCTGGTCAAGTATTGGTTCTCTGTCAGCGATGCCGAGCAAGAGCGCCGTTTCCAGGATCGTATTGCCGACCCGACCAAGCGCTGGAAGCTAAGCCCCATGGATATGGAATCGCGTTCGCGGTGGGTAGAATATTCCCGCGCCAAGGATGAAATGTTTAAATATACCGATATCAAACAAGCGCCATGGTGGGTGGTCAATTCCGATGACAAGAAACGCGCTCGCCTGAACTGCATCAGTCACTTGATCAGCTTGATTCCCTACGAGGATCTAACCCCCCAGCCCATCCAACTGCCTCCGCGCCAGGAAGATAGAGGTTACGTGCGTCCGCCGATCAGTGACCAAACCTTTGTGCCTGAACGTTACTGATATCCATAGCTGACGTCAGTTATGGATCGGGATAAAAGAATCGCCTTTAAAATAAGCGCAATAACCAATCGCGAAAAAAGAGCAAGAGGATTGCACCCGCTACCAGCGAAGGGCCATAAGGGAGCGGGGTAAAAAGCTTGTACCTGCGCAGCAAACCCATGCTAACAAGATACACCAGGCTGACCAAGCCCCCGATCAGCGCTCCTATGAAGAGTCCGACAAAGATTCCCGGCCATCCCAGGATCAGCCCTAAAACGCCTCCCAGGTTCACATCGCCAAAGCCAAGCGCCTCTTCATCAATCTCTTGACCGCGCCGGCGGCTCATCCAGCGAGCAAATTTATCTCCCAACCAATAAAAGCACAACATGATCAGAAAACCTGCCACCCCGCCTATCACTGTGCTCCACCAGCCACGCATAACCACGCCTAAAACGAGTCCCAGGAATGCGCCAAATATGCTGACCATGTGCAAAATCAGGCGATGTTCTAGATCGATTACTACCACCACGCCGAAATAAACCAGCAGCAATAAGCCACCCCAAAAACCGAGGCGTTCGGTAGGAGCCTGCCATAGCCAGAATGTGATGCCCATAAAAACCAGCTCTACGAACAAAACGCGCCAGGAACGGCGTTTGCTGCAGGCCGGGCAGCGCCGCGGCCAAAGTAAATAATTTATAACCGGGATAGGAGCCTGGCAGGCCATACACAACGGAGCTGCCAACTTGCGTCTCCAGGGAAGCACATCAGACAGGTAATTTACCAGGATGCCGCACCCCCACCCCAACAAAAGTATCAGAATTTTTGTAAACATGCTGAGATTATAGCATAACGATAAGAATGGCATCCTTGGCAATTTCCAAAGAATGAAATTTGCTATGCAATAATCGTCGAATTCATATTAGAATGTGACTAGAAAGGAGACAAACGTTCATGGAAAAATTTATCATCGAAGGTGGAATTCCTTTGCATGGAGAAATAACGCCTTCGGGCAATAAGAATGCCGCTTTGCCACTCCTGGCAGCTTGTATGCTGACCGATGAGCCGGTGATATTACATAATGTTCCAGAAATCCGCGATGTCCAAAACATGCGCTATCTACTAACCAGCCTGGGGATTGAAATCACCCCGCTGGAGGGGCACAGTGTAAAGGTCCAGGCCAGCCAGGTTTGCCCCGCCGATCTGGATCCTGATATGTGCCGCAAGATTCGCGCTTCAATTCTGCTAGCTGGGCCAATGACAGCACGCACCGGTGAGTTACGCCTGCCTCCGCCTGGCGGCGATGTGATTGGCCGGCGGCGGGTGGATACCCATATCCTGGCACTTGAAGCCATGGGGGCGCAAGTTGAGTTCGACCGAAACGGCCCTGCCTTCCACTTCCAGGCTCATGGCCTGAAAGGTGCCGACATTCTGCTTGATGAAGCCAGCGTAACTGCTAC
>CAZVRZ010000193.1:0-8928 GCA_964629965.1 uncultured Anaerolineaceae bacterium
ATATTTCACAGGTTGTCCTGGTCGAGCGGAAGGAAGGCCAGCCTGTATTTAGCCGGCCTGACGACAATGAAGCTCTGCAAGATTGGGCCAAGCGATTTAGCCCTGGGAAGCTGTATACATCGGGCCGTCTGAACACCGTGGGGGACTGATGAAAATAGGCATGGTTTTTGAATGCGGCCCCCAAGGCGCAGAAATGGCCGTTTGCACTTCGCTGGCGCGGCGTATCTTGCACAATGTGGACAATCTTGAGATTGAAACGGCCACGTTGGATAATAAGCCGAAATTGATCGATGAATGCGGCGGTCATGTGGCCGAGCTGCTGGCGCACGGTTGCGAAAGGGTGCTGATTATTTGGGATCTATACCCTGCCTGGCGCATTAAAAAGCAGCGTCCGTGCCGCCATGAGGACAAAGAAGCGATCCGGCAGTCTCTGGCCAATGCCGGCGTTACATCGCAGAATGTGTTTTTAGTGTGTATTCAAGAAGAGTTGGAAGCCTGGCTCATTGCAGATGGCAGGGCGATCTCGCGCGTTTTATCTACCCGAGCTCATCCAGTCGAAGTGGATGACGTTCGCCATCCGGATCGAGAAAGAAATCCCAAAAAGCGCTTGGGAAGAATTTTCAAGACACGTCGTGGGCCGCGCTACAATGATCTGATACATGCTGGCCAAATTGCAGTCGCAATTCCGGATATCTCTCGTCTGAGCCGTTCAGAGACTTTTGTCCGTTTTGCGGAGAAAGTAAGTGGTAAAGCTTTTGCTCAGGTAACCTTCAGATGATTTTTCTCTGAGGTAGAATGAAATGGCCGATGCGCAAAAACCAGTGAGCACGAAAAAGGATGGGGGCGTTTGGGCGCTCGCCGGGTATTTATACCAGGTTGTTGGTATGCTGGGCATTACCGCCCGCCTGATTCAAGGCCCCAAGAAAACAGATGCACAGGGCGATCTTGATGCCATTTTTAGCTTATCGAATGTTTCCAGCAGCATCGGCGCGCATCATGAAAGTTACCAACAGGATGCGCTGTTAAAGGGCGCTGGTTTAACGCAAACAGACGAGGCTGTCTTCATGCAGTTCAAATACTCGTCTGATCCAGCTAAAAAGATCACCGAAACAGATTTAGGCGAGATTATTGCGGCTTTCGATGAAAGCGCTCAGAATGCTAAGGCCGAAGGCCAGAGTATCACTGCGTGCGTCTTAATCACCAATCGAGAGTTTACCGCGCCGGCCGAAAAGCTATGGGAATCATCAAACAAATCTAAAGCTTACAGGCTTGAACGAATATTGGGGTGGAATGGCACAGATAGCATCGAGGAGCTCCTGCGCTTTGGCCGAGAATTTGGCGCGTTAGACAGCGAAATAGAAACTGGCATCAACCAACTGGTCGGCGAAGTCTTGAGAAAAACGAATGGGAGTATGCTCCTGGGTTCTCCTGCAATTCAAGAAGCAGATTTCATCAAAGCCTTTACTGGGCATAAGGATGCACGGCGGCTATCCCAAGAGTCGGTATTCCCCACCTGCTCTGAGGAAGTGCACGAGCGCGCGACGCTGGTAGGAATGTTTGGTTCAGTTGCTGAACGTGTTGTTTCCAAAGATTTGATGATCGCAAGCCACAATAACGCCTTGATTGTGCTTTATGGGCACGGAGGGACAGGTAAAACGGTTGTTCTTTGGAAATGGGCAAGTGAGCTTGCTCAAATCAAATCTTTCGAACCGGCCAGTGAATTGAACTGTATACCATCATCGGATTGGATTGTAGACAAGATTTGTAATTGGGCGCAGTTGCCCCCTGGTCACGAGCGGCGTTCAAAGAGCATTGAAGATGGTCTCGAACGACTTCATATCGCAAACCCTTCCCAGCCATTTCCAATTCTGTATTTGGGCTTGGACGGCCTGGATGAAGATATACGGCATGAAATCCGCGGGGCTATAAAACAGACCATTGGCTGGTTTATCAAAGAAGATAAGCGGGCGAAGAAAGGATCGCCTCCCCGAGCTGCGTTGGTTGTAACGTGCCGAGATTTCGAGGAATTTACCGAAGATTGGATGCCCAAGGACTTATCAGGGGGATTTGGACAATTGCCAATCGTTGCACAAGTGATAGTGAATGATTTTTCATATGAAGAAATTCTGGATGCTTTGAATAACAACTTTTTTGAGGCTTGTATATCCAAGCGGATAATGAAAGCGATAGAGATAAGCAGCAACTCCTTGCCGCCCCAGGGACTTTCCCTGAGGTTAGATCCAACCGTTGCGGCTGCTGACCTTAATATGCTTGAAGCACTTCGCCAACCGATTGTGTGGAGAATTTTCGCCGAATTTGATCTCCAAAAACAGCACGCCTTTCTGGATTGTGACCCTAATGCTTTGAGCGATTTAACACGTATTTTCCTCAATCGCTTTTGCACAAAAGTGGTTGATCGAAACAAAGTGCCCGGTCTTGACCGGAAAAATGAAATTCTTGCTATTCTCTGTAAAATAGGTTCTCACTGCGCCCAGGCGAACACAAACACCTATTTCAAGAAAGTAGATGATTGGTGCAAACCTGCCTGTGAAACAGGAGTGGTCAATGATGCTCAGGCAAGTCGACTACATAAAGAAGCCTTGTCGGCTGGTTTGATTCACCAAGAACGTCTACAATGGCGATGGGCGTATGATTGGCTGCTGAACTACCTGTCTCAAGAGGAGAGCGTTCAATGAGCGCCATCTTTGACTACGATCAATTTAGCGAGTTATTCTGTCGTGGCACCGACATTGATGCTCTTCTTAAGGGGTTAGGGGAGCTTGAGCATTTACGTCAACAATCAGCCGATGTTGTTACCGAGAAAGATTATTTTGAATTACGATTAGACGCCCTCCGCACCCTGGCAGAACTGACAGCAGGGGATAATCACCGGGCTGAGACTATCATCATGGATGTGCTGTTGCCAGATCTATTGGTTAGCACTCCAGAAAATAGCATTTATCTCCACAAGATTCGCGATCTCTTGGTGAATTGGCTTGATCAGTACGACAGAGAAGTAAAAACAGATATTCGATCGAAGGCACTTGCTTTCTTATTACCTGCCCTGAGCCTTCCCGATCCTCGACCAGCATGTTGGGCAATTTCCCGCCTGGGGTTTAGAACGCCAGAAATCTTCGAGAGGCTTTATCAAATTATCCATCAACACGACGATGAAATCGGTGATGCAGCGTTATCGGTTTTAACCACGCTTGGCTTTGAAGATTTGAAGGGGATACAAGAAAAGGCATTCCTAAGAGCGTCACAAAGGCAAAACAACCACCTGCTCTGGACTATTTCACGCCTAGGAGATATCGAAGGTTTTTCTGTAATAATGGATCACTGGCTCAAAGAACAAAGCCAAGCGGCGCCTACAGCAGAACCGTCATTGGCCTTTACGGCGATCCGAGAATTACTAAATCTACATGATGATGAACACAATGTCTTAGATCAAGACTGGATGAAACTTGTCGAATTGGTAGAGAGCAATCCGGGAGCGCTTTATTGGGAGTTTGATGTCGGCCACATCCCATCTCTATGTAATAGCCCGTTGGTAATTCCACAACTAATGGAGTGGACAGGAAAGTATCCCGACTGGTTTGAAAAACCTGCATGGGCGCGGCACCTGGCGTGTCTTAGGGCTCAAGAGTGTGTCAAACCCCGGCAAATGGAAGGCTGGGCAGCAATTGAACCAGACAGCATTGAATTACTTTGCCAGGATGCGGTCCTGGACACTGGGAAGGATGTATTTGCGACGACCATCGAAATGGAAGAAAAGAAAACGGCCTGGAAGACATTGCTTCGAACCGGTTGCGCGGATGCTTTGACATGGTTCGATCCGGCGGTCACGCAAGAAACCAGCAAATTCTCTCAGCAAGAAGTGATGAATCTGTTAGCCTGTTTTGTTTTGGATCCTCTACCCAAGCAGGTTATTGATTGGATCAAAGATGAATACGATGATGCGAACACTGGAAAAGATGGACGTGAATTCGCTCGCCGAATGAGTGCGGTAAGAATGGCACGTAGCGCGGCAACAGACGAAGCTTTCCAGGCGCTCCTAAATTTCGGATTCACATACCAGGGAAAAGTTATTTTACAATCCACTGATGCCCTTAGCGAAGCTGCCATTCATCTTGTACGCCAAGGAAAGACAGAAATTGTTAGCCAATTAGTGGATATCGTTTCAAATGTTGATGCCAAACCTCATCATCGTTTGGCCGCAGCAAATACATTGGAGACATTAGCTGCCGATAATCCATCTACAGTTGTGGCATTTGCCGAGCGTTTCATCGACTGTGTGTACGATATCAACCGCGACCCAATCGAAAGGGGCTTGTTGCTCAACGCTATTGGCCATCTGACGAATTGGGACATTCCCCAGGCTTTATGTGATCAAATGGTGATTTGGGCCCATGAACCCAACCAATGGATTGGAGGGGGAAGTTTATATGCATTAGCAAATCATGGGCGATTGGAAGCGTACCAGGATATTATGAGCCAGGTATTGGGCCTTAAATATCAAGATGAACAGTGGTATCCCGAATCGGAACAGCTATCCTATGAGTGGGCGCCTTATACTATAGGCTTGCTTTATTACAAGAATCCAACGCCTTATATCCCCGCAGTTTGTTCGTTGATTGCTCACAAAGACTGGCACGCGCCCATTCAGATCATGCGTTGGCTGTCCAAGGCCCATTCGGGCGACCATAAAGTCAATTTTCCGGACGCCATCAAGGATGCGTTGATGCAACGTATTCGAGAACGACAATCTGCATTTTATAGTGAGCCTGAAATTTTCGATTTGCTGGCGTTCTTGGCCCCAGAAGCTCTGGTAAGCGAGGCTTGGACTGGTCAAATCGTGAACTGGATGCCTGATTTAAGAGTGGCATTGGCCAATGCTTTGGGGAACACTGGGTTGATCGGTAGTTTGAAAACCTTGGAGTTATTGGCTGCTGATGGGATGTTTGCCGTTCGCCGATCATCTTATCGGGCGATCGCCAAACTATCACCAGAGCATCTGTATTCTTTGTGTACTTCCTGGGCAGAAAGCCCTGACTTGGTTCAAAGATCGGCAGAAGCTTGTGGTTGGATTGAGAATGTAACCAATGAAAAAAAAGAAGATGGCTTTGCAGTTTTGTATCAAAGACTACTCACCCATCCTGAACCAGATGTTCGTGACACCGCTAAACAATCCTGGGAAGATCGTCGAAAAAGGATGTGGGCTAGAGCTTACCTGGAAAAAGTACTGGGTGTTCGAGGAAGCAACGATGAAATACTTCGTACCTGGTGCTATGGGGATGCGCTGGCTAAAGTGGGCGATGATGAATGCTTGAAGGAGCTACAGAAGCAGTTATTATCCGTATCATTGCTCCCCAATGCCCGTCATTGGTTAGAGTACATTTGCAAGGAGCTTGATAAGAATTGGAAACAAGTCACCCAAAAATGGCCCGAGCCTTGGACAGACATGAAAGGTGCTCTAGAACAGGGTAAAGGCAAAGTTATTTTGTCCCGAAGAGAAGTTATTGTTGATTATTCTCTGTGGAAAGAGCTTGCTTCGACACCTTCAGAGAAGCATTCTTGGGGAGGGTCTATTAGCGCATCCCGGTGGGAATTTTATAACGTAGATAAAGGTGTTCTGGAAATGGAAGACGGTCGGAAAGGATCCTTTTGGGTAAAATCCACGACAGGGGCAAACGCGGTGATTATTGGAACCGGAATGTATCCAGAATTTGACAGCGAGGTTCCTGGATAGATCACAGCGTTGGAGCTTTTACTTCATAGCCACCTGCACGACAAGAGTTGTGTGCAAGAACTACCAATGGTTTTTTGGACTGATCTCCAACATGTAAAGGCGATCTTTAATTACCCCATTCATCTTGTGAGGAAATGATATGCCTGAGCCTGAGAAACTGTGGGGCCTAAAATTTAGCCCGAGCCCAAGTTACGAACGCTTGAAACGAGATCAAAGGCCCCAAGGCAGCCCTGAGTGGTTCAATCCGCATCAGGTCAGTCTTTGGCAAGAACAGGGACTCATTGTGTGGAACAGCGCAGAGAAAAGGATGGAGCGTTTATTTGGGCAGGAAGCGCTGGCGTTATTGGGCAAATTGGTATCCCAAGATAGCTGGAAGGTCGATGGGATTTCAATTACCAAACAGGTGCATAAAATACATAGGCAGGTGTCACCCCGAGGGCGCCGTAAAAAAACGGGGCTAGAAACAACCAGTGAGATCAACCAACCTAAAGAAGAAGTGGTGGACGAGGAAAGGGTTCATTTACCGCCAGAGGCAGGCCCAGAACTGATTGAATTTCTGCAAACAAACGAACAGCGCATCAAAGAAATGGCCGAACAAGAGAAGAAGCGCGCCAGTGAAGCCCTGATGCAAGTTTACGACATGCTGATCAAGTCTTCTCGTCAAAGCGAAGAAGCTAAATTCGATTTCAAAGCCAGGTCTTTTACCTGGGAACGCCAGAGTGAGGGCCATTGGATTTGTCACCACCAACAGGTTGAAGGCCGTGTTTGTTTAGAGAAGCACCTCGTGTACTGGTCCAGCCGGGTGCAATATCCAGGTGGTGTGGGAAAATACAATCAATTTGTAGAGCTACAGCAGGCAGTGGATTGGGTGGAGAAAGAAATAGTTGACCTGGCAAGTCAGCCGCCGCCAGCGCCTGAGCCGTATTGTTTGCCCGCTGAGCAAAGGGAGGCTGCACGTGCCAGGCTGAAACAGCAACTCATTGGCGGCCCCTTCTGGATCGAACCAGATGCATTGGAACCAGAGCGGATTACTTACCGAGTCATTGTTGAAGTATATGCAGCGCCAATTGACTATAAAACGATGGAATTATCTTGCGGTGACACCCTTCAGTACGATAAGCGTTATCTCTCCCCTGCCAAGCTGGCTGCTGCACTCAGCCTGGACTTTGATCATTTTGAGATTGAGCGGCCCGTTGACATTGAGTTTGGATGGTACCTGTTTAAATCGATCACGACTTACTACCAGGAGGCCGCCGCCTCAGAACAGGCCCAGAAAACCTGGGACCAGAGCGCTATCTTCCGCCAGTTCAAAGATAAGAAAATCAGCCG
Source organism: uncultured Anaerolineaceae bacterium (assembly GCA_964629965.1). Taxonomy (GTDB): domain Bacteria; phylum Chloroflexota; class Anaerolineae; order Anaerolineales; family UBA4823; genus CAZVRZ01. The sequence goes on from CAZVRZ010000193.1 coordinate 7,079, forward strand.
TGCGCGGTATGGATACCAAGAAGTAGAAACCGGCTTCGCCGTATTTCTTGGCGCATGTGAGGATCCCGCAAACCCATGGGGGAGAATGGATACCCGGCAAGAGTATCTAGAAGATCGGGCTTTACACGAATCGATCTGTTATTCCCTGGATGTGAACGGCTTTCGCGACTATCTGGGCCTGACTGCACAAGCTAGCACTGATGAAGATACCCTGAGATCACTGCATGAAAATAGGGCCCAGTCAAAATACCTCCCCGCAGAGATCCGGCAACAGAGTCGCGTCTGGCTTGCTCAACAGCCAGGCTGATCTGGTTGCCCTTGCCAGATTGATTAGAGAAGTGTCATGTGAGCCACAAAAAACGCACCCAAACCCCTGAATACCAATGGGAGCAAGCCCTGTTGGATGCCTACAACGATTATCGCTGGCGTTCGACGCTTGAGCCGTTGTATCAGAAATTCCAGCAGTGGAAAGCCGGGGAGCTGGATCACCTGGACATGGACGAGGCCATCCACCAGACCCATAAGCAGAACCAGGAAGTGTATATCTTCTTCACTCAGAAACGTGAGTGGCTGGTGCGTGTCATCCAACTGGATGAGGCTTGGTTTCATGCCTGGGTGAAAGACAATCCACCGCCGGCAGGTTACAAACTTGGATGAGGGCGTTTACCCTATAGGTGATTCGACCTGGATCATCGCTGATACCCATTTTTTCCACGCCAATATCGGGCGATACTGCGACCGGCCTGATGGTTGGCAAGACCTGATCACTGAGAACTGGAATCGCTTCATCCAGCCAGGCGACACCGTCTTCCACCTGGGCGACCTGGCGCTGGGCAAAAAGGAAGATACCGAAGCCCTGGTTCCCCTGCTGAACGGCAAACTCTATTTGATGCGCGGCAATCATGACCGACGCGGGGTGGCATTTTATCAGAGCCTGGGGATTACGCTGGTCAAAGACCCCTACCACTTGGAACATGCTTCTGGCCTACACCTGGTTTTCTCGCATCGCCCTATTGTCCCTTTGCCGCCAGGTATACTCAATCTGCACGGCCACATTCACAACAACCCGACTCCGGAATTAGGCCCTCGCCATGTAAATCTCAGCATTGAAGTGCGGGCTTACCGCCCCTGGCAGTTGGGAGATGTTCTGAGACCTTACTTACCCCCTAAGCATGTTACAATTTGAACACTCAATCACTCCTCTGCATGTGAAAGTCGGCCATGTGCGCCGTGCATCCGGTAACCGGGTCTAGCTGCAAAGGGGTGATTTTTTAACGGATAGTATCCGGCAGAATCGGGCAGAATCCGGAATCCTTCTGATTTGAGGCGATGGAACGGTTAATGACACGGTATGAAACAGTAAATGACACGGTAGCTTAAAAGTGTAAAGTTGCTGTATCGGACGCGCTCCCCGGTCAAAATTATGGTACACTGAATTCAACAATAAAACGGTTCGACCGTTTTATCCACCCGCGACGAAAAGGTAGCCAAGAGAGGCTGTCTTCCGACAAGGATAGTAGCGGGTGTTTTATTTCCCCATCAAGAACGTAAACCTCAACAAGAGTATGAAGCCTCTTAAAAAACTGGAGCCGCCCCGAAGGACGGCCCCGTTACTCTTTCTACACGTGGTAGACGAGCTACTCAAGATGCTATCTATGACGCAACAGCAACCAAACTCCCAATCTGCTGTTTAGGCTTATTCCGCGCTAAATCATACCCCACCTGCAGGTTCATCCAGAACTCCGGCGTGGTGCCAAATGCCTGCGCCAGCAGCCAGGCTGTGTCGGGGGTCACACCGCGCTTGCCGCGCACGATCTCATTGACGCGCTGCACAGGAATGCCAAGGTGCT
>CAZVRZ010000194.1:0-2611 GCA_964629965.1 uncultured Anaerolineaceae bacterium
CAGTACCAAAAAATGTGAAAATTTACATGACGAATATGAAATTGAGTTGTAAAGGGCGATATAGCATCATAATGTGAGTAATAATGTAGTATAATAATGTGTAACCATAAGACGCATTATGTTCCATACCCACCCGCAGCATCCCCGAAAACAGGCCTAAAAAGCCACTTTTAGAGTCGCGGCGGCGTGCTAAGGCACAAAATACTGGCAACATAACAAAAAGGGGCTTAAAAATGACAGATTCTGAATTCGTTAAACCCTGGGTCACCTATCTGACCAATAAGGGGAAAAGCGCCCATACCGTGGCAGCTTATCACCAGGGGGTCGACCACTTCATTCGCTGGAACAAGCAGTCGTTTGATTCCGACTTCAATCCGGCTGCAATCATCACACGCGATATCGAGGACTGGAAAGCCTACCAGCAGACGGTGGAGCAAGCCTCCCCTGCCACCACCAACCAGCGCCTGGTAGCCCTGTCGAATTTCTTCGCGTGGGCAGTGTCTCAAGGCCATGCGCGCAGTAACCCAGCGGCAGATGTCGGCGGGGTGAATGCGAAGAAGCGTGAGCCAAAAGCTTTGGCGGAAAAAGATTTGCGCCGGCTCTTGCGCGCCGTTCATGCTGCCGGCGACCCACGCGATATTGCCATGATCGAACTACTGATCGGGACAGGCCTGCGGGTCGGAGAGCTGCTGGCTTTGAAAGTAGGCGACCTGGCGCTCAACGATCGGTCAGGCAGAGTGATCGTCCGTATGGGCAAGCATGACAATTACCGTGAAATCCCCATCACGGCTCCGGTACGGCAGGTATTAAATGCCTATCTGGATACACTACCGGAGGATAAGAAGCCGGGAGATCTCTTGTGGGCCGGACAGCGTGGGAAAATCAAGGGGCGCAGCGCCGTGCTACGTATTTTGGATAAATACACCATTGCTGCGCAGCTTCCGGCGATTGGGCCTCACGTTTTGAGACACACCTTTGCCACGCGTTATTTGAAGGCCAACCCTGGCGATCTGCGCGGCTTGGCCGCATTGTTGGGGCATTCCAGCTTGAACACGGTGATGATCTATACCGAGCCAACTCTGGATGATCTGGCTGATCGCATGGAAAAGGTGGAGAACGGGGTGAAGTAACGGTTACAACATAATGCGGCAATATTTCTCGGTCACAGCCGGCTGGATACAACGATGCACTACTCACGGCCAAGTGATGAGGGTTTGGAACATGTGACGGAAGAGATATCTTAATATAGTGTTGGAGCAGGTAAGCTTGAACACAGTGATGATCTATACCGAGCCGCTCCTGGATGACCTGGCTAATCGTAAAGAGAAGGTAAAGAGTGGCGTGAGGGGTTAGCCGTAAATAAACCGACCAGTGCACTGCGTCTAAATCTAATGCGATTGCCCAAAATAGTTGATTTTAATGGCCTCGAAAATAGATCAAAGGGGTATATAATGAATCAGTAATTCGTTATTTCGGTGCGAATTTCATAACGAGGAATTCGTGCGGTCAACATCACTTATTCTTATAATTCCCCGTTTCCCACAATCTAAAAGAGATAGAGTGACACAATGAAACGCGAGAGTTTTTTTGTTGTTTACGTATCAGGGCTCCTGGCAAGGCTTACATTAATCTGTGCACTGCTGGCTACATTAGGAAGCAGGCAAGCTGGTTTAACCAGAGACTTGCCTCCGGTGCATCCTGCTCAGAGTAAGCAGGAAATTAATTCATCTGCACTGTCCTTCCGATTGGATAATGCTATAGCCGGCTTACCTGCTCGCACTTTCAATTCCCTGACACGCATTACTGAAGGGAATCCAACCTATAGAAATATGCCTGTGAGAGAGCATTTAAACGATTATTTGGATTCGCGCCAGCCATTCGCTACCCGCTATATAAACTACCAGAGTTGGCCCATTGATGGTGAGCGGGGAGAAGTACTTAAGATCAGCCCAGATGATCGATCGGAACCAGAAACTCTTATTTTCTTGGATCGTGAAGCATATCCATCGGCCATCAATGTGGGCGGTTTTATCACTCAGTCCATCACATGGACACTGGCCAGTAGCCCTTATGTATTGACCAGCGATATTGTTGTCAATCCAGGCATCACGCTGACCGTCGAAGCAGGTGTGATGGTGATGGGGGAAGACAGCGCCGAGTTGCGGATATTGGGGGCACTGGCGGCGATCGGCACCCCGATCCAACCGATCACCTTTACTTCAGCAGCAAACACAGCCCCAGACCAGTGGCAGGGGATCGTGTTTGACGGGGGCGCTGGCGACCTGCAATATGTGACGGTGCGGTATGGCGGCAACGGCAACAGCTTTTTTGGGGAGCAGGGATACAGTTATCCCGGCGGCAACATCACGGTGCGGAATGTGCTGACACGCGAAGTGCGCATCGAAAACAGCCGGGTGATGGATGAATATTCGCACGGTTATCTTGGGTATTCGTATGAAGATTATGGGTTGTATGTGGAGAACAGCCAGGTAGTGGTGAACAACACGCTGTTCAGCGGCAATGGTTACACTACCAACGACTATGCTCTTTATGCCACCGGTGCAGATACCGTGCTGACCGTGACCGGCAGCACCTTTGAGAACAACGCCGG
>CAZVRZ010000194.1:2711-8923 GCA_964629965.1 uncultured Anaerolineaceae bacterium
CCGGTGCAGATACCGTGCTGACCGTGACCGGCAGCACCTTTGAGAACAACGCCGGTGGTGGGCTGGCCGTCATGGGGGGAAGTTCTGCCAGCATTTCCGGCAGCACGTTCCAAGGTAACGTCAGTTATGCTTTCTATGCAACAGGCGAAAGCCCGGTCACACTGACAGGTAACACGATCCAAAACAACACCGGGTGGGCGGTAGGTGTAGGGATAGACAATCTGTCGAAGCTGACCCAAAGTGGAAACGTGGTCAGCGGCAATGGCCGTGATGATCTGGTAATCTCTGGCGGGACGCTGACGGGCGACCTGCAGCTCGGTCATATCAGCCTGGGCGGGCATGAGAATTATGTCTTGGGTACTGACCTGACTGTACCCACAGGCATCACGCTGACCGTCGAAGCAGGTGTGATGGTGATGGGGGAAGACAGCGCCGAGTTGCGGATATTGGGGGCACTGGCGGCGATCGGCACCCCGATCCAACCGATCACCTTTACTTCAGCAGCAAACACAGCCCCAGACCAGTGGCAGGGGATCGTGTTTGACGGGGGCGCTGGCGACCTGCAATATGTGACGGTGCGGTATGGCGGCAACGGCAACAGCTTTTTTGGGGAGCAGGGATACAGTTATCCCGGCGGCAACATCACGGTGCGGAATGTGCTGACACGCGAAGTGCGCATCGAAAACAGCCGGGTGATGGATGAATATTCGCACGGTTATCTTGGGTATTCGTATGAAGATTATGGGTTGTATGTGGAGAACAGCCAGGTAGTGGTGAACAACACGCTGTTCAGCGGCAATGGTTACACTACCAACGACTATGCTCTTTATGCCACCGGTGCAGATACCGTGCTGACCGTGACCGGCAGCACCTTTGAGAACAACGCCGGCGGTGGGCTGGCCGTCATGGGTGGCAGCGCTGCCAGTGTTACGAGCAGCACGATCCAAGACAACGGAGCTGCAGGCATCCGGTCGCAAGACAGCACCGTAACTATTGAGAGCAGCAGCATTCTCGGCAATGCTACCTTTGGCATTGAGAATTTATCATCAACCCCCGTCGTGCAGGCCAGGTACCTCTGGTGGGGACACCCATCCGGCCCATACAACCTGGACACCAATCCCGATGGTGTAGGAAATCCGGTGAGCAGTAATGTTTCTTACGATCCTTGGCGCGTCTCGACCACCGTCCGGCAGCCAGTGGACTTGACCCTCGGCCAACCTATCACTGCCACAATAGGGACGCTAAGCTTTGCAGATTACCGCCTGGTCATGACTGCTGGACAATCGCTGGTTGTCACAGTGACGCCTTTGAACGGCTCTAACAAGCTTTGGGTATACAGCCGTTCGAATGACTTGCCGCTCTGGAGTTATTACGATCTGCGCACTCAGGCTCAAACCCAGAATGGAACCTACGAGCTGATGATCACGTCCACCCAAGCAGGCAATTACTATTTCAGCGTTTATGGCCAGGATGTGGCAGAGACTGGCGGGAATTATCAGATGGTCGTGAACGTGGTTGGACGATACTTGTCAGACGTTTCGCCACGCTCAGCCGGCAACTCCGGGCAGGTTACGCTAAGTTTGACAGGAATACCCTTTGAGGAGGGGATGAGAGTAGAGTTGCGCGGTACAGGGCTGCCGACCCAAGTGGTAGATAATTTGACCCTGGCATCATCAACCGACTTGTGGGCGAACTTCAATTTGACATCAGCCGAACCCGGTATATATGATGTGGTGGGGGTATGGCCGGATGGAAGTGAAGCCAGCCTGACGGGCGCTTTCACCATAAAAGACGGGACCGGATCACACCTGGAATTGTCTGTTGAAGGGCCAGGGCCCATAAGACCTGGACGGCAGTATGTTTTCTGGCTTAATTATGCGAATACCGGCGATGCTGACATGCCAGCGCCTTTCTTGTATGTCTCATCTTCTATTCCCGGGACGCTGCTCTACACAAATGGCTATTCCACCACGGACACATTGATCTGGATGGCATCCAGCATTGGATCACCTGGCAATGTGCTTTCTCCAGGTCAAAGTGGAACTATTCCATTTGTAGTATTGACAAGCCAAGATGTAGACCTTGCTGTAGGAGTCCTCCAGGAGAACGAGACGGCATTCGATTGGTCAACCTACGAGCAGAAACTGAGACCGGATGGCTTCCCCGAGGCTGAGTGGCAAGTCCAGTGGGGAGCGATAACTGCCAAGATAGGGAATACCCATAAGGAGGTGCTGCAAACTCTTCGTTCATACAACCAAGACCGCTCAGGTTATGCCGATCTCGACAGTTTGCTGAGATATTCAATATTCCTGGCCGGTCAGGATGATTCGCAGGCTGGAGAAAGCCAATTATCTTCGCAGGCCATTAATCTGCCTGACACGGTGGGTTACGATGGCAGTGATGTTCAAGTTATCCCGGCGCCAGGAACCACTTTCGATCCAGATAAACCGACCATTGTCATCACGCACGGATGGAACAAGGATGGCACGAATGATTTTCAAAGGTTCAATGATCTTTCCCAAGAGGCGGCTGCGGCTTATGGAAGCACGCATAACGTGGTGATGGTCTATTGGCCACAGGGAGCGAATACATCCCTACTTAACCCAAGGGGAGCCTCTGCGAATATACCGGTTGCCGCACAGGCCGCAATGAACAAACTTGATAATATGGGATATTCCCGTTGGGGTGATACGATTTATATTGGCGAGAGTTTTGGCAATGGGATAAACGCCTGGATGTCAGCCAATGCTGACCCAAGTGCCAAGGGAACAGCTTTAATGATCAGCGCGGCAAATTCGCTTGGGTATCCGGAAGGGAAAAGACCTGACTATAAGAATGATTTCAAGAATGTAATTACTATTCAGACACGGGATATGGCCGATGATGGTAAGGTTGGGCACAGGAGCATCTTGCTGCGCGATCCCGATTGCGGCGGGAGGCCCTGCAATCTCTTTGGCGAATCACACACAGCGGGCATAAGATATCTCACCCGACTCCTTGAAATCAATCCCGGCTTGGCCAGGCTGCTTATCGAGGGCCGCTGGGATCTCCTGGGCCTCCAGGATCGAAAAAATGGATTGTACGATGGGGATCTGGACTGGCAAGGAATTCTCCATACCCTACCGATGGAGCAATGGTCATTTCTCTTAAATGAGTTCACGGCTGGTATTGTTGATCCATTTAATTTTCATCATATTGCCCTCGTCAGGCCGCAAGATCCCAATGAAAAAGTCGGGCCGGATGGTTTGGGCTCAGAACGGTTGGTAAACGTTGACAGCGCGCTGGAATATACAATCTACTTCGAAAATGTGATCACAGCGACTGCTCCAGCTCAGGAGGTTTTTATTACCGATGCGTTGAATCCAAACCTGGATTGGAATACTTTCCAAATCACCGAGATTACATTTGGGGAGCAAATAATCTCCGTCCAAGAACAAGGAGGCCAATTCTACGCCCGTTCTACCACCGCTGATTATCGCGCAGGGGTGAACAAAAACTGGTGGGTAGATATCAACGTGCAACTCAATCCAGTAACTGGACAGGCAAGCTGGATCTTCCGCACATTAGACTCCGAGACCGGCCAGCTGCCTGACGATCCCCTGGCCGGCTTCCTGCCGCCCAACGATACCACCGGGCGGGGCGAAGGGCATGTATCGTTTGCGATACGGCCCAAGGCAGACACCCCTGCGGGAACCGTGCTCACGAATTCGGCTGAAATTGTCTTCGACACGAACCCGCCCATAGAGACCAACCAGGTATGGAATACCACCAACTTTTCTGCCGATCTCGGCCTGATTATGGCGGCCGCCCCTGACCCAGTTAACCTGGGCCAGGATCTGACCTTTGTGATTACGGTAACCAACGGAGGCCCTGGCACAGCCACTGGCGTGATCCTCACGGATACTTTACCAGCAGGCGCATCTCTCAGCTTGGTTAATCCTAGCCAGGGCGTCTGCACTGGTACAGCCATCATCACCTGTAACCTTGGCAGTCTGGATCCGAGCGCTCAGGTAACTGTCACCATCATAGTCATTGCCAGGCAGGTTGGCCTGTTAACCAACCTAGCCTACGTGGATGGAAATGGTGAAGATATGGTACCTAAAAATAATCATGGGCAAATTACCGTTCAGGTCAAGTCGGCTTTGTATTTGCCGGTAATTTTGAGACCATAATATCTTATCCTGACAAGAACAAATATACTACAAACAATCCGACCAGTTACATTCATGCGACCCGGGCAAGCAAGTGATTTCTCTCGGGGCGCTATCCGAATAGGCAATCAAGCGGAACAGCGGCAGAACCGCTTTTCAGAACCCAAGATGGGAGGGCGATGACCACTTATGCGATCTGGTACACGGTGAAAAAATATGCTGCTCAAGCTGGCGTGGAGAATGTCAGCCCACACACTTTTCGCCATACGGTAGCCACCCGCCTGGTGCGTAACCCCAAGGTGGATATCGTGACGGCGGCGACATTTCTCGGTCACAGCCGGCTGGATACGACAGCGCGCTACTCGCGGCCTAGCGATGAGGATTTGGAACATGCGGCGGAAGAAATATCTTAGAGAAAGGACTGGTTTCAAATGAGCACTCTCTCAAAATTGCAAGAAATCGAGCAACAGTATGATCATCTGGTTCAATCAGGAGCCTACGCTGATGCTCTCGACCTGGCGACCCGTGAAGCTCACCTTTTCCCAGAATATTCCCAAAAGGTCATCTATTCCTGGCGGATGGATATGGCTTGCCGGCTGAAGAACAAGGAACTGGTACTGCAATTACTCCAGGATGCAGTCAGCGCTGGTTATTGGTATGGCGGGCTGCAGACCGACCCAGACTTTGAACTGTTGTTCGGCAACCAAGAATTTGAGCGTCTGGCGAGTATTTGCGAGGAACGCCGGGCGCAGGCCATAGCAAACGCCGTGCCGGTGATTAAGGTGATTCAGCCAGCCGCACAATTTTCTCCCCCTTTCCCCCTGCTCCTGGCTTTGCACGGGGCCAACGCCAATATCGAAGCCGACCACTGGTCTTCGACGGCTGCCAATGGTTGGCTGGTCTGCCTGCCTCAGTCATCACAAGCGTATTCGCCTGGCGCTTACACCTGGAATGACCTGGAATGGGCGAAACAGGAAGTGCTTGAACGCTTTGTCGCCATCTGCAAGGAATATCCAGTGGATCCACAGCGGGTGGTGTTGGCAGGCTTTTCTCAAGGCGGCGGACTGGCGGCGCGGATGGTACTAAGTGGCATGATCCAGGCGCGTGGGCTTGTCCTGGTAGGGCCATTCTTGATGGATGTCAACGTGCTCGTCCCATTGATGCTCGCCCATCCCCCACAAGGGCTGAGGGTTTATCTGGTAGCCGGGCATAAAGATCGCTACTGCCTTGGAGTTGCTCAGCAGATGGCAGGCTTACTTCCCCAGTATGGGGCTACATGCAAATTGGATGTCTATCCCGATCTGGAACACAGCTTTCCCACGGATTTCGAAAGAAAACTACCTGAAGCATTGAATTTTGTACTTTCTTCCTGACGATTAGTCAATTGGCCGGGATAAGTTGGCCGCATTGTGTTCATGCGTTTAATCGCAGTTTCCTGCGGCCAACTTCGTTTTCAGTCATCCGTGCCAGTATGATCGTCTCCATATTGAGCAATCGTTTCATCGGCGGAAAGCCATTGGGTGGTGCGCCCTCGTCTGAAGAGCGCTATTACTCCTTTGCCTGACCTGATGGCAAGCAGGGCGGCTAATACCCAAAAGACGAGTACCAGCACGCCTGCGAAACAGATAAATGCCATTGCGATTTCTCTCATCACATGCCTCCAGTGTTTGGTTTAGGAACCGAATAGGGGTTTATAGGGTTTTGATGCCCTGAACCGGCCGCTTCATAGGAAATGACCAGGCCAGGAAATCAAAAAAGTGGAGAGAGGCGGGTGGCCTCTCTCCATGGCGGTGAACCGCCGCAGCAAACCAGTCTCTTCCAGGCGATGGCAACCCGGGTCGAGAGACTGGATCGCGAAGTCTCCCGACTGACGGGTGTGTGTGGTAAAGAGCACCACGCAGTAAAGAACACTGCTTGCAGTACAGATCACTGCTTAGGAGGAGAAGGATCAGCTGTCTCGTTTGCTTGCGGGTTGCGCTCGCAAAACGATAAGCCATCCGGCAGGGATCGAACCTGCCAGAACGAATGCCAGGCATTCGTCCGCAGCCAGCGGGATGGAAA
>CAZVRZ010000195.1:0-7176 GCA_964629965.1 uncultured Anaerolineaceae bacterium
CTAACGACACCATCAGGTTGCATGGCAGCCACGGCAGTTTCGCCGCGAAATAATCCTCGCTAGTATCGCAGACCTGCCCGTACGCGTGCTCGCGCAGACAGGATGAGCACATGTCGGGGCGGGTCTAACGACACCATCAGGTTGCATGGCAGCCACGGCAGTTTCGCCGCGAAATAATCCTCGCTAGTATCGCAGACCTGCCCGTACGCGTGCTCGCGCAGACAGGATGAGCACATGTCGGGGCGGGTCTAACGACACCATCAGGTTGCATGGCAGCCACGGCAGTTTCGCCGCGAAATAATCTTCGCTAGCATTGCAGACCCGCCCGTACGCGTGCCTATCGGTGCCAGCCGCGCAACAGTTCCCACAGGTTTTGCAGCCAGCCCAGGGCCGGGTGGGCTTCCAGGTTGCTCAGCCCGATCTTCGTTGGGCTGACCTGGTTCCCCGCCGTCCACAGCGAGAAGGTGTGCACGTTCTGGCGCAGCAGGTAAGGCCAGGAGGTCGTTCTGTCTGCCATGGTGCGGGTGACGAGCGTGTTCTCTGCGTCTGTCCCGCATTTCCAGCCGGCGCCGGTCCAGCGGCACAGCTTGGGGAATGTGCCGGGAGTGAAGTACAACGCCGGCAGGCCCAAGGTGACCGTGAAGGTGTCAGTGCAGCTCGTGGTTGGCTCGATGGACCAGTAAGCCCCGGTTTGCAGGTTAGCGATCGTTGCGTTGGGGTGATCATTATCGGTGCGGGTGATGGTCAATCCGGTCAGGCAGGCTCCGCTAACCACCTCTACTTCCGCCAGGGTGGGGCCGAAGGTGTAGTAGGTGGCGGGGCCGGGATTGATGGATTTGGTCACCGTGTGGCTGTCGGTGTACTGCAGCTCGAATGCGCCGGTGTCGCAGCGCAGGTCGGCGCGTGGCTGGCCGCGCTGGTCATCGGCCAGGCAGTTGGTAGGGTCGGCAGGGTCGGCCAGGTCGATGGCGGGGGAGTCGAAGAGCAGGGCGTGGGTCTGTGTGCCGCGGCCGTTGTTCGCCAGGGCGCCCAGGCGCGGGTCGCCGGTCAGGTCGCCGGCGGCCATGGTCACCCCCGTCCAGTCGTCGGACAGGTTGTAACCCCGGGAAATGAAGGTGCCGCCAAACAAGAAAAAATTTACCCCGTTGTTGCCCGCCACGATGCTGTTGTGCAGGGTCACAGAGCCGTTCGTTTGGCCGATGCCATCGGTGGTGTTACTGAAGATGGTGGTGTAGTCGAGGGTGAGGCTGCTGGCAGCGCCCTCCTGGTAGATCGCCCCGCCGCCCTCCACCGCCGCATTGCCCGAGAGGGTGCTGTTGACCAACACCAGCAAACCAGCGTTGAGAATGCCGCCGCCGGACATGGCCGTGTTGGAATAGATGGCGGAGTGGGTAATGGTCATTACGCCGCTGTTGGTAATGCCGCCGCCCAATTCGTACTGCGCTTTTCCGCCGGTGATATCCAGGTGGTCGAGGGTGATCGTGCCGCTGTTGTTCTCGAACACGCGGAAGAGCCCGCCGGCATCGATGGTGACGTGCGCCGGCAATGAACTGCCATCAATGGTCAGGTTGGCGCCCGTGGGAAATTGGAGCGGGGCGCTGGTCAGGGCAATGGTCTCCCCGGAGAGAGCGGTGTCGAAATCGATCACCTCGATGCAGGCCGTGTCAATGGCCGCCCGCAGGCTGCCGGCGCCGCTGTCGTTGGTGTTCAGTACGGTGGCAATGCCCGATGTATCCAGGCTGCCGAAAATATCGTTGTCGTCGACGGTGGTGCCCGCCTGATCCGCTGCGCTGTTCCCATTGAAGGTCACGTTGCAGCCTCGCACCACCGCGCTGCATTCGGCTGCCGTGGCATGGTTGATTTCTCCTGTGCCTGTGCCATACTTGCAGATGAACAGCCCGCCGCCTTTGCCCAGGCCGGCAGTCGCACCGCTGCCACCGGCGCTGCCGCCTGTGGCCGAGTTATTATTGAAAGCCACGTTGCTCAGGGTGAGCGACCCGGCGCGGGCGAACAACCCGCCGCCAAAGCCGGCCCCCCCACCGCCGTAGCTGCTGCCAAAGCTGTTGCCGCTGCCGCCGCCGAAGCCGCCGGTGCCGCCGTTCCAGCCGCTGCCGCCGCCGCCCCCAAAGCCGCCGTTGCCCAAGCTGCCGTTGCCCCCCGCGCCGCCAAAGCCGCCCGCGCCGCCATTAATGCCAAAGCCGCCGCCGCCGCCGAAGCCGCCTGCGCCGCCGAAGCCGTTATAGCTGCCTCCGCCTCCACCGCCCCAGCCCCCCGCGCCGCCGGTATTGCCGATAGCATCGCTGCCGTAGTAACCGCCCCCACCGCCGGCATCAAGCGCGCCGGCGCCAGGGTGCACGCCGCCGCCGTTTTGGCCAAAGCCGCCGCCGCCGCCGTAGTTACCCGCACTGCCTCCTGCGCCGCTAGAGCCGCCGTCCGCGCCGGGCAGCAGCCCGCCGCCGCCGAAGCCGCTGCCGGCGTTGCCGCCCATGCCTCCCCCGCCGCCGCCCCAATAGCTGCCCGTGCTGCCGAGGGCCTGGTTACCGGCAAAGACAACGTTTTGCAGGCTGACGCTGCCATCATAGACAAACAGGCCGCCGCCCAACCCGGCCCCGCCGCCATTGCCGCCCTGCGCTTTACCGTTCTGGATGGTCAGATTACGGAAGGTGACGCTGGGGGCGCTGAGAGGTTTCAGGCCGGCCGCGCCTCGTCCGACGAAGAAGACGCGGTAGGCGTTGGCGCCATCGACCGCGTAGCCGCTGCCGTCAAAGAGGATGTTGCTCTTGATCAGCGGCAGATTGCCGGCCAGGGTGATGTTGTTGCCCAGGGTGATGATGTCGTCCTCGGCGTTGCCGTTGGCGAGGTTGATCGCCGCCACCAGCTCCGTGTAGTTATTGGCGGTGTAGGGCGCGGCGTAGGCCGGCAGTGGTTTTGCCAGGCCCACGTACATGATCCCGGCGATCAACATGGCCGCCACCGCCCGTTTGAGCCAGGCGAGCAGCGTCCTGAGCTTGAGCCACAGCCAGGCCCCGGCTGGTTGCTGTTGTGCTGGATGGACACTTTGCATGGACATGGAAAGCCTCCTTATTCCTTAGCGAATTTCCTTAATAATCCAGGCCCAAGCCTGGATGAACACTATTTCTTGCCCATTTTCCTTAACAAATTTGCTTTGGGCTTGGGAGGCGCGGCCGCCCCGGGATTGGCAGGGGGCCGGGAGCGTTCGCCACTGGGTGCGCCGGGGTTGACGTAGAAACGCTCGAAGAACCAGGCGAAGTTTTTCAGGATCTCCTGCTCGATGCGCGCCGAGATGGCATGCGGCGCCGGAGGCCGGATGCCGGCATGTGTGTTGTGGCGGTACTTCCAGCGGTAATAGCTGTCGCTCTCGTGCGGCCGCACCTTCAGGTGCTGGGGATCGAAGGGGGCGGCGGGCAGCTCCAGCCATTGGTAGAGCAGGCGCATGGTCTCCTGCGGGTCGTTCATCAAGGCCTCGAAGGCCACAAAGCTGACCCGCTCGCGCAGCGCCTGGGGGGCGTCTTGCAGCAGGTATTCGATGGAACGCAGCGGCCCGCCAATGACGCCTTCCTTGGCGAACAGGGCATCGGCGCGCTCGTAGGCCGCGTGCGGCGCCATGTGGTCGGGAAAGTCGATCAGCAGCGTCTTCTGGTGCTGGGCCTCGATCGAGCCGTAGATCTGCCTCAGGTCGCGGATGCACACCAGCATCTTGAATCCCGGATCCAGCAGGTGGACGGTCTCGATCATGCGCAGCCAGCCGCGGTTCTTATCGACCACCACCGGCAGGTCAGTCTCGGCGAACCAGCCGTTGATGAAACCGCGGTAGGCGTTGAGCAGGCGCCCGTAGGCCAGGTCGAAATCCACATCGAGCTGGGAGAGGAAGAATGGCTCGTCGCTGAGATGGGCGCGCAGCGTGTTGAACACCTGGCCGAGCGGCGAAGAATGGCCCGGGCTGTAAACGGAGGGGTGCTGCCCAAGCAGTTGGCACAGCAGGCTGGAGCCGGCGCGCGGCAGGCCGGTGACGTAGATGATGCGTTTGTTGAGGGTGACTGGTTCCATGCGGCAGCTCCGGGGGAGGAATGGTGATGGTCTGATATTATTATAGTATCTTTTTGGCTGCAAAGTTTACTCATATTTCAGTTTTGTTATAATGATGCTGCAGGGTTTTATGAAAACAGAAGTATCCGTCCTCATTTTGCTCATGGTAGTTATGTTGGCCTCGTGCACGCCGGCAGCCGAAGTGGTTCCGCTAAAAACCAGCCTTCCTGTTTCGAGCTTAACACCTGCTCCACCTCCGCCGGCGACGAAGCCTTCACAGCCTCTGGCAACGCCGACGGCATTTCAATTGCCCGTCAATGAAAGTAATTACGAGGGTGAATATTGCCAATATCCGTTGGTGACATTGTCAGCTTTGGATGCTCAGGGTTTTAGTGACGATGAAATCGTTGAAAAACTGATGGACTTGCATTTGACCTATTTCAGCGCATCACAGGCTCCGGCTTGGTGCCGGATCGATGGGTATACGATTGACAAAATATCCTACGATGAGCGCACCTCATATTCGTCGTTAGAACCACAAAGCGATTTGATGCGCGTGGTTCAGTATTCCATCAAACTGATCCAGGTCCCCAATATGTGGATGAGTTTGCCAGGTGAAGTGGACCAACAAAATTGGCTTCACACCGCAGCAGATGTAGCCATTGTTCACTTAGATGGCTACAGCCTGCATTTTGCGCATCCGTAAATTTGATGAGCAGCTGGGGGGCGGGTGCGCTGGGTACAGCGCGCAGACCCACCCGTACCTGTCGTTAGCCGGTCTTTGGCGAAGCAATCTCCTCGACGGTGTAGGGGGTTGCTTCGCTCGTCCAGACGAGAGCCATGTAATATATACTTGACATAATGTAAGGTATAGTATATACTATGTATGTTATAAATTACATAAAGTAATTCTAACCATACAAAGCGAGGATCTATGTCATACGAAGAAAAGAACGTGGTTGTCTCTTTATCCGCCGGCGTTGCCATCCTGGGGTATTACCTGGTGCGCTGGCTCGGCATGCTGGGCAACGGAGAACTGCAGGCCGGCAAGCTGTTTGCGCTGTGGGGGGTGGTGCTGGTGGCCTCGGTGGTGGTCAGGGTCGCCGGGTATATCCTGACGGCTATTGCGCTGCACGTGGTGCATGCCGCCCAAACCGGCTCGACCGATGAAGTGCGCCTGGTGGAGGATGAGCGTGACCGCTTGATCAGCCTGAAGGGCACCCGCAGCGAGCATTACACCTTCGGCGTGGGAGCCTTTTTAGCGATGCTGGCCTTTGCCCTGGGGCAGCCGGTGCTGCTGATGTTCGGCTTGCTGATCTTCTTTTCCCTGGCGGCGGACATCGTGGGCTCGATCTCGAAGCTTTACCTGTATCGCCGAGGGGGTTGAGATGGATCATTACCGGGTGCACAACAACGTTCGCAAGCTGCGTTTTCTCAACGGTGAAATGACCCAGGAGGCACTGGCCACCAAGGTGGGCGTGACGCGGCAAACGATCATCGCCATCGAAGGCGCCCGCTACGCGCCTTCCCTGGAACTGGCCTTCCGCATCGCCCTGGCTTTCGGTGTGCCGCTGGATGAGGTCTTTTCGTACACGCTGGATGACGAGAGTGAAAAAATAGGAGTTGAAAAATGAACGAGCGAAAAATTGCAACCCTGGTGGGCGTGTTGTTCATCCTGGGGACGGCGGCGGGGGTGCTGAGCGTGGTCTGTTTGACCCCTGTTCTCAACGCCCAGGATGTGTTGCTCCAGGCGGCCGAGAACAAGAGCCGGGTCACTGCCGGGGCGCTCTTCATCCTGCTGATGGGCCTGGCGCTGGCGTTGATCCCGGCGGTCTTGTACCCGCTCTTCCAGAGATACAGCGCAGGGCTGGCGCTGGGCTACGCCATCTTCCGGGGCGGGCTGGAGACGGTCACTTACCTGGTGCAGGTGGTGGCCATGCTGCTGCTGCCCCTGGCGGGACAGGCGGCTCAGGCGGGCGCTGCGCCGGAGGCCTATGCCGCCGCGGGCCGGCTGCTGCGGGGCGCGGGGGCGATCGGCAGCGAACTGACCATCGTCTTTTTCGGCCTGGGGGCGCTGATGTTGTATTATTTCCTGTATCAAACCCGGCTCGTGCCGCGCTGGTTATCCATTTGGGGCTTCATTGCCATCCTGCTGCACATCGCCACCTTTTTCTTGCTGGTCTTCGACATTCTCGATGATTCGGCAACCATTGTGACCCTGCTCAACATGCCCATCTTCTTGCAGGAAATGGTCATGGCGGTTTGGCTGATCGCCAAGGGCTTCAACCCGGCGGCGGTCGCCGCCTTGGCGCCCGCTGCTACCAAAACTTCCGCGTGATGTTTTTTTGTAATGGCAGCGTTTGAACTATAATTAGCCCATTATCCTGCTCAGGAGGCTTAGATGAAGGATACCGATCGAGAAGCACTCTTAGCACTCTACCAGGACTTGAGGGTTTGTGATGTGCGCGATGCGCTGGATGCGTTGGGTTATTTCCACTATGGTTCGCTGGAGGCGTGCATCCGTCCATTGTGGCGCACGCGCGCCTTTGGCCTGGCGCGCACCGTGCGCTACCTGCCCTTCGTTGGGCCAACCCCGCAAATGACTCCCGCAGAGTACCGCCAGGAATGGACGCCGTACTACTATGACCAGGTCTGCCCATATCCCTGGCGAGAGGATGTGGCGCCGGGGGATTTTGTGGTGATCGATCAATCCGGGCTGAACGTTGGCCTGATGGGCTCGGAAAACGCGCTGGGTCTATTCAACCGGGGGGCGCGCGGGTTTGTGAGCAACGGCGGCGTGCGCGACACCGATGAGATCATCCTCGAAAAGGTGCCGTTCTGGTCACGTTCCATTGCCCAAACGATGGTCCAGGTGCGCTTGCAGTACGATGCCAAGAACATTCCGGTCGCGGTGGCAGGGGTGCAGGTGCGGCCCGAGGATATGGTTGTAGCGGATGGGGATGGGGTGATCGTGGTGCCGCAGCAGGTGGCGGTGGAAGTTGCCCATTGGGCCCACGAGGAACATGAAGGCGACAAAAAGAATCGCCGGGCGCATTATCGCCAGGCAGGATTAGAACCCGATGATACGGTGTGAGATATGAAACATGCAGTCAGCATCAGCCTGGGAAG
>CAZVRZ010000195.1:7186-8834 GCA_964629965.1 uncultured Anaerolineaceae bacterium
ATAAGAAGGTCACGGTCGATTTCAAGGGCACGCCGGTGACGATCGAGCGCATCGGCACCGGCGGCGACGAGCAGCGGGCGCACCGTTTGTTCGCCGAGCTGGACGGCAAGGTAGATGCGCTTAGCATGGGCGGCCTGGATATGTACGTTACCCTGGACGGGCACGATTATCCCGTGCGCAACGCCCTCAAGCTGGTGCAAGAGGTGCACCAGACGCCGCTGGTGGACGGCAGGCTGTTGAAGTACGTCCTGGAACGGCGCGTCTTCAAGCTGGCGGCGCAAGAGCTGGGGAATATGCCGCATTTCCGGCGGGCTTTTATGCCCTTCACGGTGGACCGGGTGGGGCTGGCGGAGGCGGTTTCGCAGGTGGCAGACGAGGTGGTCTTTGGCGACCTGATGTTCATGCTGCACCTGCCGCTGCCGGTGCAGGGCCTGCCGCGCTTCAAGAGGCTGGTGCATGTGCTCATGCCGCTGATGGGCTACCTGCCGATGTCGATGCTCTACCCGCCGGGGGCGAAGGATGAAGCGCCCAGCCCCAAGTACACAAAGTATTGGCAAGCGGCCGAGCTGATCGCCGGCGATATGCATTACATTCGCAAGTATGGCAGCCCCAACCTGCAAGGCAAGCTGGTGGTGACCAACACCACCACGGACGAGAATATCGAGCTGCTGCGTGGGCGCGGCGTGCGCCAGGTGATCACCACCTCGCCGCGCTACGAGGGCCGCTCGTTTGGCATCAACATGATGGAGGCGGTGCTGACGGCTTATGCCGGGTTGGGCCGTCCGCTGACCATGCCGGAGCTGGATGCGCTGGTGGAGGAATTGGAGCTGAAGCCGGAAATCATCACCTTATGATATTGTCATGCGAGCAGCCTGTCCCGAGCAAAGCGAAGGAAAGCAATCTCCCTCAACCTCCTGTCATTGCGAGGGCGCCCTTTGCGAGCAGCCTGTCCCGAGCAAAGCGAAGGAAAGCAATCTCTCTCATTCTCCTGTCATTGCGAGCGGAGCGAAGCAATCTCCAACGAATAAGGAGGGGGCTGCTTCGTCGGGCAAAGAACGCCCTTCTCGCAGCGACAGATCGAAGGTAACGACAGATCAAAGGCAGCGACAGTACAAACATGACATCAGATAGAGAATACTACGTTTACATCATGGCGAATACGAACAACAATGTTCTATATACCGGTGTAACAAATGACTTGAAACGCAGAGTCTACGAACACAAGAATGGTTTGGGAGGTGTTTTCACCAAGAAATACAATGTTGACAAACTGGTGTATTACGAAGCCGGCAGGGATATTCGTACTGCTATTGCAAGGGAGAAACAGATCAAAGGTGGTTCTCGCCAAAGAAAAATTGATCTGGTCAACAGCTTGAATCCAGAATGGCGCGATCTTTACGATGAAATATAAGCTTCTCACCTGTCATTGCGAGGGCGCTCTTTGCCCGAAGCAATCTCCAACGAATAAGGAGGGGGCTGCTTCGTCGGGCAAAGAACGCCCTTCTCGCAGCGACAGATCGAAGGAAACGACAGATCGAAGGCAGCGACAGATCGAAGGAAACGATAGAACCTGTCATTGCGAGGGCGCTCTTAGCCCGAAGCAATCTCCAACGAATAAGGAGGGGGCTGCTTCGTCGGGCAAAGAACG
>CAZVRZ010000196.1:0-8789 GCA_964629965.1 uncultured Anaerolineaceae bacterium
AGATGGTTATCAGGAACTCTATCATCCTTTTTGCACTATTGTTGGAAGCGTGATGAGGCCTCCATTGCCCAATATCTTACAAATCTTCTGGTTTACATGAATCCTCTTCTCTCACCTTTGTGGGCAATTGGGCTTTACCGCATCTTTCGCCGCTTGGATGGCGCGAATTATACCTTCTTGGGTCTGCTGTTCCTATTCACACTGGTGCTGATGTTCGTTTTGCATGCCTCGGCTCGGATGCTCGCGGAGCTTTTCATACCGCTTCTTGCGGCCGGCTCAGTGTTTGTGGAAGAGAAATTGGCAGGGATACGGTGGGAAAAAGCGATGAGGGCTGTCATTACGGTTTACCTGCTGGCCGGGGGTATTCTTGTCGCTCCTTACTCCCTGCCCATCATTTCGCCGGATCTCTTGTCTGCCTTTGCAAATAATTCCTATCTGCCTATCAAAGAATTTAATGGCGCCGGTTCACAATACCCGGAGCTGCTCTCTGGCCGGCTTGGGTGGGATGAGCTGGTGCAGGAAGTGGCCGGAGTGTATATCGAACTTCCTCCGGAAGACCGCGCTGTAGCGGGGATCTATACCGATTGGTACAAGCCTGCTGGCGCGATTGATCTGTTGGGCCCTCAATACGGTCTTCCTCATGCGGTCAGTGGATTTTTGACTTATTATCTCTGGGGGCCGGGCTATTCCTGGGATGTTATGATCATTGTCACCAATAAAACGAATGATCTGGCTTTCTTTTTTGACGAATGTGAACTGAAGGCGACTGTTCAACACGAATATGACCCGCCGCTCGGCTACCCCTATATCTATGTGTGCAGAAAACCAAAAGTTTCTCCTGATCTCATCTGGTCCAGCATGAAGTCTTACCGCTAGGTCTAAAGACTGGGCCGGATAAACGCTAAGTTCTCGTATATCCCTGGCCTGACTGAACTGGCAGGTATGCGAGCCTGGGATAAAAAAACGAAACAAATCTGCTTGTGCAAATCGCGAGAACTATCATAAAATTAGAGCATGTTGCGTCATATCCTTCTGATCAACTTGTATTTATTGATTCTGGTGTTCCTCGTAGGCTGCGCAGCGGGAAGGAAGGTGTCGGCGCAGCAGATAACCATACTAACAACGATGCCATTATGAATGAAATTCGAGATAAATTAAGTGGTCCTGATCGCCGTTCTATTGGACAGTCGGACCAGGTGGTTGCGCAAATACTAGCTGAGCCGAATCAGTTCGGACCAGTATTCGATGGAATGCTGAGCAATGATCCGGTAATGCGCATGAGATGTGCAGATGTGATTGAGAAAGTCACGCAGCAGCATCCCGAATACCTGATTCCATACAAAGATCGGCTGATTTATGTGATTTCCCAAATCGACCAACACGAAGTTCGCTGGCATGTCGCGCAGATGTTTCCGCGGCTTTTTCTAACTCCTGATGAACGCCGCTTGGTCGTGAAGATCTTATCTTCTTACCTGGAAGATCAGAGCAAGATTGTGAAAACCTTATCTATGCAGGCATTGGCCGATATTGCAGAGCAGGATGCGGCGCTAAGGCCCGCTATTCTCAAGTAGCTTAAGTTGCTGACCGAAACGGGCAGCCCTGCTATGAAAAGTCGTGGACGGAGGCTGTTGGTAAAGCTAAATGGAGATTAACCCGCAGGATATCATCCGTGAGCGGTATTCGGTTCGTTCGTATCTGGCAAAGCCTATTGCAGAAGAGATGCAATCGTCTTTGCAGGCCGCGTTGACATTGCCGCAACGCTGCCCGCTTGGATCGAAGATTCGCTTCAACTTGATAGCTGCTACTGGAGATGATCGCGCCTCTCTGCGCGGCCTGGGCACCTACGGCTTTATCAAGAATCCGGCCGGGTTCATCATCGGAGCTGTCGAAGCAGCCGATCATGCCCTCGAAGATTTCGGTTATATGATGGAAAAGGCCATCCTCGAAGCCACAGCCCTTGGCCTCGGCACTTGTTGGCTGGGTGGATCATTTACCCAGAGCAGTTTTGCTGCAAAAATTGGCAAGCGTGCGAACGAAATCATCCCTGCTGTGGCCTCCACCGGTTATGCCGCCCCGGAAGCCCGAGCAAGGGACTTGCTGCGTCGCCAGGCGCGTTCGGATACACGCCTGCCCTGGGAAGCGCTGTTCTTCGATGGTTCTTTCCGCAAACCACTTGCCAGCTCTGCCCAGGCCGGCGAATATACCCCCGCTCTTGAAATGGTGCGCCTGGCCCCCTCGGCATCTAATAAACAACCTTGGCGCATCATTAAAGATGGTCATTACTGGCATTTTTACTGCCAGCGCACACCGGGTTACGGTCAAGGAAATTGGTATTTCACTCTGCTGCGTCTGGCAGATTTGCAACGGCTCGATGTAGGTATTGCCATGTGCCACTTCGCCCTGACCGCCCAGCAGCTTGGCTTGCTGGGCGACTGGGCAGTATCCGATCCTGGTCTGGAGCCACTGAACGACAAAACGCTATACATCGCCACTTGGAGTAGTGAAGGATAGGTTCCATCTTGCCACAACCTGGGCTTTGATAAAAATTTCGTATATCAATTTCCCCAAGCAAACCGCTGAAAGTGTTTATAATGAATTGGCAGTCAAAACAGCGCTTTTCTCCAGTGATTGGCCGCCTAAACATATGACATTGTATAGATAAGTTCGACCAATCACAGCAGGACAAGTGGTATGATGTGTTTGTAAAGTTAGTGTTTATGGGAATTGAGTGCAGATGAAATCCGCTCGATCTGTAAATTTCGTTTTTATGCACTATAAATTTTGAGAGGTGATGATATGAAACAGCTAACTGAATCAACGATCCAATCATCTTATGAGATTGCTAAGGAACGTTACGCCTCTCTTGGCGTGGACACTGATGCGGTCATCAAACAGCTTGAGACAGTTGCTATCTCACTGCATTGTTGGCAAGGAGATGATGTGGGTGGCTTCGAAAACCCCGGTGGCGAGCTGACCGGCGGGATCGCGGCTACCGGCAATTACCCGGGCAAGGCTCGCACAGCTGATGAACTGCGTCGT
Organism: uncultured Anaerolineaceae bacterium; assembly: GCA_964629965.1. Classification (GTDB taxonomy): domain Bacteria; phylum Chloroflexota; class Anaerolineae; order Anaerolineales; family UBA4823; genus CAZVRZ01. Next base: position 3,040 of record CAZVRZ010000196.1, read on the forward strand.
GACCTGGATGTGGTTTATCGCCTGCTGCCTGGTTCGCACCGGTTAAGCTTACACGCTATTTACCTGGAAGCAGATAAAAAGATTGAGCGCAATGCCATTGAGCCGCAGCATTTCTCCGGTTGGGTAGATTGGGCGAAAGCCAATGGTCACGGCCTCGATTTCAATCCCACCTGCTTCTCACATCCCCTAGCGGCCGATGGATTCACTCTCGCTCATCATGACCCTTCCATTCGCCAATTCTGGATCGAACACTGCATTGCTTGCAGGAAAATTGGCGATTATTTTGGACGTGAGCTCGGCGTCAAAGCCGTAACCAACATCTGGATACCGGATGGTTATAAGGATACTCCTGCCGACCGGACTGCTCCCCGTCGGCGGCTGCTAGAAGCGCTTGATCAGATCTTGGCTGAAAAACTATCTCATAATCTGGATGCGATCGAGCCGAAGTTGTTTGGCATTGGTTCAGAAAGTTATGTTGTCGGTTCGATGGAGTTTTATACCGCTTATGCTGTGAGCCGGAAGGTGTTGTTGACCCTGGATAGCGGGCATTTCCATCCGACCGAGACGATTTCGGATAAGATATCATCCCTGCTGCTTTACCTGGATGAGTTGCTATTGCATGTCAGTCGCGGTGTCCGCTGGGACAGCGATCATGTCGTGACATTCAACGATGAGCTGCAAGCGATAGCCCAAGAGATCGTGCGCGCCAATGCTCTCGACCGGGTTCACATTGGGTTAGATTACTTCGATGCGAGTATCAACAGGTTGGCAGCCTGGGCCATCGGGACGCGCAATACCTTGCGAGCACTATTGAATGCTCTTTTAGAGCCGCGCCAGATATTGAGGCAGTTCGAGTCTGAAGGAGATTTCTCCAGCCGGTTGGCACTGCAGGAAGAGTTGAAGTCCATGCCGGCCGGTGCTGTCTGGGATCATTATTGCCAGGCAAAGGATGCGCCCGTAGGTATGGAGTTCATGGATACCATCCGGGCTTATGAGAAAAAAGAGCTTTCAAAGCGGATTTGACACTTTGGGCATCACATGTATAAATGGATAAATCACTATGCCTCTCGTGAAGTTGTTTGCTAACCTGCGCAAGGTGGCAGGCTTGAAAGAAATTCTCGTAGTGGGAACAAGCCTGGGTGAGGTTCTGCCTGAATTGGTCAAACAGAAACCAGAACTGGCGCCTTATTTGACCGAGAACGGGAAAATTCGCCCGTATGTGATCATCACCATTAACGGGTTAACAACGACAGATGAGAATGCTTTGCTAACGGAGCAGGATGAAATCGGTATTTTCCCGCCTATTGCGGGTGGGTAGTTCTTTCAATGACCCGGTTGGGTAGAATGAATTCGGGTGAGAATCAGGAGAAATGATGAACGGCTGGAATGGCAAGATATTAGAAATTGACCTGGCGGGATTGTCTTACAAAACTTTTCCTCTTAATATGAAAATGGCGCACCAGTTCATCGGCGGGCGCGGACTTGGAGCCCGGCTGCTCTGGGATTTGGTCGGTCCAGAGGTTGATCCGCTCAGCCCGGAAAATGTGCTTATCTTTACCAACGGCCCGCTCACTGGCACGGGCTCCCAGACCAGCAATCGCTTTTCGGTCTCCACGAAAAGCCCGCTCACCGGTACGGTGTTGGATGCCAATTCGGGCGGGTATTGGGGCATGCAGTTCAAAAGAACTGGCTACGATGCCCTCATTGTACGTGGCAAATCTGATAAGCCTGTCTGGATTGAGATCAAGAACGGCGAGATAACTTTCCACGACGCCAGCGAACTGTGGGGTATGGGCGTATATTCCTTGACCGAGAAGCTGGGTCAGGATAATAACAGGCGCAATGTGCTGTGTATAGGCCCAGCGGGAGAGAATCTATGCCGGATTGCTGCCATCATGAATGATCGGGATCGGGCGCTGGCCCGGGGCGGTGTAGGCGCAGTGATGGGCTCGAAAAACCTGAAAGCGATTGTTGTGGAAGGCAAAGAGCGCCCGGAGATCGATGATAAGGAACGCTTTAAGTTCCTGCTTTACGAAACGCGCAAATTGCTGGCGGCTAGTCCGCTCACCAGCCAGGCGCTGCCCGAATTTGGCACCGTGGTGCTGATGAATATTATGAATAATGTTGGCGCACTTGCCACCCGTAACCACCAGCAAACGCAGTTTGAAGGCGCTGAGGCTATTTCTGGCGAAACACTGACTGAAAAATATCTTGTCAAGAACGCTGCTTGTTGGGCTTGCCCGATCGGCTGCACCCGCGTCAGTAAAACGGAAAAGGTAGAGGGCGAAGGGCCTGAGTTTGAAACTACCTGGGCATTCGGCGCACAATGCGGCGTAGATGATCTGGCCGCCATCATCGAAGTGAATGCCCTGTGCAATAACCTGGGACTGGATACGATCTCCGCTGGATCAACCATAGCCTGTGCCATGGAGTTGAGCGAAAAGGGCTACCTGGACTCTGACCTGCGTTTTGGCCGCGCTGATCTGCTGGCTCGCTGCGTGGAAGAAATGGCCTACCGGCGAGAACTGGGTGCGGAGTTGGCGGATGGTTCGCTGCGCCTGGCCACGAAATATGGGCATCCGGAGTTGTCCATGGCCGCCAAAGGTCTGGAGATGCCCGCTTACGATCCGCGCGGCTTGCAAGGCCAGGGTTTGCTCTATGCCACCTCGAACCGCGGCGGTTGCCATATGCGTGGCAACATGATCGGGTTGGAAGTGTTGGGTTTGCCTAAGCTTATTGATCGTTTCCAGGTGCAGGGGAAAAGTAGTTTTGTCATTTTGAACCAGAACTCTAATGCCGCCATTGATTCTTTGGTGGTTTGTAAATTTACCAACATGGGTGTAGCAGATGAGTATTTTGCACGCGTACTGAGTGCAGTAACCGGCATACCGTATGCTACCGGCGACATGATCAAGGCGGGTGAGCGCGTCTGGAATTTAGAGCGTCTTTATAACAATCGCGAGGGTTTTACTGCCAAAGATGATACCCTGCCGCCTCGCTTGCTGACAGAGGCGCCGATTGATGGCCCATCAAAGGGCTGGGTATCGCATCTGGAGCCGATGTTGAAAGAATATTATCGTTCACGTGGTTGGGATGAGAATGGGGTGCCTGGTCCCAAAAAACTGCAAGAACTTGGATTATCCAGTTTAGTGTAGGCCGTTGCCTGAGGAGAGACCATGATAGACCCGCGTATTTATGAAATGTTTCGTGAGATAGGTCGCGATTTATTCACTAGCAACATGATTTCTTCGCATGGCGGCAATTTGAGTATCCGCCTTGGAGACCGGGTGATCATTAAGCGTCGCGGCGCCATGCTTGGCAATCTCAAGCCGCACGACTTGATTGAGACCGGCCTGGAAAAAAATGACAGCGGCGTTGCCCTGGCTTCCACTGAGCTGCTGGTTCACCGCACCGTGTATATGAATACTCCGGCGCTAGCTATCTGTCACTGTCATCCGCGTACCGCCATTGCTTTCTCGCTCTCTCGCGATGAATTGGTGCCCATTGATAATGAGGCCTCCTACCTGCTCAAGAAAATTCCAGTCGTAACAGAGGAGTTTGCCTCGGGTACTCCCCAGATGGCTAGCAAAGTAGCTGAAGCGCTCAAGAACTATAAGATCATTATGTTGCGCGGGCATGGCAGTTTTGCCACCGGGCAGACGCTCGATGAGGCCTTCCATTGGTCATCTACGCTGGAAGAATCTTGCCAGATCGAACTGGCGACAAAGATCATCAATGAGACATTCATCGAGTACCGTGGTATGAGCGGATCGTACAGTAAATTTTAGTTCTACAGAACGCCCGATTAGACCAGTAGAACGGCCCACCCGGTTCATGGTCTGGCTTATTCAGCAAGCAGCGTACACTGCTTGGATCTGGCCAGCATGTAGAGTATCGATGCTTCAATTACTCCTGGCAATTTGCTTGTTCTCCTGCTTGATTATTGATATAAATTCCTGTACAATTTTCAGTAGCGAAGGATTGCGTTCTATCTTCGCTTGACGGTATGCCAGCATCACACCAAAGGAGGTATGCCAGCATGGACATTATCAAAGTTTCGGGCACCTCCCGCACCTCATCTGTGGCAGGCGCCATTGCTGGGGTTGTTCGGGAACATAAGCGCGCTGAAGTGCAGGCGATCGGGGCCAGTGCAATCAATCAAGCTGTCAAGGCTTTGGTTCTGGCCAGGGGCTATCTTGCCAACGATGATATTAACATCGTTTGCATGCCTGAATTCGTTGATGTTCAGATTGAAGATAAGGTTCGCACTGCTGTAAAGTTTGTTGTAGAACCCCGCTAACCTGGACACTCTCAGATAAATAACCCTGTCTTCCTCTTTAAGGAAAGAACAGGTGTTATTGGCTTGTAAGCAGCCAGCCGTCAAAAAACTACTGGCCTGTGCTGATAGCTTTCTCCAATTGGGAAAATGACCACAGCCAGGAAACACGGTTGATAAAGTCAGCCAGAGTACTGCTTTGTGCTCGTAAGGTACGTATACCTGCGCCGACCGGGTCTTCGCCGGCTGCACCACCTTCTTGATCTGCATACGCCCCATAAAATGCAAAAAATGCCTGGTTGATCTTGCGGATATGATATCCATTATCCCAGAAAAAACGGCGTCGTAATTCCATATAGGTTTCGGCTTGTTCGATTTTCTCTTCTGCAAGCAGCCGGTCTGCATTGACCCTCGTTAAGCGCATTTCTGCCTGGTAATCGAAGGCCGGTGGTTCGAGCGTGGTACCTTGACTGTCTGTTGAGCGCGTTTCCAGGACGGGCTCAGGCAATAATTCGGGATAAAACCGCTCGATCACAGCATAACCTATTTCTTTACCTGCGATAGAGGCAGTAGTTTCATTCATGATCCTCAATTCCGGGGAATTGTAATAGCTTATTCCCAATGGACGCAGTGTCAAGTAGTTGTGTATCCATTCATGCGCTACTGTTTCGCACAACCAGTACAGATCCGTAGTTTGCATGACCATGGTTGGGTATAGGCCAACACCGCCGATGCCTACGATCAGGGCAGATACATCTTCGCCCTCTTGAATACGTTTTTCTAGTGCAATTTGTTCTTCGATCTTGAGTTCCGGAGAAATAGAAATATCGGCATCCTGCCTGACCACATGGCGTGGCGATATGATCAAACCATATGGCGGAGGGGTCATATGGTACGACACCGGAGGTATAGGTTGATCCAACAAACTTAGTCCAAACTCGTGCACAACTTGACTGATCTGTTGCTGCAAAATGGCTTCAGCCAGCGGCTCTAGAAACAGGCGTTGCTTTTGCAACTTATCCCGTTCCTGATGGAGATCAAAAGTGCTTTCATCAGGATTAGATGTGTTTGGGTCAGCCAGTATATCTTGGATCTGAGCTTCTACCTGTTGCAGGCGTATCAGAAGGTTCATATATGTCAATACATGCTCACGAGCCTCATCTTGATCAATGTAATGGTATGTGCCTAGGGCAGTCATCTCCAGCTTGATCTTGATGGCTTCCAAGGTCCAGGATACATAATCAAATTCAATTGCTCGCGTGTAAAAGCGGATATTTTCAACGGGATCATTTGCAATTAGTACGCTGCCTCCCGCCATGATCGTGATGCATAGCGAAAGAAGCACCGTCCAGATACATTTCTTGATACGCATGGTGAAAATGATACCCAGGTTGGGATAGATTGTCAAATATCCCAAAGTGAGAGTGTTGAAAAACAAGTTCAGAATTGACCTTTGGAGAGTTCTTTAATACAA